>JAKLDU010000073.1 GCA_022703355.1 Deltaproteobacteria bacterium | reverse complement strand
CGAGGATGATGGCGCACCAGCAGAAGATGAGGACGAGCAGGGTCTGGCTGCCGAAGCGGCGGTGGATGGGGTCCCACAGGGTGGCCGGCTGCGCGGTGCCCTCCATGGAGGCGCGGAAGGCCAGGGCGAAGGAGCCGTACTCCTTCCTGCTCACGATGGCGGGCAGCACATCCACGACGAAGAGGAAGACCACGGCGAGGATGAGGGTGAGCCACCCGTTCCTGTTCCACCCGTAGGCCGAGGCGAGGATGACCACGAAGAGCATGGCCGGGCCCCGGACCTGGATGAAGCGCCTCAGGGCCGACGGGTTCTTCCGCCTGCCCGCGAGGAGGAAGACGTAGAGGCTGTTCACGATCCAGATGATGGAGATGCCGAAGGCGTAGACCGCGGCGGCGAAGGACAGGACCGTGACGAACCCGGGCCGGATGACGGCGTCGGGGATGTTGAAGTATTTGCAGTACTCGCGTTCGAAAACAAAGGCGAGGAAATAAGCGAACCCGGTGGCGCAGGCGATGAGAACGGCGTCGGAAAGCCATTCGAGCCTGGCGTCGATTTTGGGCGCGGGCTGGACCTGGTCCGTCATTTCCACTTCACTCCGGAAAAGGCAAGCCCATCGCAGGACGCAGGAAAAACGTCGATGTCAGAGCGCACGGTGCGATTCCCCCCTCTCATGGACCATGATTCTTCGCTCACCCTGTCCGCGTGCTGCAGGTAACGGGAGCACTCATTACTACACCTTGCACGAGACGTTAATAAAAAAGATTGCCATTTGTCATAACTGCCGTTATTCCACTGTTTCTTCGAGCTCATAAAAATGGTAGCATGCACCCCTGTAGTAAATCAGAACCTGGCATGCGATCAAGGGTCTTTTGACGTGAATGGATGGGGAGGGAGTTCATGGGCTACGATGAAGGTACTCTGTGCGGCCTGTTTCACCTGCGGGCATTGGAATCGGGCGACTCGCGGACCTTTCTCATGGGGAGGTTCGACGGCAACGGAGACCCCGTGAGCGACTTTCGATCCATCAGCTGGGGGGAGGCGAGGGTGCGGAGCCTCGAGCTGGCCTCGGGCCTCATGGCCCTGGGCGTCAAGCGCGGCGACAAGGTGGCCATTTTCTCGGAGAGCAGGCCGCGCTGGGTCATCGCCGACCAGGCCATCCAGGCGGCGGGCGCTATCGAGGTGCCCCTTTATCCCACCACGTCCCAGGAGGAGCTCCTCTACATGATCGGAGACAGCGGCTGCCGGGCGGTCATCTGCTCCACCCGCGACAAGGTGGAGATGTCCTGCAGGGTCAGGGGGGAGACCCCCCTGGAGATCGTGATCTGCATGGAATCGCTCCCCGCGGAGCGGGAGCAGGGCGTTTACCACCTGAACGAGGTCATGGAGAGGGGGAGGAGGAACTTCGACCCCGATGCCCTGGAAAAGAGCATCAACGAAGCCCGGCCCGACGATGTCGTGAGCATCATCTACACCTCGGGCACCACGGGCCGGCAGAAGGGGGCCATGCTCACCCACGCCAACTGGATCGCGTCGATGAACCAGGTGACGGACCCCACGCTCCTGAGGCGCCAGGCCCAGGACAAAAGCCTGCACCTGCTGTTTCTCGTGCACCTGCCCATCTGCCATGTCTATGGCCGTACGTGCGACTACCACGCCGGCGGGTTGAAACAGTCGGGGATCCTGGCGTTCGAGCCCGACTTCAAGAACCTGCCCAGAACCCTCCTGGAGCTCAGGCCCAACGTCGTCATCAGCATCCCGCGCTTCTACGAGAAGGTCTACGACCAGATCACCTCGTTCGTGTCCCGGCAGTCGAAGCTCGTCCAGGCGATGTTCGCCTGGGCCATGCGCCAGGGACAGAAGTTCAGCGACGCCATGTCCCGGGGCGAGCGGCTGAACCCCCTCGACCTCGTCCTGTTTTCCCAGGCCAACGTCCTGGTGTTCAACAGGGTCAGGAAGATGGCCGGGCTCGACCGTCTCGTCATGGCGGGCTCCGGGGGCGGCAAGCTTGCCAGGGAGATCTGCGTCTTCATCCGGTCCATGGGCATCCAGCTCACCGAGGGCTACGGTCTCACCGAGACCGCGGCCATACTCAACTACAATGCCCCCGAGTTCCACGGGATCGACCGGGACAACCTCACCCGGTTCCAGGACAGGATGGTCGACTGGACCCTGGACTCCATGGTCAGGCTGCCGGCGCGGGGGATATCGCCCTACACGAACCCCGTGGGCTCGCTCAAGCTCGCCATCGCCTACAACACCCTGGCCTACCGTCTCCAGGTGAAGCCCGGCACGGTGGGGAAGGCCGTCGCCTGCACCCGGGAGAAGATCGCCGAGGACGGCGAGATCCTCGCAAAAGGCCCCCAGGTCTTCAGCGGCTACTGGAACATGCCCCGGGAGACGAAGGAAGCCTTCGACGACGAGGGGTGGTTCCTCACGGGGGACATCGGCCGCTTCGACGAACAGGGCTTCCTGGAGATCACGGACCGCAAAAAGGAGCTCTTCGTCACGTCCGGGGGCAAGAACGTGGCGCCGCACCCCATCGAGCTGGCGATCACCGCCCGCCCCTACATCGACCAGGTCTGCCTGGAGGGGGACGGGGAGAAATATCTCACCGCGCTCATCGTGCCCGACATGCACGGCCTGAAGAAGTTCGCCCGGAAGCAGGGGATTGCTTCCGAGAGCCACGAGCATCTTCTGTCCCGGCCCGAGGTGAAGTCCCTCATCCAGGAGCAGGTGGACGCCGTGAACCGGACGCTGGCCCGCTACGAGCAGATCAAGTACTTCGTCGTCCTCCCCCGGCCCTTCAGCGTGGAGGGCGGGGAGCTGACACCCACGCTCAAGCTCAAGCGGCGCATCATCAGCGAGCGCTACGCGCAGGAAATCAGGAGCATGTACGATGGACACAAGCTGACGGCGGGGTAGGGCCGGCGCACGGGAAAAGAAAAACAGCGCACCCCCTTGCGGGGGGAATTCCGGCAGTTAGTTATACCGTACAGCGTGCAGACAGGGGGGCGCAATCGGTGAGAATGGGGGCTCATGGCCCCACGAATCCGGGGGAGGAGGCAGACGATGGACAGGTTGATAGGCAAGCACTGGCATCATCTTCCTCCAGATGAAGTACTTGATCTCCTCGGGAGCGATGGGGAAAAGGGGCTCGACCTGTTCGAGATCGAGAGCCGGCAGGATCGTTACGGCGCCAATGTCCTGACAACCAGGAAAGGGACAGGGCCTCTGCTGCGGTTCCTCCTGCAGTTTCACCAGCCGCTGGTCTACATCCTTCTGGCAGCCGCCCTGGTAACCCTGCTGTTGCGGGAGTGGGTCGATTCCGGGGTCATCTTCGGGGTGGTGCTCGTCAACGCTGTTATCGGCTTTCTCCAGGAATCCAAGGCCGTCAAGGCCCTCGATGCCCTTGCAAGGACGATGATCACCGAAGCCACGGTCATTCGATCCGGCGAGAAGCGGCGCATTTCGTCTTCCGAGGTGGTGCCCGGAGACATCGTCCTGCTGCAGTCCGGGGACAAGGTGCCCGCCGACATCCGCCTGATCTCCGTCCGTGACCTCCAGGTGGACGAGTCGGCGCTGACCGGGGAGTCCGTAGCGGTTCAGAAAGATGACCGGGTCCTGCCCCACGAAACCCTGCTGGCGGACCGGAAGAACATGGCCTATGGCTCGTCTCTGGTCACCTACGGCCAGGCCGCCGGCGTAGTGGTGGCAATCGGTGATCGCACGGAGGTCGGCCGCATATCGGAGCTCATCTCTTCCACGGAAGAGCTTGACACCCCGCTGCTCAGGAAGATCGCGGAATTCAGCAAGGTCCTGCTTTACGTGATTCTGCTCCTGGCCGGGCTCACCTTCGGGGTCGGCCTCCTGCGCGGCGAAAGCGCGTTCGAGATGTTCATGGCTGCCGTGGCCCTGGCCGTCGGTGCGATTCCCGAGGGTCTACCCGCCGCGATGACCATCACGCTCGCCATCGGCGTGGCTCGCATGGCGCGCAGGCGGGCCATCATTCGCAAGCTGCCCGCGGTGGAGACCCTGGGCAGCACCACGGTGATCTGCTCGGACAAGACGGGCACCCTTACCGAGAATCAGATGACGGTGCAGGAGGTCATGGCCGGGCCTGATCTTTTTGAGGTGACAGGGGCAGGCTATGCACCGTTCGGTGAGATTACGGCACAGAACGGTCACCCCCGCGACGCCTTGACCCCTGCCCTTCTGGAGTGCCTGAGGTGCGGTCTGCTGTGCAATGACAGCCTGCTCGTTGAGAAGGATGGCCGCTGGACGGTGCAGGGTGACCCCACCGAGGGGGCGCTCATAGCCTCCGCGGTGAAGTGCGGTTTTTCTGCGGAGGGTGAAGCCGTCCGGTGGAAACGTCTCGACACCATTCCCTTCGAGTCGCAGCATCAGTTCATGGCCACGCTCCATGCCGCCCCTGAAGGGGGTTCACTCATCGCATATGCCAAGGGGTCGGTGGAGTCGATCCTGGAGAGATGTGCCCGGTCCCTCTCTTCCGAGGGGGAACCGGCGGATCTCAACCCCGGGAAGATCCTTGCCGCCGTTGACCAGATGGCGGCCAAAGGGCTCCGGGTGCTGGCCTTTGCGCGGACATCATTGCAGGAAGAGGCAAAGAGACTGGACCATCAGGACATCTCCGCAGGAATGACTTTCCTGGGCCTGCAGGGAATGATCGATCCGGCCAGGGCCGAGGCGGTCGAAGCGGTGAAGAACTGCCACAGCGCAGGCATTCACGTCAAGATGATAACGGGTGACCATGCCCTGACGGCCTCGGCCATCGCCCGGATGATCGGCCTCCGCAATGCGGGGCTGGCGGTCACCGGCAGGGACCTGGCGAACATGAGCGACCGCGAGTTGATCGATACGGTGGAAGGCGTTTCGGTCTATGCACGGGTAGCCCCCGAACAAAAGCTCCGCCTGGTGGAAGCGCTGCAGGCGCGGGGCAACATCGTGGCCATGACAGGTGACGGGGTGAATGACGCCCCTGCGCTGAAAAGAGCCGATATCGGTGTGGCCATGGGCATCACGGGCACCGATGTGGCCAAGGAGGCGGCAGACATGGTGCTCACCGACGACAACTTCGCCACGATCGAGGCGGCGGTGGAGGAAGGCCGCGGCATTTTCGACAACCTCACCAAGTTCATCGTGTGGACCCTTCCCACCAACATCGGAGAGGGCCTGGTGATCCTGGCGGCAATATTCGCAGGCGTTACGCTGCCCATTCTCCCGGTGCAGATCTTGTGGATCAACATGACCACGGCCGTGCTGCTTGGCCTGATGCTCGTCTTCGAGCCCAAGGAGCCGGACATCATGGAAAGATCGCCGCGGGACCCCGGGCAGCCCATTCTCACCCGCGTGCTCATCTGGCGGATTCTGATTGTGGGTTTCCTGCTGCTGCTCGGGGCATTCGGACTCTTCGAGTGGGAAATGCGGACCGGTACGGATGTCGCAGAAGCCAGGACGGTGGCGGTCAATGTCTTCGTCATGGTGGAGCTCTTCTACCTTTTCAACTGCCGCTCACTGACGAAATCCGTTCTTGAGACGGGATTTTTCTCCAACCTGTGGGTGTTCGGCGGGGCCTCGATCATGCTGGCCTTGCAGCTCATGTTCACCTACGTCCCGGTCATGAACACCGCCTTCCACAGCAAGCCCATCGGTGTGGATTCATGGCTGCGCATCCTGGCCGTGGCCGTAATTGTCCTGCTGGTGGTGGGTCTGGAGAAATGGGTCGTTCGCAAAAGGGCAAACTCAGACACGGGCAAAGGGCGGCCTGGCCGATCCTGAAGAACCCGGTTTTTTCCAACCGGCAGGAGAATCGGCGGTTTCCAGGGATCGGGAAGCCAGGAAAGAATCGGGGAAGAAAACCGGGCGATGGCCCGGCCCGGCTTCCCGGGACCGTCCCCGCAAGCGCCGGGCATGACCGTGACGGAGACCCGGTCCTTTCGTCATGTTTCTGCCGGGGATGGTTGAAATTCCTCGCCATCATGCGATGAAAGGACTATATATGTCGCCATGCGATGCGCGGGGCAGATCCAGCCCTGCGGTTCAGGCGGGATATCGGAACAGCAGGCGCTTTTGTGGCGGTATTGTTTGCGCTTCACCGGTGACGAGCATATTCGGGAGGTATCCATGAGAATGTGCCACAAGACCTGCCCCACATCTTTTCAAAGCCATTCCGTTGTCTTTGTTGTCCTGTTCATCCTGGGTGTTCATGCCCTGGTCTCCTGCCAGGAGTCCGATTCGGGAAAGAAGCCGGGAAACGTGCCGGCAACACTGGCCGGAAAATCCGCCGGAGCCCTACCGGAGGGGAAGACACTCAAGCTGAAAAAGCACTCCTGCATCGACGCCAGGGGCACGGGCGGCGAGGCGTTCAGCCTCCTCATCCCCGCCGGGTGGCAGTTCAACGGGGGCGTCTCCTGGGTGTTCGACAACCCCACCATGCCCGCCACCATCGCCTTCACGGTGAGGAACCCTTCCGGTCATGAGGAACTCGAAGCCCTCCCGACCCTTGCCATGTTCTGGACGGACAACCAGCTGACCATGTCCATGTTCCCGCCCGGCTCCCGGTATTACGGGGCTGAAGTCATGCCCATGGTCAGCGCCCGGGAAGCGCTCGAGAAGATCATCCTCCCGCGATTCCGGGGAGGCGCTGCAGACCTGAAGATCGTGAGCTTCCAGCCCATGCCCGATCTGGCGAAGGCCGTGAGCGGGCCTTCGGGACAGCCCGGCGTCCAGGCCTCCATCGATGCGGCAAAGATGCGCATCGAGTACACGAAGGACGGGACGCCCATGGAAGAAGACATCATGGCCGTGGTCGAAGGATACACGACCTCTGTCCCGACATTCCAGGGCGTCTACACCTCGACCCCCTGGTTCGTGAGCTACGCCATCTCGAACAGGGCGGAGAAAGGTAAGCTCGCCGGCAACGCCCTGCTGTTCAGGGCCATGACGGACTCGTTCAGGGTCAGTCCCCAGTGGTACAACACCTACAACCAGGTGGTCACCATCCTGGTGCAGAACCAGCTCAAGTTCATCCGCTCCATGGGCGAACTCAGCCGGTACATCAGCCAGACCAGCGGCGAAATCAGCGAGTCCATGATGCAGTCGTACAACGAGCGGCAGAAGATCTACGACCGCATCGGGGAAAAGATGAGCGAGACCATACGGGGCACGGCGCAGTACTACAACCCCCTCGAGGGAACCCAGGTGGAGTTGCCCAACGGGTACAAACACGTCTGGGCCAGCGGGACAGGCGAATACCTCCTCACGGACAGCCCGGGGTTCAACCCCAACAACGGTCCCGGCACGACCTGGCAGGAGCTCGAGATAAGAAATTAAGGCAGCGGGAAAGGGTGAAATCTTCAGGAACATGATGAATTCATAAGGTCAATTAATGAGTTATGCACAAACATTCAAGGAGCCGGGCATATGAAGAAGAACATCGTATGGGTCTGTCTGGGCATAATCATGGCAATCTGCCTTTCTGCGTGCGGCCCTGGAGGAGGAGGAGTCGACGAGACCCCCGGCGGCGAGGTGGATCCCCCGGACAGCACGGAGACCTACACGGTGACCGCCCCCGGGACCTGGTCGATGACGGCGGACGGGGCCGGCAGCGACACCCTTGTGTTTTCCCGCACCGAGGATCAGCTGTCCTGGGCTACTTATGAGTTTGGTGCAGGCAATTCGGGCATAAACTATTTGATCTGGTCAAGGGTGCTCCTGAAGTTCCCGGTCGCGGAGGGAGACTCCTGGTCGGAGTCCGGAGGCTCAAACGGCTACACCATCGACTCCGCCACCGTTGTGGAGGACACCGATGCCGAAGTGACAGTGAAAGCCGGCACCTTCACCTCCTGCGTGGTGACGAAAGAGACCTTCAGCGTCGACCCGGCTTACAACGACGGGGCTTTCATTTCCGAGTATAAAAAATACTTCGCACCTGGCGTCGGGCTGGTGAAGGTGGTGGACACGTGGCACCCCGGGCAGGTCACGACGGGCGAACTGGTCGAATATGTCGTGCATGATCCTGCCCCGGATGATTATTTTCCCATGACGACCGGCGACTGGTGGGAATTCGAGTGGACCACGGAATAGCACAAGAATGATTTTTAAGAGAGTGCTCTCACCATGAAATGCGGGAGAACTCCGTACCGGACAGGGTGATTGGCAATACTCCTGGCGTTACCCGTGCCAGTCGCATGTCAGCAGGCTGATTATATCCAGGTAGGTTCTATGGCCGGAATGGCTCAAGGCATGGTGCCGAGGGACGGAGTTGAACCGCCGACACGAGGATTTTCAGTCCTCTGCTCTACCTACTGAGCTACCTCGGCAACAGGTGAATGTCTAGTGAATTTGAGGTGGCTTGTCAAGCCTTTTCGTCCTCCTCGAAGCTGAAGCTTTCGAGCTTTCCCTCGCCTTCTTCCTTGAGCACGTCTTCCATGGAAACCGTGCCTTTTCGGGCGGTTCGCCTCTCTTCGAGCAGGTCCTTGCGGTCTTCTTCAACCTTGCCCACGGCAAAGCCGTCTTCGTTGATTTCTATCTGCGGGGGTTTGGTGAAGATGTTGAGCTTTATCTTGGACGGAACCAGGTCGTCTCCGCAGCTCTTGCAGCGGTCGAGATAATCGAAGCTGACATAGCCACATTTGGAGCATCTCATCTTTGGACGTACCTCCTGTGTGTTATGGTCAGCCTATCGGTACAACGAATGCAAACCATTAGTAAAGCGGTATTATCGAACTGCTCGACGCCACGGCGGTCCGGGCCCGGTACTATGGGCGCACACTGTTCGCGAAGCGGAAGTACCGACAGTTTTCCGGGCCGAAAACGGGCGGGAAAGAGGCCCTTGAAGTTTTCCCGCCCGTATATTATGTCTAGTGCATGGACGCAGGACCGACAATACTGCTGTGGAATTATTCCTTTGAAGACCTGCTCGAGCTCGATCGCCTCTTCCAGGAGGTCGGCGCCCCCGAGGCTCGGGCCGTGGAAAAGGACCAGGGTGAGGTCACGGTCCGCGACATCCTGTTCGCGGACGCCCGGGGGGAAGGGGAGTTCGCCTGCGAGGAAAAGGTCATGCTTTTCTTCAACGTGCCCGGCCCCATGATCCACTCGCTGATGCAGGAAACCAAAAAGCTGGACATGCCGCGGCCGATCTTCGCCATGGTCACCCCGCAATCCATCGAGTGGAAGTTCTCCGAGCTCGTGGGTCACCTGGTGAAGGAGCGGGACTTCATCCGCAAGAGGGCCGAAGAGGAAAGAAAGGGAAACACCTGCCCCCACGCGAAATAGGGGACAGGCCCATGAGCGGGCTTCATGCCTTGAGATCCGGGGCTTCGCGCCTTCAGGACGCACGAGAGGAGGGCTGTTCACGGTGAAGGCAAATCTGTTCCAGAAGCTGCTGATCGTCATCAGGTCCGTCACCCCGACCTTGAGCATTTCGGTGTATGCCCTCTACATGCGCATCACGAACACCTACAGCAGGGCCCGCGCCGACGGCATACTGCGATGGTGGTCGGGCGGGCTCCTGAAGTCGGTGCGCGCGACCCGGGAGGTCTCGAACCCCCATCAGGTGTCCATAGAACCGGGCGTCCCCCACATCATCATGTCCAACCACCGGAGCCACTACGACATCCCCCTCATCTTTGTGACGCTCCCCGGGAGCATCCGCATGCTGACAAAGAAGGAGCTCTTCAGGGTGCCCGTGTGGGGCAGGGGGCTGAAGGCGGCGGAGTTCCTCTCCATCGACCGCAGAAACCACGACCAGGCCCTCAAGGACCTCGAGTTCGCCAAGGAGAAGATGAAGGACGGCATCGTGCTCTGGATCGCGCCGGAAGGCACCCGCACCCGCACCGGGAAGCTGGGGGGGTTCAAGAAGGGCGGGTTCATGCTGGCCCTCCAGCTCGGGGCGCGCATCATCCCCGTGGGCATCAGGGACTCGGACAGGATCCTCAAGGCGGGCACCTGGGACTTCCACCTGGACCAGCACGTGAAGATCGCCATCGGCGCCCCCATCGACGCGGCGGCCTACGGGGAGGAAAACCGGGACAGGCTCATGGCCGACGTGAGGGAGGCCATCGTGGCCCTGGGCGGCTGAGGCCCCGGGCTCTCAGTCATCTCCCACCGGCGTACCCGTCCGCGAAGGCCTGCTCCCAGCCCGCGGGAAGGCTTATCCTGCCCGCGCGATCCCATTTCACCAGCGAGCGCGTGAAGCGCGCGAGGTTCCTCTCCCGGAGGGCCGGCGGCAGGACCGGAAAGAGCCGGGCGCCGTCCAGGTCGATGATCCACAATGCCTTGCGCCTGTCCAGGAGGAGGTTTTTCACGTGCAGGTCCGGGTGGTACACCCCGAGGCCGTGCACCCGGGAAATGAGCCCGCCCGCCTGCATGAAGGCGAGGAGTGCGTCAGCCGGGCGTTTCTCGAGGTAGGCGAGCAGGTCCACCGCATCGGGCACGAGCTTCGTAATCACCTCGATGGCATAGAAGGGCCCGGCCCTCCTGAACCTCAAGGCCGCGATCTCCGGCGTGGGCACCCCCCGGGAGGCGAGGTGCGCGCTCACGGAGATTTCCCTGAGGCTCCTGTCCAGGGACAGGAACC
>JAKLDU010000072.1 GCA_022703355.1 Deltaproteobacteria bacterium | reverse complement strand
ACGGCTTCTGCCGTGAGTACCCGGTGGAGCAGATGGCCCGCGACAACAAGATCAACACCATCTACGAAGGCACCAACGGCATCCAGGCCCTCGACCTGCTCGGCCGCAAGCTCGGCATGAAGAAGGGCATGTACTTCATGAACCTGCTGGGCGAGACCCAGGCCGAAATCGCCAAGGCGAAGAACAGCGACGCCTTCAAGGAAGAGGCCGCCATCGTGGAGAAGGCCCTGAACAAGTGCGCCGAGGCCGCAATGACCTTCAGCGCGCTCATCAGGTCCAACCCCTTCATCCCGCTCATCGCCGCATACGACTACCTGAACTGCCTGTCCGATGCGCTGGTGGGCTGGTTCCACATCTGGATGGCGAACGCCGCCACCGAGGCCCTCAAGACCGCGACCATCGATGCGGAAAAGATGTTCTACACCGGCAAGATCGAAGGCGCAAAGTTCTTCATCAACCGCACCACCGCCCTCGTTCCGGCCAAGCTGGAGCTGCTCACCAAGGACGAGATCAGCGCCTGCAGGATCCCCGAAGAGGCATTCGCAGTCTGATATCGACCCATCGTTTTTGCGGAAAGCACCGGCGGGGGGGCCTCGAGCCTCCCCGCTTTTTTATTCTGCCCCCGGCTACCTGTCCCCCCGGTACACCCCGCCGTATTCATCCGTGGAAAGCGACCCGCCATGCCTGATGAGTCTGCCCTCCGCAATGCGGGCAATGAACAGGGTGTGGTCGCCCGTCTCCACGATGCGATCCACCTCGCAGTCGAGGAACCCCAGGGCCTCGTGCAGAACCGGGCTGCCCGCCGGCGAGAGGTCGAAGCCCACCCCGTCGAACTTTCTTTTCCAGTCGGGGATCTTGAACTTCTTTATGGAGTCGAGGGCCTCTTCCGAGAGCAGGTTGATGGTGAACCTCAGGCTTTCCGTTATCTGGGAGCGGGAAAGGCGGTTGTTCCTGATGGCGACCGCGACGAGGGGGGGCTCATGCGAGCACTGGGTGACCCACGATGCGATCATGCCGTTGTGGCTGCCGCCCGAGGTGATGGTGATGAGGTAGATGCCGTAGTGGAACTTGTCGAGCACTTCCTGCAGGGACTTCTTCATATCAGGCCTCCATCCCCTCTCTCTATAGGGTTCGCGCTTTCCGTATGGAAGGCTCGTCTGAAAAACTGTTTTCCGTTCAGCATGCAGTCCCGCTTTTCACGGCCTGTCCGTTGAAGCCTCGTAGGTCGTGTAGCCGCCGCCGAGGTTCTTCGACGCAAAACCGTTCTGGGCGAGGATGCGGTGGGCGAGGTAACCCCGCAGTCCCACGGCGCAGTACACGATGTATGTCTTGCTCCTGTCCAGCTCGCCCAGCCTTTCCCTGAGCTCGCGCAGCGGTATGTTGACAGCCCCGGGCACCGTGCCCGTGGCTTCGATTTCCCACCCCTCCCGCAGGTCGATGACCACGTGGTTTCCGGAGAGCCCCGGGAGATCCTCCCACCCGATGTATTCCATGTCGCCCTTGAGGATGTTGCCCGCCACGAACCCGGCGATGTTGACGGGGTCCTTGGCCGAGGAGTACGGCGGGGCATAGGCCAGATCCAGCTCCTCGAGGTCGGAGACGCGCATGCGCGCCCTGATGGCGGTGGCGATGACGTCGATGCGCTTGTCGACCCCTTCCCCCCCCACGATCTGGCTCCCCAGGATGCGCCCGTCGCCCGGCGAGAAGAGGAGCTTGATGGCGAGGGTCTGGGCCCCGGGGTAGTAGGAGGCGTGCGAGCCCGAGTGGGTATAGCTCGCGAGGTAGGGCACGTCGGCTTCCTTGAGGGTCTTTTCACTCGCGCCCGTGGACGCGGCCGCAAGATCGAACACCTTCACCACGGCCGTGCCGAGGGTGCCGCGGTACACCGAGGCCTTGCCCGCGGCATTGTCCGCCGCGATGCGTGCCTGCTTGTTGGCAGGGCCTGCCAGGGCGGTGGCCGTGGGTACCCCGAGCACGAAGTCCTGGACGCACACCGCGTCTCCCACGGCATAGATGTCCCGGTCCGAGGTGCGCATGGCGGCGTTCACCCGGATGTGCCCCCGGTCGCAGAGCGCGAGGCCCGCCTCCTTCGCGAGGGCGTTTTCGGGTTTGATGCCCACGGACATGACCACCATGCCGCAGGCAAGGCGGGCACCCTTCCCGGTTATCGCCACGAGGCCGCTTCCCTCGCCCTCCACTGATGCCAGGCCGTCACCGAGCTCGAGGCGGACCCCGTTCCTCCTGAGGGCCCTGTGCACCAGGGAGGCCATCTCCGGGTCGAGGGGCGGCAGCACCTGGCCGAGCTTTTCGAGGATGGTCGTCCGGATGCCCCGGCGCACCAGGTTCTCCGCCATTTCGAGACCGATGAAGCCGCCCCCCGCCACCACCGCCGACGAGGGTTTTTCCGCGTCGATCCAGGCATTGATCCGGTCCGCGTCCGGGATGGTCCTGAGGGTGAAGACACCCTCCCGGTCGAGACCGGGGACGGGGGGCTTCACGGGCTCGGCCCCGGGGGAGAGGATGAGCTTGTCGTACGGCTCCGGGTATTCCTCCCCCGTGAGCGCGCTTCTCACCAGAATGGACTTCCCGGCCCGGTCGATGGCCCTGACCTCGGACAGGGTGCGCACCTCGACGCGGTACCGGGCAGCGAAGGCCTCGGCGGTGGTGACGAGCAGGCTGCTCCTCTCCCTGATGGCGCCCCCGACATAGTAGGGCAGCCCGCAGTTCGCGAAGGAAATGTATTCCCCCCGCTCGAAGAGCACGATTTGGGCATGCTCGTCGAGCCTCCGGGCCCGGGCCGCCGCGGTCGCTCCCCCCGCCACTCCACCGACGATCACCAGCTTCATGTCTCCCCCTTTGCCCCTCGTCCACGGTATGCCGGAGTGCCCGGGCCGGCCGCCCGCCCCCGCAACCCCGGAACATACTGTGCCTTTACCATATTTTATACTCATCACCCGCCGCCGGGCATAGGGCAAAAATGTTTTTTGCCGGGGCTTTCCCGAAATCCGCCTTCCCGGCAGGCCCCGAAGGCCGGCCCGGTCCGGTTTCTCACCCCACGGACCTTCCCCGCCGCCATCCTGGCCTCTCAGGGTGTGCCGCATTTCCCGGCGCTTTCGGAGGATATTTCACCTCACCTCTGGAGACCGGTTTCGGCCTAACATCTAACTTATTGATTTATTAAGTTAAATATCTCTCCCGCCTTTCTTGATCAAGCATTTGACTAAGGATGCCCACTGTGCTAGGGGAGGGCTATCATGGACGAAGAAAGCGATAGATACTCGAAAGCTTGATCCCTCGCCCCCGGCACGAATCGTCTGTCCTGGGCGAAGGAGAGATGATGAAGCCGGATTCTTACTGAAAGCATAGTCTTTAAGGCCCGGTCCCATCAGTGCGGAGTCAAGAAGGGTGCGGATGTATGCTTACGTGTGATCACCTCTCGCCTACCCGGGGCGCAGGAGCGTTTCTCGAGATTCCTGCCGGTCCGCTGACCTCCTTGTCGAGGGGCGATTTCTGCACGCAGGGGCCCGCCCCGGACCGCACCCGGCCAGACCGCGCCGTACGGAACGCCCCCCCCGGAACGACCGGCCATGAGCCAGTCTCCGGCGGAGCACGGGCCGGGCATCTCGAAATCGGGGCCCGGGGCAGCGCCCTCGTCCGCGGAAAGCGCGGGAGGGGCGGGGAGGTTCCCGCGTGTACTGGCTGAGCAAGACCTTTCACCGCATAAACAGGTTCCAGAAGAGGCTGCTCATCTTCCTGTCCGTCCTGGGCCCGGGCATCATCGTCATGATCGCGGACAACGACGCCGGCGGCATCTCGACCTATGCGGTGACCGGGTCGAAGTACGGGTTCTCCCTCCTGTGGGTCTTCATCTTCCTCCTGCCCATGGCCTACTTCGTCCAGGAGATGACCGTCCGGGTGGGCGCCGTGACCAAGCGGGGCCAGGCGGAGATCATCTTCGAGGGCTTCGGGCCGTTCTGGGGCTGGTTCTCCATCGTGGACCTGCTGGTCATCAACTGGCTCACCCTGGTGACGGAGTACGTGGGCATGACCGCGGCCATGAGCCTGTTCGGGGTGCCCCCCCTGGCCACCTTCATCGCCGTCACCCTCATCCTGTTCACGGTGGTGCGCACCGGGAAGTACTGGACCTTCGAGAAGATCACGCTCCTGTTCTGCCTGTTCAACCTCGTGTACATCCCGGCGGCCATCTGGGCCATGGACACGCCCACGGCCCCGGCGTGGAACGAGGTCCTCCGGGGCTTCTGTTTCCAGGACATGGGGAGCTGGAACGTGGAGCTCCTCTTCATCATCCTCGCCAACCTGGGCACCACCATCACGCCCTGGCAGCTTTTCTTCCAGCAGAGCGCCGTGGTGGACAAGGGGCTCGACATCCACGACATCTCCTTCGGCAAGGCCGAGACCTTCGTGGGGTCCTTCCTCACCTGCCTGGTTGCCGTCTTCATCATCATCGCCACGGGTGCGGCCTTCTTCTACCACCACCCGCCCATCGTCATCGCCGACGCCAAGCAGACCGCAGAAGCCCTCGTGCCCCTGCTCCCGGCCCACGGCGACCTCGCCCGCAAGCTCTTCGCCATCGGGCTCTTCGACGCGGGCTTCCTGGGCGCCCTGTGCATCTCCCTGTCTTCGTCGTGGGCCGTGGGCGAGGTGTTCGGCTGGGCCCACTCGCTGAACCAGAAGGTCAAGGACGCCCCCTGGTTCTACCTCATCTACCTCGCGATGCTGGTCACCTCCGGCGCCGTGGTGCTCCTCCCGGGCGCGCCCCTGGTCACCATCACCATGTTCGTCCAGGTGGTGGCGGTCACCCTGCTGCCGGCCTCGCTCATCTTTCTCCTGCTCATCCTGAACGACCGGGCCTTCATGGGCGAGCACGTGAACACGCGCCGGCAGAACGTCGCCAACTGGGGCATCGTCATATTCGTCATCGCCGTGTCCTCGCTCATGGGCATAAGCACCCTGTTCCCGGGGTTATTTCAGTGAGTACCAGGGAGGTGCCGCATGGCAGCCGATAATGGTATGAAACTAAAGGGGATGGAAAGCCTCCACGGGTCCGATCCGTTCCGCTTCTTCTTTTTCTCCGAGCTCATCAGGCTGCCGGTGTACCGGGAAAAGGTCGGGAACAAGGCGGGCAAGCTTTCCGACCTCGTGTTCCTGCTCAAGGAGCCCTACCCCGAGGTGGTGGGCATCTACCTGGAGCACGGCTGGGGCAAGCCCACCGAGCTCATCCCCTGGTCGAAGGTCATCAAGATCGAGGAGGACGCCATCTTCGTGCAACCCCCGGACGAAGGGGACACGTACCCCGCCTTCGTGGACCAGCCGGGCTGGATCCTCATGGAGGAGCACCTCATCGGCAAGACCGTGCTCGACATCGATGGCAGGCGGGTGGAGGTGGTGAACGACGTGCACTTCCTGGAGACCCGGGGCACGATGCTCCTCGTCCACGTGGATTTCTCCTTCGGCGGGTTCTTCCGCCGGTGGGGCCTGGGCAGGTTCGAGCTGGTGAAGAGCAACCTCATCTCGTGGAAGTACGTCCAGCCCCTGTCCGTGGAGGACGCGGTGGCCACCGACAAGGTGGCGCTCTCGGTGACCAAGCACCAGATGCTCGAGCTGCCCAGCGAGGACCTGGCGGACTTCCTCGAGGAGCTGCCGAACGAGGAGCAGCAGGTCCTGTTCTCGGCCCTGGACTCGGAGAAGGCGGCGGAGACCCTCATGGAGGCAGAGCCCCGGGCCCAGCGGCAGATCATCGCCAACCTCCGGGAGGAAAAGGCCCGTAAGATCCTCTCCGAGATGACAACCCCTCAGCTCGCCGGGCTCTTCACGGTCCTGCCCCACGACGACGTCACCGAGCTCATGGCCTACCTCGACAGGGAGACGGCAGAGCATGTCCGGCAGATCCTCTCCGAGCGGGAGATCACGGTGAGGAACCTCATGGCCGAGGATTACGTCACCTCCGGGCCGAACGACAGGGTGGACGACGTCCTGGCGAAGATCAGGGGCTCGGGCATGGAGCCCAGGAGCGTGTCGTACGTCTACGTGGTCAACGGGGACGGCAGGACGCTGCTCGGGGTCGCCGACCTGCGGGAGCTCGTCACCACCCGGGGGGAGACGCCCATGTCCGAGGTCATGAGCTCGCCCGTGGTGAGCGCCGAGGAGGACGACGTTCAGGACGACATCGAGGAGATGTTCGCCAAGTACCACTACCGGATGATCCCCGTGGTGGACGCCCAGGACCGCATACTGGGCGTCATCTACTACAACGACGTGATGAAGGGCTCCGAACACCGCTGAGGAGGAAAGGGGAAACCGATGCCGCGCGTCCAGCTCACAAGGTTTGGCAGGATCGCCTTGTCTTTCCTGCAGTTCTACATCGTGGTCCTGCTCGTCCTCCTGCTGGTGAAGTTTCTCAGGGTCATTCAGGTCATCCCGTGAAACCGACGAGGCCGGGCCCCCTTTTCTGCCCCCGCGTGAAAGAAACAGGAGCTGGCCCCACACGGCCGGAAAGAGAGATGCAGCAATGAGTTCAGGCACCTGGAAAGGATATCTGAGCGTGGTGTGCGCCGCGCTGCTGTGGGCCTCCTGCGGCACCGCGGGCAAGGCGCTCATCAATGCGGGCATGTCGCCCCTGGTCCTGGTCCAGACCCGGGCCACCTTCGCGCCGCTCATCCTCGTCGCCGTGCTGCTCGCGTGGAGGCCGCGGCTGCTCAGGATCGGGGTGAGGGACGTCCCCCGCTTCCTGCTGCTCGGCGGGGTGTTCACGGCGCTCATGCAGCTCTCGTACTTCCTCGCCATCAGCAGGATCCAGGTGGCCTCGGCCATCCTCATCGAGTACCTCGCCCCGGTGATCGTGGCCGGCTACTCCATGCTCTTCTGGCGGGAGCGGGTGACGGCGGGCAAGATCGCCGCCCTGGTCCTGTCCGTCGGCGGGTGCTGGCTCGTGGTGGGCGGCTACAGCCTCGAGCTCCTGTCCCAGAACCGCGTCGGCATCCTGTGGGCCTTCGTCTCGGCCCTGGCCTTCGCCGCCACCACCCTCTACAGCGAGAAGATGATGCACAGCCACCACACCGTGACCTCGCTGGCCTACGGGCTCCTGTTCGCCGCCCTGACCCTGAACCTCGTGCACCCTCCCCTGAGCATCCTCTCGGAGACCTGCACCCCGCGCCAGTGGGCAATCCTGTCCTACGTCGTGGTCTTCGGCACGCTGGCGCCCTTCGGGCTCTACCTTGCGGGGGTGAACTACATCCGCTCCACCCGCACCATCATCACCGCGACCCTCGAGCCCATCGCCGCCTCCCTCATGGCCTTCCTGGTCCTGGGCGAGGCCCTCTCGGCCCTCCAGCTTGCGGGCGGCGCCGCCGTGATCGCGGCCGTGGTCATCCTCCAGCTCCAGATCGAGCACGACGAGCTCTCCCCCCATGCCATCAGGAAACGGGGCGGGAGCGTGCCCGCGAAATAACACCCGGAACCGGGAATCTTCCGGTCACTTCACCGTGCCGGGCGGAGACGGCCATAAACAAAATCCCCCTTTTCTCCGAAAAGGGAGGAAAGACCTGGAGGACAACTATGAAAAAATCATGGTGGGGCATGTTCCTGGGCGTCGCCTTCCTGCTCGCGGCTGCCGGCTGCGGCGGGGGAGGAGGCGGTGGCGGCGGCAGCTCGGACGGATTCACCGTGGGCGGGACGGTGAGCGGCCTCACCGAAGGCAGCAGCATCGTCCTCACGCTCAACGGGGCAAACGACCTGACCGTTGCCGGCGACCCGGACGGCATCGTGACGTTCGCCTTCCCCAATGAGCTGAAAACCGGCGACGCGTATGCGGTGACCGTTCAAACCCCGCCCGCGGGCGTGGGGCATTTCTGGTCCGTGGCGAACGCCTCGGGCACCATCGCCGGCGCCAGCGTCACCGACGTGCGGGTAAACGGCCAGCTCGACGGCACCTTCGGGGAGAATCTCGACGGGATCGTCACGAGCAACGGCGCCGCTGGCTTCGCCGGCGCGGACATAGGGCGCGCCATGGCCATCGACGGAGACGGGAACATCCTCGTCGTGGGAGAGAGCGAGCGGGCCTCGGGCAATTCCGACATGACCATCTGGCGGTACGATGCGACCGGGTCCCTCGACGTAAGCTTCGGCGACGGGGGCACGGCGACCTACAACGGCGACGAAAACGGCGACGACATCGGATACGCCATTGCCCTCGACGGAAGCGGCAACATCCTCGTGGCCGGGATGATCGACGATGACGACATGGCGCTCTGGCGATACACCCCGGACGGCGATCCCGACCTCACCTTCGGGGGGGGCGACGGCTTCGCTTCCTATGAGGATCTCGACCCGTCCTACGGCAGCGAAGGGATGTCGGTCCTGACCGATGCCTCCGGAAGGATCCTCGTTGCCGGGTCCCGGTGGGATGGCGAGGACACCGACATGGTCATCTGGCGGTATGCGGAAAGCGGGGCCATCGACCTGACGTTCGGGACCGGGGGAACGGCCGTCTACTCGGGCTCGAGCTCCCTTTCGGGGGATTTCGTGGGCAACTCCCTCGCCCTGGCGAACCCGGCCGATGAAGACAGCGCCATCCTCGTCGCCGGGACGGTGAGCAGCGGCACGACCGCCCGGATGGCCGTCTGGAAATACACTCCCTCGGGGACTCTTGACAACCTGTTCGGGGGCTACGACGGCATCACCGACGGCGTCCTGGTGTACAGCGGGGCAGCCGGGTCGAACCATGCCGGGTTCTCGATAACGCTGGCGGGGTCGGACCTGCTCGTTGCAGGGTATGTCAGGAACGCCTCCTCCCTTGCCGACATGGCAATCTGGCGATTCACCGGCACGGGCGGCTCTCTCGTGAGCACATTCGGCACCGCGGGCGTCGTGACGCACGACAGCGCCGCCGGCGGGAACGGCGACGACCAGGGCTTCTTCATCACCTTCGACGACGGAAACATCCTCGTCACCGGCAAGAGCCAGAACGCGGCGGACGGGTATGCCATGGCCATCTGGAAATATACCGGCAATGGGGCGCGCATCAGCTCCTTCGGCCTGAACGGGGTCCTCGTGGACAACAGCGCGGCGGGCGGGGATTACCTCGCCGCAGGCACTTCCCTGGCAATAGACGCCGAAGGCCGGATCCTGGTGACCGGGTGCAGCGCCAACACCGCGAACGATCTTGACATGGTCATCTGGCGGTATTTCCCCTGAGCGAAGCACCTGCACCGATACCGGGCCGGGAACGGGGGAGGTCGAACACCCCCCGCCCCCGGCCTTTTCGCACCATCTCCCCGCCCTTGAAACTCCCTGCGATGACCCTACAGGGGGGTCACCTCCCCGGGAAGGACCGGGGGGAGAGATCCGGGAGGTGATCCGACATGGCAGACAGAGCCGCTCTTCATAGGAAACATGGGAGAACCTGGCTTTTGCATATGAACGGGAAAAGGAGAAGCACCCTCGTCCGGAGGGGGGATACGCTCATCCCGGACCAGTACGGGAGCGGAGCGCTCATGTCGGGCTTCGACCCGCACGGGCTGGCCCGGGATGACATCCCCTGCGGGATAAGCCTGCACGCCTACCCGCTGGACATCGTGGACTACCTCGGCCACTATTTTCTCCCCGTGGAAAAGGCCGGGTGAAACAGGCCGCCGGGCCGGCGTGCCCCGCCCGGGCAAGGGACCACACCCGCCGGGGCCCGGGCCGGCGGTTTCGAACCACGACCCTGGGGAGAAGTCGATTCTCGCGCGGAAAAGGCAGGGCAAAGCGTGCGCCCTGACCCAAGGAGAAACCGGGAGCCGGTCCTCAGACGTCCTTCAGGCCGAGCTTGCCGCGGCCCAGGAGGTCGTGGAGGTGGACCACCCCCACGAGCCCGTTCGCCTCGTCCGACACGATGAGAGAGGTGATCTGGTACTTCTCCATCATGTCGAGGGCGTCTAGGGCGAGCTTGTCGCTGGGGATGCGCTTGGGATTTTTGCTCATGACGTCCCGGGCCGTGAGCCCCTCCGTGCTGCCGCCCCACTTCAGGAGCACCCGGCGCAGATCGCCGTCCGTGACGATCCCCTCGATGTCCCGGGCATCCCCCACGAGGGTGAACCCCAGGGACTTCGCAGTCATCTCCCTCACCACCTCGGCCAGGGACAGGCCGGGCTCCACGAGCGGGATCCTCTCCCCGGTGATCATGACCTGGGAGATCCGGGACATGAGCTGCTTGCCCAGCTCTCCCGCCGGGTGGATGAGCTTGAAGGAGTCGCGGTCGAAGCCGTTGATGTGGGAGACCACCACCGCCAGGGCATCGCCCAGGGCGAGCTGGGCCGTGGTGGACGCCGTGGGGGCCAGGTTCAGGTTGCACGCCTCCCGGGCCACTGAGCAGGAAAGGACCACGTCCGCCTGGCGTGCCAGCGGGGAGTCCGGGTTGCCGGTGACGGCGATGACCGGGGCGCCCAGGGCCTTGAGCGGCGGCAGGAGGTTCAGGATCTCGGCGGTGCTCCCCGAGTTCGACAGCACGATGGCCACGTCCCCGGGGGTGATGGTCCCGAGGTCGCCGTGGAGGCCGTCCACCGGGTGCATGAACAGGGCGTGGGTCCCGATGCTCACCATGGTTGCGGCGATCTTCCGGGCGATGATCCCGGACTTGCCGACCCCGGTGAGGATGACCGTGCCCTTGAGCCCGGCCACCATGCCGACGGCCCGGGCGAAGGGCTCTCCAAGCTGCC
>JAKLDU010000071.1 GCA_022703355.1 Deltaproteobacteria bacterium | reverse complement strand
AAGAATGCGTAAACGATTATTAAACATATAACACTTGTATGATTTTTTACCATTGAAGCATATCGGGATGCCGTCAACGGTTTTTTATTTCAAATATGGTGTCACAATAAAAGGGGCCGTTTTCATGGCAGAGCCATTTTTAGAAAAAGACTGTGCCCTCATCGCCATGTCGACCGGGGAATACGCACAGACACTCCGGGAACTCAAGGACAGGATCAGGGGTATTCCCATCGGAAGCATATACTACCATTTCTGGGGGGGGCTCCTGAGGCCCAGGTTTGATGTCCCCGAGTTTCAGAACGATTTTGCCGTGTGGGCGTCCCGGGGCATGCACGACAAGATCCTGGCAGAGAGACTGGCGCTTCTGGACCCCACACATTTCGATAATCTTGAGGATCTGAGGAGGGAACTGATCGATGTCATCGAGGAAAGGCTTGACGAGAGCGATCTCCTGCCCTGGGTGATGGCGACAGAACGTATCTACTTCGTCACCTCGCAGATCGTGATTTTCAATACCGGGAGAAGCTATGCCATACCCGAGGCCCTCGCTGACAACATCCCCCACATGTCCCGCGGCAGCATATTCTATCATTTCATCGATGCCCGGAGGAGGACCCCCCAGGCGAAAAACGATTTTTCCACGTGGCTCGAGGGGTTCGGGAACTCATACCAGGAGCTTTCCGATCGCATTGTCGCCATCGATCCGTATTTCACCACCCTCTCGGAGCTGAGGGAAGAGCTGTATCGGGTATTCGACCAGTATCGGCGGGAAAGGAAGGATTGATCATGGGGCTGCTTGAGCGATATGCGGAGGTCGTTGGCCAGGACGTCATCGAGCATCTGAGACAGCTCAGCTCTCCGCTGAAAGGCATGAAGGTGGTCCATGTCAATTCCACCAGGGAGGGCGGCGGCGTCGCGGAGATTCTCCACTGGCTGGTTCCCCTGAAGCAGGAGCTGGGCATCGATGCACGGTGGGAGACCATAAAGGGGACCGAGCAGTTCTTCAAATGCACCAAGCTCATGCACAACGGCCTCCAGGGAAATGGCATAGAGATTGGCCACGGCCTGCTCAGAGAGTATGAGCGTGTGAATGCGGAGAATGCCGAAGAGCTCAGGGGAACCCTGGAGGATGCCGAGATCGTATTCATTCACGATCCTCAGCCTGCGGCCATCCTGGGGTGCCTCCCCGGAAGAAAGGGGAAATGGATATGGCGATGCCACATCGATGCCAGCAAGCCATTCCGCCCGGTATGGAAATATCTCCGGCGGCATGTGGAGAACTACCATGCGAGCATCTGGTCCCTCTCAGAGTTTGCCCAGCTTCTCCCTCATCCCCTTTATCTCGTGGCGCCGAGCATCGACCCGTTGAGCGACAAGAACAGGGACCTCAGCGAACAGGAGATCTCATCCACCTATGACAGGTGGGGTCTCGATCCGGGAAGGCCGATAATCACCCAGATCTCGCGTTTCGACCGGTTCAAGGACCCGCTGGGCGTGATCCAGGCCTACCGGCTTGTGAAGGAGTTCATCCCGGTCCAGCTCGTGCTGGCAGGCGGCGGGGCATCGGACGATCCCGAAGGAGAAGAGGTGCTCCGCCAGGTCATGGAGAGTGCCGGCAGCGACGAGGACATCCATGTTTTCAACCTGCCGAGCGATGATCACCTCACAATAAACGCGCTCCAGCGGGTTGCGGATATTGCAATCCAGAAATCCACGAAGGAGGGCTTCGGCCTTACCGTGACAGAGGCCATGTGGAAAGGCAAGCCGGTGATCGGGGGCGACACGGGCGGCATCAGGCTCCAGGTTGTGAACCATCACACCGGTTTTCTCGTCAGGACCCCGGAGGGAGCCGCGCTCCGCATCAGATATCTGCTCAAGCACAGGGACATCCTTGGCGAGATGGGGAGGAAAGCCCACAGATTCGTCATGGAGAACTTTCTCATCACGAGGCATCTGAGGGAGTACCTCACCCTCATGCATGCCGTCATGTTCGAATTCCAGGACAGGATAGAGACAGGATGACATACCCCTATGCAATGCCTGCCGAGGTGCAGAACATACCGGATTTCTGGGACAGGCTGCATGCGGCATGCATGAGCTTCCTTGTCCTCGATTACGACGGGACCATCGCACCGTTCAGGGCAGAGCGCATGGAAGCCCTTCCCCTTCCCGGCATCGCCTTGCTTCTGGAGAAGATACGGGAGAAAGCACAGGGGGCCCTGGCCATCATATCCGGCCGGCCCGTGTCAGAGATCCTCTGCCTGCTCGGAGACCTGCGCATCATGACAGTCGGCGGCCACGGTTCGGAGTTCAGGTTTCCCGACGGCACGATGATATCGATCGATCCCACCGGCACGCAGAAACAGGGGTTGGAGCAGGCGTGGAGGTCGATCGTGCGGGAAGCGGGGGAGGACAGGATCGAGAGAAAGAAGATGAGCCTCGCCCTTCACACCCGGGGGCTTGACAAAGATGAGGCCGTCCGCCTCGAAATCCTGGCCAGGGAGGAATGGGACATCATAGGAAGCAGCCATGAGCTGGAGATCGTGAAGTTCAACGGCGGCATCGAACTCAGGTGCAGGGGAATAAACAAGGGGGACGCCCTGCTCCGGCTGCTCTCGCATGTCGGGGGGGATGTCTTCACGGTGTACATCGGTGACGATGAGACCGACGAGGACGCCTTCGGTGCCATTGAGGGGCAGGGGGTAAGCATCAGGGTGGCAGAGTCAGGGGACCGTACCCGTGCACAGGGGCTTCTCAGGGATGTCCATGCGGTGAAGGATTTCCTTGGGGCATGGCTGGTCCATGCACCGGCGGGCAGGCCCGGAGAGACACTATGGAAGCGCGAAGACTGGCGGTGATATCGAACAGGCTCCCGATCGTCCTCAGCAGGTGCAGCAGGGGCACGTGGGGGATGGTCCCCGGTTCCGGTGGCCTGGTCACGGCCCTGAGCCCCGTCCTCAAGCACCGTGGCGGCATCTGGATCGGGTGGGTGGGAATCAACGCCGAGCAGACCCCCGCGACGAATCTTCTCAACGATCTCATCTCAGAGGGCACGAAAGCGGCGGGATACCTGCTGAAGCCGGTCAGCCTCACCAGGGACGAAGTGAACAGGTACTACTACGGTTTCTCGAACCAGATACTCTGGCCGCTCTTCCACGATCTTTTTTCCCACTGCAACTTCGATCCCTCCTACTGGGATGCCTACCAGGAGGTGAACGGGAAGTTCGCCAGGGCCATAATCGAGAACACGGGAAACGACGACTATGTCTGGGTGCAGGATTACCAGCTCATCCTCACGGGGAAAGAGCTGAGGCGTCTGGGGTCGAAGCTGCCCTCGGGTTTCTTCCTCCACATCCCTTTCCCGCCCCTGGACATCTTCCTGAAGCTCCCCTGGCGCTTCGAGATCCTCGAGGCCTTTCTGGATTACGATCTTGTCGGCTTTCAGACGGTCAGGGACCTGAGAAACTTCATCGGATGCGTCCGGGCGCTGCTCGGATACAAGGTGACGGGAACGGGCAGCCTGAGCTCGGTCGTGCACGACAACCGGGAAGTCCATCTGGGCGCCTTCCCCATCAGCATCGACTACAGCGAGTTCGCAGACATCGCACGATCGGCGGAGGTGGCCGACAAGGCCTGGATAATCCACGAGAACCTTCCGAAGAGGCAGCTCATCCTCGGCGTGGACCGCCTCGACTATACGAAAGGCATTCCGGACCGGCTCAGGGCCTTCGAGGACGCCCTTGCCCGCTACCCGGACCTGCGCAGGAAGGTCACCCTGATCCAGGTGGTGGTGCCCAGCCGTGACACGGTGGAGGAGTAAGCCAAGCTCAAGCACGAGATAGAGCGGCTCGTGGGAGAGATCAACGGGAAATATACGGATGTGGGGTGGATCCCCATCCATTACATATACCGGTCCCTGACCAGACCGGAGCTCCTGTCCTATTACAGGACGTGCGAGATCGCACTCATCACCCCGCTCAAGGACGGCATGAACCTCATCGCCAAAGAGTACTGCGCGAGCAACATCGAAGAGCAGGGCGTGCTCATCCTGAGCGAGTTCGCAGGCGCAGCCTCTCAGCTGCACGACCATGCGCTCATGGTGAATCCCTACGACATCCAGAAGACCGCGGACGCCATCCACACCGCCGTGACCATGGGGCCGGAAGAGAGGAGGGAGAGGATGTCACGGCTCAGGAGGTCCATCATCAGAAACGATATCGTGAAGTGGGTCAACTCATTCCTCCATGCAGCCATAGCAAAAGATCTGCGTGATTTTCCCAAGGCCGAGTTTTTTGTCCCGAGCCCATGAGCGATTCCAGAGGAAGAGGACGCGGGGGGCGGGTTCGCCAACGATGGGATACTTTTCCTTCGGGGCGTGTGCCAGCTCACGGTTGAACTCGTCGGCCAGCTCCTGCTTCGTTGAAGGTGCAGGAAACGGCAGGACCCTGCTTGCTGCATCGAACGGCACGCCCAGGTCCGCGGAAGTGGGCATTTGGCATCCCGCCGCCCGGGCGTTACTATAAACCTTACCTTGTCTGTGCGAAGAAGCACGAATCCCCACCCCAGGCCATGGGAAGCACAATGAAGAGAAAAGGAAAGAAACGGCTCATCTTCTTTACCGACATCGACGGATCGCTCATGAACCGGGGCGACTACTCGTGGGAGCCGGCCCGGCCCGCCCTGAACAGGCTGCAGGAGCTGAACATCCCCCTGGTGATCTGCACGAGCAGAACCCGTATGGAGGTGACGGCCATCCAGGAGGAGATGGGCATCACGGGGCCGATCATCGTCGAGAACGGGGGCGGGATCTTTTTCCCCGAAGGGTACGTCACTTTGCCCGTGGGCAGCGTGATCATCAGCGGTGGCCTGCGGTGCATCCTCCTGGGAAAGCCCTACGGACGGGTCAGGTCCTTCATGGATGAAGCGAAGGGGGGCTTCTCTGTCAGGGGCTTCGGTGACATGAGCGTCGGGGAGGTCTCAGAACTCACCGGGCTCCCCCCGGACAAGGCCGCCCTGGCGCAGGCCAGGGAGTTCACCGAGCTTTTCGTCCTGGAGAACGAGGATGAGCTCCCTGACCTGGAGCTGCTCGCCCGGAGCAGGGGGTTCTTCATCACCCGGGGCGGGAGGTTTTTCCACTGCATGGGCATGGGCAGCGACAAGGGGGTGGCAGTGGCGAGGGTGCAGGAGATTTTCGCCAGGAACTGGAACAGGGGAGCCCTGACCGTGGGGTTCGGGGACAGCCCCAACGATTTTCCCCTCCTGAAGGCAGTGAACATCCCGATTCTCATCCCCCAGGAGGACGGGACATTCGAAGAGCTCGACCTGCCGGGACTCATCCGTGCCCCGCACCCCGGGAGCAGGGGATGGAACGAGGCGGCGCTTCAGGTCGTGGCTTCGAAGCACCGCTGAGCTGCGGCATTGGTGCTATGCCTTTTCTTTCCGCCTGTTCCCCGCCTCCCTCACCTCCCGGTCCCGGTGTGCCTGGACCATCTCGGCCACGGGCCCCGGGAGGGTGCGGACTTCCCGGCCCGTGGAGAGGGCGAGGCAGTAGATCCGGGCGGTCTTCTCGAGAAGCTCCGCGTGGAAGAGGGTCTGCTCGAGGTCTTCGCCCAGGACGAGAACGCCGTGGTTCTCCATGAGGTAGGCGTTGGCGTTGTTCTGGAGCTTTCTCCCCACGTTCTCCACAAGCTCAAGGCTGCCGGGCGGGGCATAGTGCACGACCTCCACGGACCTGCCCAGGGAGAACGCCGCTTCGTCGAACAGGGCGGGGATGGGCATGCCCAGGACAGCCAGGACGCTGCCGTAAGGCTGGTGGGTGTGGACGACGGCGTTCACGTCCGGGCGGTTCCGGTAGATGATGCCGTGCATCCCGGACTCGACAGAAGGCTTGTGCGCGCCTGTTGCCTCGATGAGCCCGAGATCCAGGCCCACGATGCAGATGTCGGAGGCCGTGAGGTCCTGGTACCTCGCTCCCGACGGGGTGATGGCCATGGCGTCCTCGCCCCCGACCCTCACCGAGACGTTTCCCCCGGTTCCCCTCGGCGAGCCGAAATAGCCATGCCCGGAGAGCCAGAGGCTCGCCGAGAGCACGCCCTGCTTGCAGCCGTCATACCGTTCCATGCCCATGGGAGATCTCCTCGCCTTCCTTATACCTCATGAGGGGGCGGGAGCTCCATCGGGAAGTGAAGGGCTTTCCCCGCGGCCAGGGGCCCGGAAGGTGTGCCCGGGCCCCCGCCGCCGGTCTTGCCGTCAGAACTTGACGCAGCCCGACAGGTAGATCCACTCCCCCTCGAGCCGGTTGTCGCAGCTTTCGTGGAGCCACTTGGCGATGATGTTCACGTCCTTGCCGCCGATGTTCGGCGTGAGTATGATGGCCGGGCCGACCGCTGCCCCGTTGCTCCGGTACCCGTCCGGCGCCGGGAGCCCGTAAAACTCGTCGAAGTCGTTGATCGCATCGAGCGCCGGGCCCTTGTCGTCGGTGACCTGGTTATACACGTACCCCACGATGCCGACCCCGAACTGCTTCGACAGGTACTGGGCAAAGGTGAAATCGACATGGAACTCGTTGCCGGTCTTGTACTCGGTCTTGTCGTTCCTGGTGTTTATCATGAGGCCCGCCATGAGCGATATCTCGCGGCCGGCCTGCTCGTCGAGCCAGGTCAGGCCGAGAAGCTCGTCATAGGAGAAATAGTTTCTGCCGGTGTTGTTGGCCTTGTCCTCTTCGTACCTTCCCGTTTCGAGGACCAGGTTCTGGGCTGCCAGGACGTGGAAGTTGCCCATGTCCCACAGGAGCCCGAAGGGAACGAGCTGGACGTCGCCGAAGCCCGAGGTGTGCGACCCGTCCCTCATCGCGGGGAAAGTCGGGTCGGCAGGGATGGTGGTGCTCGTGGTGAGCTTCTGGTCGAGGACGAAGGGTATGTTGACGCTCGCGAAGTAGCGGCCGCCGAGGATCTCGAGCTTCGAGGAGTAGACGATCTGGAGCAGGTCGAACCACACCTTGGACTTCAGCTTCGAAGAGGTCGGCGCAGGGCTCATGCCCGGCCAGCTCGGGTAGTCGCTCAGCGTTCCTTCGGTGTAGATGACGTTGTTCCGGAAGTACAGGCCGGGGGGCATGTAGCACATGGCGAAATCCCCCTGGGCGCCGGGAGTGAAGGAGCTGCCGCCGCCTTCACTGGCGCAGGCGCCGCCCCAGGGCGCATCCGCGAGCAGGCAGACCGCGAGCAGGGCCGCGCACGCGCACAGGAAGCACCGCGCCTTCAGGCAGATTCCCGATTTTTCGGATCGACCGATCGCCCCGTGTTCCCCCATCATCTCTCTTGCTTTCATAAGGCCCCCTTTCTCTGTCAGGACTGTTCAAGATCCAGGCAAACCCACAGGGTACGTCCAACCACATAGAATATGCCAGTATTATACTCTTTTTATAATGCCGGTCCAGCACGGAATGGACAAAGCCGTCCCGTCCGGAATAATGACGAAGCGGTCTTCATGATCCGGGTTCGGGCAATGGCCGGCCCTCCCGTTTTCGCAGGCGGGAAACGGGAGAAAAGACAGGCCGGGTGGTTGCCGGCGACGAGGTGTGCCACTACTGAAGAGGTACAAAAGAAAAAACGACCACTCTCCACGGGAGGTGCTTTGATGAACGTGATCACTCAAGAGAAGGAAGACGTCAAAAGGGCAATCAGGTGGGTGTCGGAAAGCCTGGAGCAAAAGCGTGCGCAACCTCTGGCAAAGCTCATTGAAAAGGCGGTTTTCGAATTCAATCTCTCGCCACTCGATGCGGAGTTCCTCACCCGCTTCTTCCATGAGCGGGGCACCCCGGGGGCCTGAGGCGGGCCCGCTGCGGGACACCCTCCCCCGGGGGTATTGCTCTCCGCCCGCCCCTTTCCGAATGACGGGAAGGGTGCCTTTTCCCGGGAGAATACGCTTGACTGCGCCCGGACCCCCGCTTACCATGCAATGAAGGCAGAGGCTCGGCGTCGTTCGCCGAACAGGCGAGGTGCCCTGTCCCCAAAGGGAACGGGGCAGCATAACATTCCAGAGAGGAGGAGCATATGAGGGTACGGAAATGGGCAGTACTGCTTCTGGCCGCAGGGTGTCTGGCGTTCATCCCGACAGGCGGTTTTGCCGCGGCAGGGGACACCATCGTCTACGGGACCACCGAGAAGGTCAGCGACATGGACCCCGCCAAGGCCTATGACTTCCACACCTGGGAGATCTTTTACAACGTCTACCAGGGCCTGCTCAGCTATCCCCCCGGCAGGACGAACCTCGTCCCCGCGCTGGCCGAGTCATGGACCGTGAGCAAGGACGGCAAAGAGTACACCTTCAAGCTCAGGAAGGGCGTGAAGTTCACCGACGGCACGGCCTTCGACGCGGGCGTGGTGAAGTGGTCCATCGACCGCGTGGCAGCCCTCAAGAGCGACCCGTCGTGGCTCGTCACGGATTTCGTGGAGCGCGTCGACGTGGTGGACCCCCTGCGCGTGAAGTTCGTGCTCAAGAACCCGGTGTCCTACTTCCCGTCGCTCCTGTGCTCCCCGCCGTACTATCCCCTGAACCCGAAGGTCTATCCCAAAGACAGGCTCGTGCGCGACCCCTCCGAGCTCAAGGGCGGCCAGCTCGTGGGCAACGGGCCCTACAAGGTCGTGGCCTTCAAGCGTGACCAGGAGGTCGTGCTCGAGGCCAACCCCCTGTTCTACGGCACGAAGCCCCTCAACAAGAGGATCGTGATCCGCTACTTCGCCGACGCCACCACCATGAGGCTGGCGCTGGAAAAGGGCGAGATAGACTTCGCGTTCAAGACGCTCAACCCCTCCGATATCAGGGACCTGCAGAAATCGAAGAAGTTCCAGGTCGTGGTGGGGCAGGGGCCCTTCATCCGCTATCTCTGCTTCCGCTGCGAGGGCAGGCCCTTCAACGACAAGGTTCTGCGCCAGGCGGTGGCGGCGGCCATTGCCCGCAAGCCCATCATCGACAAGGTGTACCTGGGCCAGAACGCGCCGCTCTACTCCATGGTGCCCATGGGGATGTGGACCCACACCGACGACTTCAAGGCCTACCCCGGCGACCCCAACCTTGCCCTGGCGAGGAAGCTGCTGAAATCGAAGGGCTACAGCGAGAAGAACAAGCTCGCCTTCGAGCTCTGGTACACGCCTTCCCACTACGGCGACTCCGAGGTCGATCTCGCCGCGGTCATGAAGGGGCAGATGGAAGCCACGGGCATGATGAAGGTGGACGTGAAGTCGGCCGAGTGGGCCACCTTCCGGGACAACTACGCGGGCAAGGTCATGACCACCTACCTCCTCGGCTGGTATCCCGACTACCTCGACCCGGACAACTACACCGCCGCCTTCGCGGGCACCGAGGGCTCCAAGGGCAACGGCATCTTTTTCTCCAACCCCGCGTGGGACAGGATGTTCAAGCAGGCCCAGATGGAGACGGACGTGAACAAGAGGGCAGCGATCTACAAGAAGGTCCAGAAGATGTGGGCCGACGAGGTTCCCACCGCGCCGATCTTCCAGGGCAACCTCTACGTCATCGCCCAGAAGGGCATCAGGGGCATCCTGCTGTCACCGACGCTGCAGTTCAACTACGGCCCGATCTCTCGTGCAAAATAACCGGAAATGTGCTAACTCTGGAGCCGGGCTCATGCCCGGCTCTTTTTTTTTGCCCCGGGGGAGAAAGATTCACAGACCTGCTGCATGAAGAATCTTTTACGATACATCATCGCACGCACCCTCATGACCATACCCATGGTCTTCATCCTGCTCACCATTATCTTCGTCGTGCTCAGGCTCATGCCCGGGGACCCCGTCTCGGCCATGCTCGGGGGGCATGCCCCCGAAAAGGTCATCGAGCAGAAGCGTGAAGAGCTCGGCCTGAACAAGCCCATCACCGCGCAGTACGTGGACTACCTCTGGCAGGTGAGCCACCTGGACCTGGGGGACTCCATGGTGCTCCAGCAGAAGGTCACCGTGGCCATCAGGGAAAAGCTCCCCGCCACCATCGAGCTCACCACCTTCGGCATGATCATCACGCTCTTCCTGGGGGTGCTCCTGGGCGCCTATGCCGCGGACAAGCGGAGGCAGGCGCAGGATTCGGCCATCAGGCTCTACGGCATCGTCATCTACTGCATACCGGTCTACTGGATGGGGCTCATGCTCCAGCTGCTGTTCGGGATCTGGCTCGACTGGCTGCCCATCGCCGGCAGGACGGGCCCGAGAATATTCGCCTCGGACTTCGAGTACACGGGCTTCTACCTCTTCGACACCCTCCGGGTGCATGACTTCGAGGCGTTCAGGGACGTGCTCGTCCATCTCGTGCTGCCCTCGCTCACCCTGGGGCTGAGCCTCTCCGGGATCTTCGTCCGCCTGACGAGGGCCAACATGCTCGACGTGCTCAAGGCCGACTACATCCTGGCCGCCAGCGCCCGGGGCATCAGCCATGCAACGATCGTGTACCGGCACGCGCTCAAGAACGCCTTCATCCCCATCCTCACCATGATGGGGCTGCAGGTGGCCCTGCTCATGGCGGGCGCCATCCTCACCGAGACGACGTTCTCGTGGCCGGGCATGGGCAGGCTCCTCCTGGAGCGCATCTACCTGCGGGACTATCCCACCATCCAGGGCGTCATCATCGTGTTCGCCCTCATCGTGGCCTTCATATCGCTGCTGGTGGACATCATCTACGCGGTCGTGGACCCGAGGATACGGTATTGAAGATGAAAGGGAACAGGGCATGAGACACTCGATGGCTCAGGGGTTGGGCAGGCCGTTTCGGGCCTTTGCCGCCATGGGGAGGAAGTACGGCGTGGAGTGGTGGATCCTCATGTTCGGGGCAGCCGTCATC
>JAKLDU010000070.1 GCA_022703355.1 Deltaproteobacteria bacterium | reverse complement strand
GGCGGGTGGGGGCAATCCTGGAGGCCTTCAGGAAGCACCTCCCCGTCATGTACGGCCAGGCCATGGCCATGGTCTCCGGGGGCGAAATCACCCCGGGCGGGGTGAGCGCGTTCTATTCAGCCGTGGAACCCGTTTCCATCGACTACGGCATCATGGAGAAGGCCTCTGATGCGGGCGTCGTTCCCGCGGAGTTCGGCTGGGACGACATCGGCTCCTGGGACGCGCTGGGCAAGGCGCTCCCCTCCGACGAGGCGGGCAATACCTGCCGGGGGGAGGTGGTCGTGGAGGATTCCCGCGGGAACGTGGTGTGGGCCACGGGCAAGAAGATCGCCCTCATCGGGGTGAACGACCTCGTGGTCGTGGAGGGGGAAGACGCCATCCTCGTATGCCCGCGGAACCGTTCCCAGGACGTGGGCAGGCTGGCGAAAAAGCTGAAGTGACGGGAAACGGCCCTTTTCATCCGTACAGCACCCCCTACAGGCACCTTTTCCGCCGGGGACGCAGCACTTTGCGCTACAGTTTGCCCTGCCGGATACCGATGAGGACTGGAAATGAAGCATGCGTCCAGGGGTGTGAAGAATTGACAGGTGCCTATGAAAATTGAGATTCTCGGTTGCAGTGGGTCCGTTGCGCAGGGATACAACACCACGAGCATCCTGCTGAACGACAGCGTCCTTCTCGACGCGGGATCCGCCGCCTCCGTCTTGCCCGAGGAGCGGCTTCGCGGGATCAGGCACATCCTGCTGACCCACGCCCACATCGACCATGTCAAGGAGCTGCCCTTCATCCTCGAGGCCCTGTATTCCCAGACGGACCACGACGTGACCGTCTGGGGGAGCGCGAACACCATCGAGGCCCTGAGAGACAACATCTTCAACGGCGTCATTTGGCCGCGAGTGGCCGAGCTGAACCGTGCCAAGGCCCTCGTGTCCTTCCGCACAGCCCCCGACGACGGGTTCGCGGCTGACGGGCTCGCGGTGGAGACGATCCGGACGGAGCACATCCCCGGGTCGCTGGGCTACCTGGTGACCGACGGCCCCTCCAAGGTCATGTTCAGCGGCGACACGGGCCTCGCACCGGACCTGTTTCACCTGGTGAAGTCCCTGGAAGGCAGCCTGAAGGCTCTGTTCGTGGAGGTGTCCTTCCCCGACAGGATGGAGGCCTTCGCGAAGCTCACCATGCACCTCACGCCGTCGCTCCTCGGCACGGGGCTCGCCGGCCTGGCGCCTACCCCGGCACGTGTTTTCGCCTATCACATCAAACCGAGATACCTTGACGAAGTAGTTGCGGAACTCCCCCCGAATGTTGCATATATAACCGGCGGGGAGGTGTTCCGGTTTTGACCGAAGTTCTCGATATCGCGAAAAAGGACGGGAGATGGGTCGAGTGCCCATCCTGCTCCGAAATCATCCTGACCAGAAAGCTCGAAGAAAACCTTTGGGTCTGCAACCACTGCGACCATCATTTCCGCCTGGGCGCCGACGACCGGATCACGACCCTCTGCGATCCCGGCAGCTTCATCGAGCTCGGAGTCGACGAGCAGAAGGTTGAGGAGGCCCAGGAGACCGCCTTGAAGAGCGGCTGTGCGATGATCTGCGGCCGAGCGTGCTTTCTGGGGGTCATGGACTTCAAGCAGAAGGGCGGATCCATGGGGGTTGCCATGGGCCAGAAGATCGTCAGGCTCATGCGCGCGGCCCGGGAAAAGGGCCTGCCCCTGGTCTTCTTCTCGGCATCGGGCGGGGTGAGGGTCCAGGAAGGCATCTGGGGCCTGTTCCAGATGCTCAGGACCGTGCACGCCAGGGACCGGATCGCGGGCTCTCCCGTGATCACGGTGTTCACCGATCCCACCTCCGGTGGTGTGACGGCGAGCTTCTCCTCCCTGGCCGACGTCCTGCTGGCCGAGCCGAAGGCCCGCATCGGCTTCGCCGGTCCCCGGGTGATCGAGTCGACGGTGAAATGCGCCCTGCCGCAGGGTTTCCAGGACGCGGAGGTGCTCCTTTCCAACGGCCTTCTCGACCGGATCGTACACCGCCGCGATCTCCGTGAAACGCTCGCCTTCTTCCTGAAATGGTTCTGAACGGCATCCCGCCCAACGTGTGGGTCTTCGGCCTCGAACGGGTGAGGCGGGCCCTCGACCTCCTGGGCCGCCCGGAAAAATCCTATCGTCACGTCATCGTCGCCGGCACGAACGGGAAAGGGTCGACCTGCGTCTACCTCGAGTCGCTGCTCACGGTTATGGGATACCGCGCGGGCACGACCATCTCGCCGCACATAAGCAGGTTTGCCGAGCGGTTCAGGCTGAACGGCAAAGAGGCGAACGAAGCCGAGCTCGAGCATATCCGCACCGGCCTGGAGCCCCTGGTCGGGAGCATCGGCCTCACCTACTTCGAGTGGTGCGTGATCCTGGCTGCCGTGCTTTTCCGAAACCACGGGGCGGACTTCGGCATCTTCGAGGCGGGGCTCGGGGGCAGGTACGACGCGTCGAACGCGCTGGACCCGGAGGTTTGCCTGATTACGGACATCTCGCTGGACCACACCGACCTCCTCGGGTCCACCATCGACGAGATAGCCCGCGAGAAGGGTGCCATAGCGCGGCGGGGCAGGCCCCTGGTCACCTCTGCCACGGGCCAGGCGCGGGAGACCCTCAGGGCCTGTGCGGAAGAAGCGGGTGCACTGTTCCAGACCGTCGATACGCCCTGGGACGGCGTCACCCTCCTCAAGGGTGAACACCAGCCCATGAACGCGGCGCTGGCCCTGCAGGCCGCCCGGGCGCTCGGTGTTTTTCCCGGCCGGGAAGAGGCTGCCCGGGCATTCGCCACAGCCTTTCTCCCCGGGCGGATCGAGGAGATACGGGGCCGGGTCATCCTCGATGTGGCGCACAATCCCGCCGCCCTGGCCGAACTCCTGAAATATCTTGAAAAGATCGGCTTCCATGGGGTAGGTGTGTTGGGAGTGCTCGGGGACAAGGACTTCGCCACCATGGTGGACATGCTCCAGGGCGCCTGCCGTGCCCTGTACCTTGCCCCCGTCCAGTCGGAACGGTCGTGGACGACCGCCCAGATCGAGAGGTTCGCCGGTGAGGGCGTGACCACCTGCGCCAGCGTGACCGAGGCCCTCCGCACGGCGCTGTCCACCGGCGAGCAGGTCGTGGTCACCGGTTCGTTTTACACCGTGGGGGAAGTGAGGGAAACGGTCCTATGCTCAGGTTTCTGATCTGCCTTCTGGCCCTCGTGCTCGGCGGCGGGCACGGGCTTTTGGCCGCCATCGTTGACGTGGAGGCGGAGAATGTGCAGAGAAAGGAGGACCGGGTCGAGGCGTTCGGGAACGTCGTGGTCACCGGCGAGGACTTGAGCCTCAAGGCGAACTACGTGGTCTACGACACCGTGACCGAGGACCTCTGGGCGGTGGGCGGGGCCAGCATCAGGGAAAAGGGCGGGGAGATCAGCGCCGAGTCCCTGTACTACAACGTGAAGAGGAAGGACTTCCGCCTCGAGAACGGTTCGGTCTTCCTCTACGCCCAGCCGGTGATCATGTCCGGCAAGTCCCTCACCAGGTACGGCCTGGACCAGTACGAGGGCGAGGGCATAGAGTTCACGCCCTGCCTGGGGACCCCGCCGGCGTGGTCCCTGGCCGCGGGGTCCTTCGAGGCGCCCCTGGAGAAGTACGGCCACGCCACGGACGCCAAGTTCCAGATCCGCCGGTTCCCGGTCTTCTACTTCCCCTACCTGTACTTCCCGGTGAAGCTCCAGCGCCAGTCGGGGGTCCTGCTCCCCACGGTAACCAACGCCACGGACTACGGCTACCGCGTGAGCCTGCCCTACTACCGGGTCCTGGACCGGAGCTCCGACGCCACCTTCACCCCGAGCATCCTCACCAGCAGGGGCCTGCTCCTGTCGGGGGAGTACCGCTACCGGCTCGACGCAGAGCAGTACGGCGAGGTCTACGGCGAGTGGCTGCCCCGCGACGCCGAGGGCGGAAGCGGAACCGACGGCACCATCGTGGAAACGGCGCCCGACAGCAGGTGGCTCTTCCGGACCTTCCAGGCCGGCGGCGACCTCACCTGGGACGTGAAGCTCGTGAGCACCCCGGACTATTTCCGGGACATCGGCTCCCTGTACCCGAGCGAGGACATCTGGAGGGATACGGTGGCGGCGAACTCCACGGGGGAGGGGAGGAGCCTCGAGGAGCTTCTTTCCCGCGGGCAGTGGAGCGGCAACGCCAGGGGGTTCACCGCGAACGTCTCCGGGGTATGGACCCAGGACCTCACGGCGGAGAGCAACGGCAAGACCCTCCAGGAGATCCCCAATGTGACGCTCCGTATGAAGCAGCGCAGCATCCCGGGCACGCCCGCCTTCGTCTCCTCGGAGCTCGACCTGTCGTACGTCTACTCCCGGGACTGGATCCAGGAGTTCAAGGACAGGGGTCAGCTCAGCCTGTTCGTCCCCCTGAGCCTGTTCCCCTACGTCACGGTCATGCCCTCGTACACGCAGTACTACCGGGGGGCGAACATCACGTCGAACCCCGGGGGTTTCCAGGACGCTTCCGTGCAGGGCCTCTGGGAGGCCAGGGACCCTTCGCTCACGGCCAGCTACAACGACCCTGAATTCCTGGCCCGCAACCCCGGCCTCTTCGAGGACGACTTTTACCAGGAGGTCTGGGCCAGGCGCGAGGTCTCTCTCAGCACGACCCTCTACAGCGGCCGGTTCCTGGACGGCCTGTACCACCAGGTGGCCCCCACGGCGACATGGACACATTTTTCCCGGCTGGGCGGCAACTACGACGAGAGCGACCCGGAGGACATCTTCCCCCAGATCCTCCCTGGGGACGTCTGGGAGCAGGAACACACCGTGACGGTGGGTGTGGACAACTACCTCCGGGAGACGACCGGCCGGGCGCTGGCGGAGTTCTCCCTGAGCCGCGTCTACGACTGTCTCCTCAAGGAGTGGGACTACTACGAGGCGAACGTCGTCATCGCGCCCGTGTCCTGGTTCTCCCTGCGGCATCTCAACCGGTTCGGCAGGGAGCAGCACCCCTGGTCCACCATCGAGCACTGGACCCGGCTGAGCTTCAAGGACCCGCGGGGCGACGAGGTCTACGCTTCCGAGGAGTACCGCGACCCGGACACCAAGACGGGACTCCTGGGAGCTAAAGTGGTGGTGGGCCGGGGGTTCTCCCTGCGGCTGGAATCCTCCTACGATTTTCTCCTCCACCGCTCCATCAGGTCGAGGCAGGCGGCCATGTACGCCGCCCAGTGCTGGAGCGTGGAAGCCTTCCGGGACGTGGACATGAGCGACATCGACCTCCCCCGGGACACCACCGTGGGGGTCACGGTGAATCTCCTGGGCCTGGGCCAGGTGCTGCGCACCCGGCGGAGCGTGTCCGGGGAGAGCGGGGAATGATCCCCGGCCGGCGCTGGGTCTTTTCCCTCATCGCCCAGAGGGGGATGCCCCCCCACATCATCCGGCACAGCAAGATGGTCAGGATGGTCGCCGTGGCCATCGGGCAGGCCATGAGGGAAGCCGGGCTGGGCATCGACCTCGTCCTCGTGGACCGGGCCGCCCTCCTCCACGACATCTGCAAGGCCGACACCATCGCCCACGGCGGCGACCACGCGCTCCTGGGGCAAAGGCTCATGGAGTCGCTGGGCTTTCCCGACATCGGCGCCGTCGTGGGCCAGCACATCCGCCTGGCGTCTTTCGAGGTGAACGAGGCCATGGTGGTGAACTACGCGGACAAGCGGGTCATGCACGACCGGGTGGTGTCGCTGGAGAAGCGGTTTCTGGACCTCATGGAGAGGTACTCGCAAAACGGAGCGTTCAGCGAGAGGATCCTGGCGCACTTCGCCCACGTGGTCCAGATCGAGCAGGCCGTTCTGAAGGCCGCGCGCCTCGAGCCCGGATGGCTCGAGACCCTAAATCTGATACCGGGAGATCACCCGCTCTATTGCGGAGGCCGTTTCCTGGGGGAGCGAGGCCCGGCTGAAGACCAGGATCATGACGTAGATCTTGAACGGGTAGACCATGACGAGCCTGCTCAGGTCGATGAATGACACCTTCCGGGGCGTCGACTCCATGAGGCTGCCCATGCCCTCAGCGATGTCGAGGAAGAACTTCGCGACGAACGGCAGGTCGATGTCGCCCCCGATGCCCCCGCTCTGGTAGAGCACCTCGTTGTCCGAGGTGACCACCGCGATGCCCGTGCACTCCGGCAGGGAGGAGATGTTCTTCACTGCGATGCGGGTGGGTTCGTCTATGGGCGCGACGTCACCTTCCTCCACGCCGTCGCCCTGTTCGAGGGCGAGGCCCATCTCGTCGGCCTTCCGCATGCCCTCGATGAGGAGGTACTCCCAGTTGGTGCTGATGGTCCGGCCGGGCGCCTTCGCCCCGCCCACGAACCGGAAGCTCCCGCTCGACCAGGAGAGGATGCTGAAGAGGGCTTCTTCACCCTCGTTGGCCCCGATCTGGGCGTGGGTGATCTGGCCGTCCTCGAAGTAGATGCACCCCTCGCGGCTGCCCTTGCGCACGTACAGGGCGGTGGTCACCTGGCTCAGGCAGTTCATCTGGATGAGGTCCGGAAGCTGCAGGCCCGTGATGCTGCCGTCGAAACCTTTGGACGAGCCTTCCTTGAGCGCCTTGAAGATGAGCTCCCGCAGCTGGTCGATCTCGAAGGGCTTCTCGATGTAGAACAGGGAGCCCCTGGCCTTCGCCCGGGCCTTGATCTCGGAGGACCCGTAGGCGGTCATCATGATGACCTTGGTGGCCGGGCTCTTTTCCTTGACCTTCATGAGCACGTCGAGGCCGTTCATGCCCGGGAGCCTGATGTCGAGGACCACCACGTCGAAGGCCGTGCCCTTGAGCAGGGGCAGGGCGTCCTCGCCGCTGTTGACCACGGTCACCTCGTAGGTGTCGCGGTCGACGGCAAGGGACTTGGCAAGGGACCAGGTCAGGGTTTCCTCGTCGTCGACGATCAGTACCTGCTTGTGCATCTGCTATCCTCTCCCCAGCTTTTCCAGGGCGTATGAAAGGGAAGTCTTCAGCCTGAAGAAGGAGTCCGCGAGGCTCACGAAGGGTTTGCCGCCCGATCTCGGCAGATCGGCCTCGAGGTCGCCAAGGCTGAGGTCTTCGAAGGCTTTTGCTGCCCGTGACACGGGCGAGGAGACGGCGAGGGCGATGGCCAGGGAAAGAACCAGGGAGAGCGCGACGCCTGCGACAAGATAGCCGACAAGGACCCGCAGGGCCGAGCTCGCGCCCCGATCCAGCTGGGTGCTCTGCTCGGACAGGAGGCCCTTTTCCCAGGCCCTGGGCTTGAGCCCGACAAGGGTGCTGCCCGGGCCCCGGGGACCCAGGACGATGGTGTAGTCCTTCGTCGACACCGTGCCGGGGGCGGACCTGCCCAGGGATGCGAGCACCGGGGCCGCCTGGTCCAGGAGCTCAGGGATGGCGGAGATCTTCACGCCCACGTGGGCCCTGCTGGTGGAGGACGTCACCGCGAGGCTGGCGTTGTCCACGATCATGATCTCGCCCCAGGAGGGCGGCAGGCCCGCGGGGTCTATCCTTTCGGGGTCGGTGTTCTTCATGGCCCAGGCGAGGATCGAAGCGTTCTCGGCGTAGAGCTTGTCCTCGAGCTTCTCGAGGCGGACATCCTTTATGGCCTGCATCTGCAGAAGGATGATCCCGGCCGAGCAGGTCAGGATACACACGAGGCCGGCGAAGGTGAGGAGGAATGCTCTCGTTCTCATGTGGTCAGGCCCCTTCCGTACTGATCCAGTCGGTCATGGTGTCGAGGAACATCAGCGACATGGGCTCGCTCGGGATCCTGTTCGAGAGGGTTTCTATGAGCTCGGCCTTCCGGCCCGCGTCGTCGGAGAGGAGGTCGAAGCCCATCTCCCGGGCGGTTTCCAGGATGACGTAGGGAGCGACGGGACCGATGGCCCTCGTGAGGTCTGTGCGCAGGGCGTCGATGAAGGGTGTAGCCGGGAGCTCGATGCCGCTGGCCTGCGCCAGCCCCGGGGCCCGTTCGACTTCCCTGAGCAGCCCCGCCCTGATGAGGGTGTAGAAGATCTTCATGGTGTCGGAGACGCCGAGGTTCACCTTCTGGGAAACCTCCGTTATGGACTTCCTGCCGTCTACGCAGGCGAGGACCTTCCACTGGATGGACTTGAGGGTGACCTCCTTTTCCTTGATGTCCGGGTCGTGCTCGTAGACCTCGGAGCTCGATGAGATCAGCGACGTGATCCTGTCCATCTGCCGGATGTGGTTTGCCGTTTCGGCGAGGATGTCGTCAACCGGGAGATCGACGGAGACGATGTCGGCGAGGTCGTCGGGGAAGAACCGGTACTCCCCGCTCGACCAGACGGCGGCCTCGTAGATGGCCTTCACCCCCTGCAGGGGTCCGCACTGGGCGTGGATGATTTCGCCGTCCCTGAAGAAGATGCTGCCCGTGTCCCCGCCGTTGCTCAGGTGGAGCCTTCCGGAGCGCTTCCCCAGGGAAAGGATCTTGATGACCTCGGAGCACCGGGTGTTTTCGAGGTCGCCGCTGATGTCCCCGTTCATGAGCTCAGCTCCTTGGAGATATTCGCCATGACCAGCTTCCCGGTCATTCTCACCAGGGCCTGGTTGACGCTGACGCCCGACACCACCATGAGCGAGGCGGAGCCGTTGATGAAGATCGTGAGCACGAGCTCGTCCCAGAGGACTTCAACCGTGCTGCCCGGCCTTCTCCTTGCCCGGACGAGGTCGTCGTAGGCGGCCTTGAAGCGGTCCTTCGCACCCGCGAGGCGGTGCTTCGAAGGCAGCTTGATCTGGATGCCCTTCGGGCCGGCCAGGACGTAGCCGTGAACGCCCGGCACCTTGAGGAGGTCTTTTATCGTGCCCTTCATGTCTTATGATCTATCGGAAAACGATTTATGTTTCTTAACCCGTTGCGGGGTTCTTTTGCCGGCTTAAAGGTTTGGCTCGGCAGACCGATAACCCGGATATCAGGATGATGTGCGAAAGGAGCAGGGATGCGATTCCTCCGCGGCATGTACAGGGCCTTCCGAAGGCTGTTCTCCCCCGGGCGCGAAAAACTGATTATCGACAAGGCGCTCAAGAACGGCGACGATATGCTCTCCCCCGGGCGCGAGAAACTGGACATCCAGGTGGCCGACGCCATGGAACTGGATGACCTTTTCGACGAGGGCCCGAGGGGTTCGGAGGGGGAAGGGGCAGCGCTTGCCGGGGATTTCAAGATCTTTTCCTCCAAGGACGAGTACAACAGGGAGTTTCTTTCCGTGTTCCAGTCGTTCAAATCGTCGTTTCTCCTGGACTACAGCCACAGGGACGGGCATTTCAGGGTCTGAGCCAGCCGGCAATTCCCGGCCCCTTTCCTGACCCCACGACCTGCCGCCAGAATCCTTTCGATCTTGAATTGCTTTCGGTTCTCCCCTATAGTGAGGGAAATTCGCCGGCGGCGAGCCGCAGAGGGAGAGCATGGAGGAAAGAATACGGGCGATCATCCGGGAGAGCGAGGAGCTCCACGGCCGGATCTCCGCCCTGGCCCCCCGGATCGGTCAGGCGGCCGAGCTCGTGACGGGCGCCCTTTCCCGGGGAGGCAAGGTCATGTTCGCCGGCAACGGCGGCTCCGCCTCCGACGCCCAGCACCTGGCGGCCGAGTTCGTGAACAGGTTCCAGCGGGAGCGCGGCCCCATGGCGGGACTGGCACTCACCACCGACACCTCGGTGCTGACCTCCATCGCCAACGACTACTCCTTCGAGGAGATCTTTTCGAAGCAGGTGAGAGCCCTGGGCAGGCAAGGGGACGTGCTGGTGGGCATCTCCACGAGCGGGAGTTCGAAGAACATCGTCCGCGCCCTGGAGGAGGCGAAGTCGATGGGCATCGTGACGATCGGCCTCACCGGCGAGGGAGGCGTGATAAAGGACTTGGCCGACTGCGCAATCGCCGTGCCGTCGGGCAGGACCGCGAGGGTCCAGGAGTTGCACATCCTCATCGGGCACATCCTGTGCGAGCTGGTCGAAGAAGAATCCTTGCGGGGAATTTCCCATCAAAAGTAACAGGCACTAAATAAAACTGGATAAGGGGGCGTATTGGGTTCGACGGGGGTAGTTGAGATACAAAGAGCATGCCGAGGTCTGCTACCTCGTAAAACTGGCAGAAAACCTATAAGTGCCGACGATTATTCTTACGCACTGGCTGCTTAGCAGCCACATCCTGCCTGAGCCCGCTCATCGGCTCTTGTAAGGGTGTCAAAATCAGATGAGCGAACCTGTCAGCTGTAGCCCCTTCGGCTGCCGGGTTACTTAAAGGGGATGGGACATGGGAAGCCGGTCCGTGGGCCGATCATGTTCTTCAAAATCAATTCGCGGACTAAGCATGTAGCAGCTTTGTGTCGAAGGCCTTCGGACAGGGGTTCGATTCCCCTCGCCTCCACCATTTAGAAAAGACAAACCTGTCTCTCTGGGGTCATTCTCCGGGGTGACGGGTTTTCTTTTTCCCCTTGTTTCTAAAGGGTTTGCGCCCGTCTCACATCTTTCCAAAGCAGCTCTCCACACCATCGATTCTCCCCATCCTCCAGCCTTTCTTTCTCTGTTTGGCCCCTGATTCTCTGTTTTCTCCGGACCAAGTCCGAAGCGCGTCCGGAAAGCTACATCCTTGATTGATATGGGTTTGCAGCAGGTTGCCGTTTTTGGCGGTTGTCTTAGGTCATCGTTCGATGCCGCAACCGGACGTTTTTTTCGAAATCGCCCGCCACGGCCATGAAAAGAAGCGTGGTCAACTCCGCTTTCCTACCCCCACAATAGAAAAGCCGACGCTGATGGTCGGCTCTCTGGGGTGGTCTCCGGTCCGGTCGTCAGTCAATGGCGAAACCGAACTGGCTGCGCTGCTCGGCCCAGTCCTCGGGAAAGGTCTGGGTCAGCTTGGCCAGCGAGAGTCCGTTGGGTTCCTCGCCGTTGATCAGGGCTTCGACGATGTCAGGGGCCAGGGTCGTCAGCTTGAGGATGCGGGCCACATACGAGCCATCGACGTCGAGGGTACGGGCAAGCTCGCTGATGGACTTGATCTGGCCGGATTCGAGGATGTCGGCCCAGGAAAAGGCCCTTCCCAGTGCCTGGAGGATGGCGGACTGCACCGGTTCCTGCGCTCCGGTGATTTCTCCATCCAGGGCCTGGGGAGCGATGACCGTCTTGCGGCC
>JAKLDU010000007.1 GCA_022703355.1 Deltaproteobacteria bacterium | reverse complement strand
ACGCCCAGCCGGGCCTGAAGAGGGTCGCCGTCGTGGCCGGCGCGGGCGAAACGGACCAGCACGTCGCCGATCTGGCCCGCAAAACTCTCCAGGCCGATTTCAAAGGACTGGAGATCATCGACCTGGCGGGCCTGCCCATGGACGAGCTCCTGGGCAGGGTGAGCGCTCTGCCCAGATCGACGGCCATACTCTTTCTGCCGTTCTACCGGGACGGGACGGGCAGGCGCTTCGTCCCCGTCGAGGCCCTGAAGCTGGTGTCCCACAGCGCCAACGCCCCGGTTTACGGCATCTCCGACTCCCACCTCGGGAACGGGTGCGTGGGCGGGCGCATGATCAACTACGAGTTCCTCGGGGCACGGGCGGCCTGGATGGCGCTGCGGATCATGAACGGTGAGAAACCCGGGGACATCAGGCCCGAGGTCATCGGGAACGCCGCCCCGCTCTTCGACTGGCGTGAGCTGAGACGCTGGCACATCCCGGAAAAGAATCTCCCGCCGGGGAGCAACATCAGGTACCGGAAGCTCACCTTCTGGGAGAAGGACCGGCGGTTCATCATGGGGATGGCGGCCTTTTCCGTTGCCCAGCTCGTGCTCATCGCGATCCTCCTCCTGAGCATCAGGAAAAGGAAGCGGATGGAGAAAAATCTGCGGGAGTCGGAGGTGCGCTACCGGACCGTCGCCGACTTCACCTACGACTGGGAATACTGGATAGACCCCAGGGGCGTGTTTCGATACAACTCGCCTTCCTGCGAACGGGTCACGGGCTATACCCCGGACGACTTCGCCCGCGACCCCGGCCTGCGCAGGAAGCTCATCATCCCCGAAGACCAGGAGAAATGGGAACGTCACCTCCACGAGGAAACGAAGATGCTCGTGCTCAGGTCGGCCCAGTTCCGGATCCGCAGAAAGGACGGCGAGGTCCGCTGAATCGACCATACGTGCGTGCCCGTCAAGGACGCCTCCGGCACGTTCTCCGGCTACCGCGCCAGCAACCGGGACATCACCGAGCGCAAGCTCGCTGAGGAGGACCTGGGCCGTTCCCGCCGCGCCCTCGAAGAGGAGATCGACCGGAGGAGGACTGCCCAGGAGGCCCTGGCCGAGAGCGAGGCCGACCTCAAGCGCGCCCAGGATGTGGCCGCAATCGGGAGCTGGAAGCTCGACATACCGGGCGACGTCCTCACCTGGTCGGATGCCGTATACGACATCTTCGGCATGCCCCGGGACGAGGACCTGCATTACGGGAGCTTCCTCGAGGCGGTCCACCCCGACGACCGGGACCTGGTGAAGAGGAGCTGGAGACTGGCCCTCGGGGGTGTGCCCTACGACATCGAGCACCGCATCCTCGTGGACGGGGCGGTGAAGTGGGTGAGGGAGAAGGCCGAGGTGGACTTCTCCCCGGACGGGTCCCCGCTCACGGGCACGGGGATCGTGCAGGACATCACCCGGCGCAAGGCGGCGGAAAACGAGCAGCACAAGCTCCGCCAGTCGCTGGCGCAGGTGTCGCAGCTGTCCACGGCTGGGGAGCTCACCACCACCCTGGCCCACGAGATCAACCAGCCCCTGGCCGCCATCCTCGCCAACGCCCAGGCCGCGCGGCACATGATCGACGAGCCCAGGCCAGACCTCGCGGAGCTGCGGGAGACGCTCGACGACATCATCAGCGACGACAAGCGGGCGCGGGAGGTGGTGCAGAGGGTCAGGGGGATCATGAAGAAAGACGGCGGGGCCTTCGAGAGGATGGAGATCGCCGGCCTGATCCAGGAAACGGTAAGGCTCGTGGAAAAGGAGGCCTTCATCAGGAACGTCGGCATCAGGATGGAGAGCGACCCCTCGCTGCCCCAGGTGGTCGTGGACCGGATCCAGATCCAGCAGGTGCTCATCAACCTCCTGTTCAACGCCATGGAGGCCATGGCCGACGGCGGACCGGACCGGGGCATAACGGTGCGCAGCGCCATGAACGACGAGGGCAGGGTCGTCGTTGCCGTCGAGGACACCGGCAAGGGGATCGCCCCGGAGGAGGCTGCCCAGCTTTTCGAGCCTTTCTACACCACCAAGCAGGGGGGCCTGGGGCTGGGACTCTCCATCAGCAGGTCCATCGTCGAGGCCCACGGGGGCAAGCTGTTCGTCCGCCCGAACCCCCGGGGCGGCGCGGTGTTCTCCTTCACCCTCCAGGCCGCCCAAGGGAGCGCACGATGACGAACCCCGAGGTCGAAGTCTTCATCGTCGACGACGACCCGTCCATGAGAAACGCCCTCAAGAGGCTTCTCATGACCGTGGGGTTCAGGACCAGGGTGTTCTCCTCCGCCGCCGAGCTCCTGGAGGCCCAGTTCCCCGCCGACGCCGTCGGCTGCCTGCTCCTGGATGTCAAGATGCCGGGCATGAACGGGATGGACCTGCAGGAGGAGCTCACCCGGCGCGGCCTGCATTTTCCCGTCGTCTTCATCACCGGCCACGGCACCGTGCCCATGAGCGTGAAGGCCATGAAAGCGGGCGCCCTGGACTTTCTCGAAAAGCCCTTCGAAGAGCAGGACCTCATCCAGGCCATCTCCCGGGCCATGGAAAGCGGCCGCAAAAGCCTGGCACGGCAGCTCGAGGCCAGGGAGATCCTCCAGCGCTACTCCGGGCTCACGAAAAGGGAGCGGGAGGTCTTCGCCCTCGTGGTCGCGGGCATGCTCAACAAGCAGATCGCTTCCGAGCTCGGCACCGCGGAGAAGACCGTCAAGGTGCACCGGGGCCGGGTGATGGAAAAGATGCAGGCAGGCTCCCTGGCTGACCTCGTGCGCATGGCCGAGAAAATGAAGTGAGCGAGGGCCCTCCGGAGCGGGTTTTCCGTGTGGGAATTCTTCCAGGCGCCTTCGTACGCCCCTTGATTTTTCACCCTCCCCCGGTATCAAGAATTTTAACCTCACGCTGCGCCTGCGACAGATGAAAACGGCCCGTGGGAAGTGAGCCTTGATGAACCAGGACTGCACCATTTTCATCATCGACGACGACCTGTCCCTGTGCCGGGCCCTTGCCCGGCTGCTGAGATCCACGGGCTACCAGGATGTGCGCACCTATTCCTCCGCCGAGGACTTCATCACGGAAGCGTCCCCGGACCCCTGCGCCATCATGATCCTCGACCTGCAGCTGCCGGGCATGAGCGGTATAGAGCTCATCGAGAACCTGCGCAGCGCGGGCAGCAGCATGCCCATCATCCTCATCTCCGCCCACGACGAACAGCTCGCCCGGGCCCGGGAGATGCGGCACGAGTGGGCGGCCTTCCTCCACAAGCCCTTCGAGGAGGGGGAGCTCATTTCCGTCATAGACTCGCTCTGTGCCGCCTGAAACCCTGAAGCTCACCCGTCATGGGACTTTGGTCCAATGGACCAAGGTCCAATTTCCTTCCCGGGATTACTCGTCTATCATCAGATACTCCTGAGAGGCCGGGACCTGCCGGCCGCGTTGCACGAAGAGCCTGAAGACAGGGCGTGGAATTTTTGGACAAATGGTTGCTATTCAGCATGAACAGGGGAATCTGATCGGGGGGATCATGAAGAGCAGGCACCAACCGTATGAACTGGCTTTGTATGCAAAGAGGATAAACGAGTTCGGGAACCTCACCCTGGACGAGGAGCTGGCGCTCGCCAGAAGGTACCGGGAAGGCGACACGGAAGCGGGACAGGCGGTCATCAACGCCAACCTTCGCCTGGCCCTGAAAATCAGCAGGGCATATTTTCACCATGGCCACAACCCCCTGGAAATCGTCCAGGAGGCGAACATGGGGCTCGTCAAGGCGCTCACCATGTTCGAGCCCGAGAGGAACATCCGGTTTTTCAGCTATGCGGTCTGGTGGGTCCACGCCCACATCAAGAAGTTCATCTACAAGAGCTCCAGGGGTACCCTGGGGTATTCCTCGACCCTCCTCTCCCTCGACTCCACGCTGTCCGACCACGAGAACGCCGAGGAGTGCTTCATCGACCACCTCCCGGACGACGGACCGGGCCAGGAGGACGAGTACTTCGCGCGGCAGAAGGCCGGCGTCATCTCGCAGGTCCTCTCCGCCGAGAACGGGCCTTTGAACACCCGGGAGAAATACATCCTCACGCGACGGTTCTTCGAGGACCCCCGCCCGACGCTGGGCCAGCTTTCCCAGAACCTCAACATCACCCGGGAGCGCATCCGGCAGATAGAAAACAGCTCCCTGGCCAAGATACGCAATCACATCAGGAGAGAGTACTCCCTGGAAAAAGACGACTTCATGGAATCCAGACCCTCGAGCCCCGCCTGCAGGGAAAACCCGGGAGACCTCAAGCTCGCCGGCTGAAGGAGAAACAAGGCGAAGGCCCCGTTCCGGGATCGGCGAGCTTCCATCCCGGCGCAGGGGCCTTTTTTCATATTCAGACCCGGTTTCCTTCCGTCCCGAAGGCCGTTTCCGCAAAAGCCATCCGGGGAGAACCTCCCGGACGGCCGCCGTTCGTCACCAGTACTCAGTGGCCTTCAGGGCGAGGGCCTCGTTCACCCCGTCCTCGATCATGCTCGCCCGGGCGTCCCGGTACATCTTCTCGATGACGAACTCCTTCGCCAGGCCGTAGCCCCCGAAAATCTGCATGGCCTCGGAGGCAACGTGCGTGGCTGTCTCGGTGGACAGGCACTTGGCCGCCACGGCATGGACCACCGAAGGAGCGAACGGATTGACAAAGTTGTACAGGGCCATCCTGCGGGCGTTCGCCCGGGCGGCCTCCATTAGGGAGAACATCTTCATGAGCTTGAGCCTGATGGTGGGGTGTTCGCACAAGGGCATGCCGCCCTGGACCCTCTCCCGGGAGTACCTGAAGGCCTCGTCGAAGGCCGCCTTGGCGAGCCCGGCGAAGACGATGGCCATGCCTCCGTTCACCGTGGCCAGGCCCTGGCCGCCCGTGGCGGTGATGAAGTCGGGGTCCGGGACGACCATGCAGTTTCTGGGGATCCGTGCATCCTCGAAGACGAGGGACCCCTGGTTCAGGGGGCGCTGGCCCATCTTGTCCAGGGGTTTGCCCCGGGAGATGCCCGGGAGGTCCAGGGGGATGATGGCGAGGCCCTGGCCCTGCATCCCCCGGGAGGGGTCGAGGGACACGTGGAGGATGGCATGGGTGGCGATGGACCCGTTCGATACCCAGGAAGATTTTTCGCCGTTCACGATGTACTCGTCGCCCTTGAGCACCGCCTTCACCGAAGGGCCGCACTTCGGGTCCGCGCCGCCCAGGCTCCAGTCCGAGCCGTGATCAGGCTCGGTAATGGCCCAGCAGCCGATCATCCGGCCTTCCCGGTCCTCGCAGAAATCCCGCGCCAGCTGCTGCATCTCCGGCACGGGGAACAGGGACGCCATGTTGAACGGCAGGCAGGACACGCCCATGCTGATGGCGAGCCCCGCGTCGGCGTAGCCCAGGAGCTCGGCGATGAGGATGCCCGCCATGGGCTCGTGCTCGTACGCCACGCCCCCGCAGGCTCTGGGGATCTGCATGGTGTGCAGGCCCAGCTCGCGGAAGCCCTTCACCACGTCCCACAGCAGGGAGCCTCCCGCGATGACGTCAGCGGGGTCGTGGAGCCTGTCCAGCGCGATGCCCGCGGGCCGCACCACCTCCATCGCGTACCGCCTCACCTGATCGAGCATGGACTTCGTCTCGTCGCTCACGTTCAGATCGATCTCGGTGTACTCCATGTCTTGCCCTCCCCCTTCGCCATGGAATGAAAGCATCACGATGCCCGCCCTCCTCACCCCCTTCGCCGGGAAGGGGGGAAACCCCGGGGCATCTGCCACCGGCTTTCCCCGCCGCACACCAGCAGGCTGCGCCTCGCTCACCGGTGACGAATGCGGCAGAGGCCTGCGGCTTTCCTAGCCGCGCTCCCGCAGGCTGCGCTTGCCCTGCTATTTCATGTCGTACTTCAGGAAGGCGTACGGTGCGAACTTGAGAAAGTCGACCTCCGCCACCACCGAGCCCTTGAGCATGGAGTTGTCGCCCACGGAGTAGATCGCGCCCAGCACCTTCACCACCTCCACCTCCGCCCAGGGGTCGTAGTCAGAAGGGGTGAGCGTCACCGACGCCTCGCCGAACCGGAGGGTCTTCGGCCCCAGGATCGTCTCCTGCCTGACGAGCCGGGGGTTGTAATCCATCCCTCCCCCCTCCGGGGCCGGGAAATACTTGAAGTTGTAAGAGAGGCCCCTCATCTTCCCATCCGCCGAGGCCATGCCCATGATCTTTTCCTGGGCAGCGGAATCGTTGAACGAGCCCGTGAGCTTCGCCTCGAGCTCCATGAACCGGACCCCCCTGCGCTCGGACCATCCCCCCACCACGTCGCCGTCCTTGAACATGTGGATGTTCGCGATCTTCTTGGGGAACCCGTACACCTCGCGGCCCCCGATCATGGCCATGTCGCTGGTCACGGGCATGGCAAGGCAGTAGAGCCCCTCTTCGCCGTTGAACGACGCCCGGAGAAACAGCGCGGTCTCATGGTAGGTGACGTCGAAATTGGTCCGCGGGTACCAGGCCACGAACGCCATGGCGACGGGGTCTGCCGTGGGCTCGAGGGGTGCGGGAAGCAGCCTCGCGACCGTCTCCGGCCTGGTTTCCCAGAACACGGTGAGCATCTCCGCATCGTAGAAGTCGGCCGTTTCCCTGGTGCTGGCCAGGATTTCCTCATATGTCTTCACGAATCCCATGGGCAACCTCCTTTGTTGGTCTATAACGCTTGTTATGTAACATACGGCGCATGCCCGTTCAATGAATTGGTGACAATCCCGGCATGGATCTCCGGGGTGTGCCGTGTCCCGCTCAAGCAAATGCCCCTTCGCCCGTGCCTGGGAGGCGGTGCGGCAGGGCGATCTCGTCACGGCGTGTCCTGCTCAAGCGAAATCCCCTTCGCCCGTGCCCCGGGCGTGCACTCAGGAAGTCAGGGCCTCTCCCAGCTGGAAGGCGAGGAGTCCCAGGAGTTCGTGCAGCACGATCTCGGAAAGGGAGAGCCGGTCCGCCCGGGGGAAGAAGTCAAAGGCGTCCAGGCCGTCCGGCGAGGCGGCATAGTGCCCCGTGGGTGCCGGTATGGGGCTCATGCCCCGGGCCTTGAACAGGGCCATCGCACGGGGCATGTGGTATGCGGAGGTGACGAGGACGAAGGGCTCGCCCTTCACCAGGGGCCCGATGTACCCGGCCTGCTCGCCCGTGTCCCTGGACCTGTCCTCCCGCACGACGGCGTTCGGGCTCACCCCGAGCTCCACGGCGAGCCTTTCCATGAGCTCCGCGGTTGGCACCGTGCCGAAAACCCTCCCCCCGGACACGATGAGGCGGGCACCGGACAGACCCCTCAGGATTCTGATCCCCTCGTTCATCCGCACCTGGGTTTCCGGCGCGAGCTGGCTGGTAACGGGAAGCGCCTCGCTTTCCGACGAGCCCCCGGCCAGGACCACGACCCATTTCACGCCCGCATCGCGGGCTTCCTGGATGCCAACGGGGGAGTACATGCCTTCGAGACGTGAGAGGGCGAACTGGGACAAAACGCCGAAGCCCTCGAGGAGGAGCAGGAGTGTGCCGGCGGTGACGAGTGCCTTCGCCAGGACCTGGCGCCGGGTGAACCAGAGGAGCAGGACTCCGGCAATGAGCAGCTCCAGCACGAGGGGAACGGGCATGAGCATGCCGGAGACGATTTTCTTCAGCAGGAACACCTGACCACCTCGGGGCCCACGGCCCGGGCCTTTCCCCTTCCCTACCGGACAGCGATCTCCTGGACGACCTCAGGGGCATTGAGGTCGAAGCTGATCCGGTGATAATCCGGCGGCCCGAACCTGCCCCTCGCGTTGTTGGAGGTCCCGTAGGCCTCCTTCGGCAGGCCCATGAGCTTCTTGTCGAGCACACCGTTGCCGTTCTCGTCATGGAACACGGCCACCGCATACCGGCCGTAGGGCAGGCCCTTCAGGGTAAGCTGCACCTTCCCGTTGATTATCCGGGACCTGATCAGGCACAGGGCCTTCGATTCGTTCGTGTAGGCCTGCTCCGAGTCCATGACCTGAATCCTGGCCATGCCTTTGCCATTCTTGAACCCGGTGATGACCAGGGCGATGTCCCCTGTCCGAAGGGCGTCCGCCGCAAGAACGGGCAAAGAGAGGAGCAGCGCCCCGACAAGGACGACCGCTGTTCTCACGATGCTCATGACAACCTCCTCGCTGATCTGCCCGGCACAACCCGGCGGAAGCATTTTGCCGCTCGGCTTACCCATGTCCCATACAGGAGAACCAGGGGCAAAAGCAACCGGGAACCGCCCGAAACAGGACACTGGGGTCCATTCGATGGTCGGATTGCCGAGGGCATCTCTGCTGCGTGCCTCATCCGACGAATCGTGGCAACAGGGTCCCCCTCAATGGGAAACCGTGCCCTGGGCCGGCCCGAGCGCCTTCTTGGGCTGGTCGTGCTTGATCCGCACGCCTCTCAATGGGAAACTGTTCCCTGGGCCGGTCCGAGCACCTTGTCCACGATCCGGGAGATGCCCACCACGCCCGCGATGAAGATCCCGCCGAAGAAGAGCTCCACGCCCATCCAGACGAAGGGGCTCTGCGGCGAGGCCTTCCGGGCCAGCGCCCCTACCAGGAAGAACATGAAGGCATAGCTGTTGAAGACGGAGGGGATGGTGTCCTTGAGGAGCACGATGGAGTACACGAAGAGTCCGATGAAGGTGAGCTTCGCCGCCTCATCCCCCAGGACCGGCCCCAGGGCGGCAATGAACTCCTCGACGAGGAAGGCGCAGGCGATCCCCGCGAGACCTCCGATGAGGATGGGGGGTACTGCGGAGACGTCCTCGTGCGCCACGAAGAAGAATATCATGGCCATGAAGGCAGGCCAGGCCGGAAGGCCCAGACGCGCGAGGATGATCTCGAACACGATAATGAATGCGACCAGCAGAAAACCGAACAGCACGCCGCGGGCGGTGAAGACCCTGCTCATTGCCCCCTCCCTTTCACGCTCAATTCATGGCATCAATTCTTCCGACTCGTCTTCCCCCGGGCCGGCGAGCCCGGTTTTCACCATGAGCAGCCCCCTGGCCTCGGCCGCGGGGAGCTCCTGCACGTCCTTGAGCTTCCTGCCGATGGCCCGCGTGCGAACCTGGGCCCTGTCCAGGGTGTCCGATGCCTCGTGGAGCTTCTTCTGCACCTTGGCCAGCACCTCCCCGTACTTGGTCCACTCGGTCTTCACCGCGGCCAGCAGGTTCCACACCTCGCTGGAGCGCTGCTCGATGGCCAGCGTCCTGAAGCCCATCTGCAGGCTGTTGAGGAGGGACCAGAGCGTAGTGGGCCCGGCGAGGACCACCTTGCACTCCCGCTGCACGTAATCGGCCAGGCCGGGCCTGCGGATCACCTCGGCAAACAGGCCCTCGATGGGCAGGAAGAGGATGCCGAAATCCGTGGTCAGGGGAGGGCTCAGGTACTTGTCGCAGATGTCCCAGGCGCACTGCTTGATCCTGGTTTCGAGACCCTTCGAGGCGGCCTCGGCCCCCTCGGCGTCCGCCCGCTCCTGTGCCTCCACGAGGCGCTGGTAGTCTTCCACCGGGAACTTGGCGTCGATGGGGAGCCACACCACGTCGTCGGGATCGCTCCCCCTGCCCGGGAGCCTGATGGCGAACTCCACCCGCTCCGCGCCGCCCTTCGTCGCCACGTTCGACTGGTACTGGTCAGGGTTGAGGACCTGCTCGAGCATGGCCCAGAGCTGAACCTCGCCCCAGGTGCCCCGGGTCTTGACGTTGGTGAGCACCTTCTTGAGGTCGCCCACGCCGGTCGCCAGGGCCTGCATCTCTCCCAGACCCTTGTAGACCTGCTCAAGCCGGTCGCTCACCTGCTTGAAGGATTCGCCCAGGCGCTTCTCGAGAGTGCCCTGGAGCTTCTCGTCCACCGTGGCCCGCATGTTCTCGAGCTGCCTGGAGTTGTCCTCCTGGATCGCCCGGAGCCTGTCCTCGACTGCACCCCTGAGCACGTCGAGCTTCGCCTCGTTGCTCCGGGTGAGCTTCTCGAGCTGCTCGCCGAAGGCGGCGAGCCTCTGCTCGACGGTACCGCGTACGCGCTCGAGCTGCTGGCCGTTGGTCTGGAGGAGGGAGGCGAGCTGCTGGTGGAGCGTGTCGCCCATGTTCTTCAGGGAAGCCGCGAGCTCTTCACGGGACTGGCGCAGGGCGCCGCCCACCTCTTCCCGGCCCCGGGCGGCATCGGCCTGGAGGAGGCGCTCGGTGCGCTCGTAGGCCTTTTCCATGGACCTGACCGCCTCTTCGAAGGGGCCCGTGTCCACCGCGGGCTTTCTGAAAAGCAGGACGACCCCGAGGAGAAAATCAATCCCCGCGAGGACCAGAACAGCTCCCAGGAGAACGGTACTCATCATGCCCTTCCTTCACCACCCCTTTCACCAGGCGCACCGGCGGGAACCGCCCCGCACACCCCTGTATTATCGCTTTGCCCCTCACCGGTCAATGGGAAGCTCGGGGCGGAAAGGCCGAACAGTGCCCTACGCCCGGATGGGAACGCCGTGGCCGCCGTCGTCGGTGAGGATCTCGAAGGCGGCGCGGTTCCGGGTTTCGAGGATATCCGAGGTCCCTTCCTTCAGGTCGGTCAAGCGCAGACTGCAGGAGGCGATCTTGGAGTTCAGGCAGTGTTTCGATGACCCCGGCGGGTTGCGGTAGCTCAACCCCACGAAGTCTTCGCGCGCCGCGGTCATGGTGCCGCTCAGCTCGAAAAGCGGGGTCTTCGAGCTGAACTCCCAGGAAAAATAGCCGAAGGACCCGTGGGCCTTCACTGACTGGAGCAGGCTGTTCGCCGCGTACTCCCGGCCCCGGTGCCTCAGCACGATGGGGGTGACGGCGGGCGACCAGAAGGGGCCGATCCTGAGCCTGCCCGTGGCGAGCTCGAGAAAGCTTTCCGGGTGGGTGTCGAAGCCCGCCACCTGGCCCCAGGCATAGAGGTCCGTGTGCCGGGACCCCCAGTTGTGATTCTGGCTCCCGATCCAGTCGGCGACGTCGACCGTTTCCCCGTCCACCTGCAGCTTGCCCCGGAACCGCGCCATGGGGAGGGGCACGAGGCTCTTGGCGGCCGGGATCTTCGTGAAGTAGAGCTTGTAGGGGAACAGCAGGAGGGGCTTGTCCCCCCCCTCGTAGGACAGGTCCCACGACAGGGCGTGGGCCTCCCCGTACACGGCGCCGTAGAGGCCGCGGGAGGTGAGCCAGGCATCGCCCACCCGGACGTGGAACTTCGCGTTGTCGAAGAGACATTCCCTGAAGGGGAGCTCCCGCTTCACGGCCGAGTGTCTGCCGGTCTCCCCGTTGAAGAATACCGCCCAGAGCTCGCCCTGGGCCTTCTCCGGGTGTGCTTTCGGGCTGAAGATCGTGTACCTGATCCAGAACGCCAGGGGGCGCTCCGGATGGTTCGCACGCAGGAAAAAGCTTTCGTAGTGGCCCTCCGCCTGGCCGCGGTAGCGCGCCTCATTGACCTCCTGGCAGAACGCGAGGATGTCTTCCTTCATGAAAACCCCCCATGAAAAGTATTCTATTCAATGTCCAGCGCCCGGGGCCCTACCCTCACTGCTTTTCGTTTGAACCCAACGGAAAGTCTGCGAAGAAACGCCCTATCGATTTCATCGCGCTCACATCATTGCAGGGGACCGGGCATTCCCGCCTACCCCTGGCGCCACCGGGAATACCGGTCCACGAGCTCAGTGCTCCTTTTCAGGGGACGCCGGGACCCCGTCCCGTACGGGTCCGGCCACCCCGCCAACCCCATCGGGGGCTGGCTTTCTCGGCCGGGGCATTCGCTCCACATGCGTCCGGGCGGCCTCATCGTCTGCCCGCGGGGCCGCTTCGGGGAAGAAGATTTCAAAGGTGGTCCCCTGCCCTGGCTCGCTCGTGCAGAAGATGCAGCCCCCGTGACTTCTGACGATCCCGTTGACCACCGACAGCCCGAGGCCGGTCCCGTGCTCCTTGCCCCTGGTGCTGAAATAGGGGTCGAAGATCCGGGAGAGGGTCCCCTCCGTCATGCCCGTGCCCGTGTCGCTCACCGTCAGCTTCAGGCAGGGGCCCCGGGGAAGACCGGCATCCGGCCTGAACGTGTCGTCCACGTTCACCCGCGCGAGGCCCACCTCGAGCCTCCCCCTGGTGTCCCTCATGGCGTGGACTGCGTTGGTGCAGAGGTTCGTGACCACCTGGTGGATCTGCCGGGGGTCTCCCATGATCAGGCCGGGCACGTCCGTCGTCTGGACGAGCTCGACCGTGCCCGGCAGGATGGGCCGCAGGATCTTGAGGGAGTCCCGCACCGCCTCGCCCAGGTCGAGGGGCACGAGGGGCTTCTCCGTGTGCCTGCTGAAGAGGAGGATCTGTTCCACGAGGTCCCGGGCGCGCAGCGCGGACCTCCTCACCTCTTCGAGGTCGCCGCGCACCGAGGCGAATTCGTCCTCGCCTGCGGTCCTGGCCAGGATGTCCTTGATGGACATCCTGGTGTAGCCGATGATGGTGGTCAGGATGTTGTTGAAGTCATGGGCTATGCCCCGGGCTAGCGTCCCCAGAGACTCGAATTTCTGGGACTGGATCTCCATGAGCTTCTTTTCCTCCTCGATCCTCCTCACCGCGGTGACGTCGGTCATGACCACGACCATGCACCCCTGGCCGTCGTACTCCACGGGCCTGGCCGAGACGAAGGTGTCGAGGACATCGCCCCGCCTGCTCCGGCACCGGCACTCGAGGCCGTCCACGGGCACGGCCTCGCGGACGAGGGCCAGGAACTCCTCCAGATCCCGTTCATTTTCAGCCAGGTCGAGCTCCACGGGCGACTTCCCCACCGCCTCGGCGGCAGGCCAGCCCGTGATCCGGGAAAACGCCTCGTTCACGTAGAGGTACCGGCAGTTTTCGACGGCGAGGATGCTCACGGCGTCGGGCAGGCCCTCGAGTGTTGTGCGGTACCGCTCTTCGCTCGCCCTCAGGGTGTCCTCCATGGAGATGCGCGCCGTGATGTCCCGGGCCACGGTGACGACCTTGACCACCTTGCCGTCGTGGATGATCGGCACGCCGCTGATCTCACCATAGCGCACCGAGCCGTCCCGGGGGAGAAAACGGTAGACGGAGCCGAACACCGTCTCCCCGGAAAGGACCCGCAGCGCGTTGGCCACGGCCTGGTTCATGAATTCGGGGTCCAGCACGCCGGCCTCGTAGAAGGTCTTGCCGATGAACTCCTCGGGCTTGTACCCGAGGATCCTCTCCACGTTGGGCGAGACGCTCAGGACCTTGAACTGGTCGTCATAGGAGAACATGACGTCGTTGGCCAGCAGGAAGTGGAACCGGTACTTCTCGTCATCCTCCCTCAGCGCGTCCACCGTCCGCTGCCGACGGGCAAGGGCCTCTTCGAGCTCCCTTACGCGAAGGCGGGTTTCTTCGAGCTCGTCTTCGAGCTTTCGAACCTTTTCCCGTTCGTCTTCCATGATGCGTCTCCTCCCGCGGTCCACGCGGAGGTTCCACCAAGGAGCAAAAACGTGATCCATGCGCCCGGCACCTGTCCCGGTCCGTCCCCCATCGGCCTGCAGGAGGTCTTCTCCCTGCAGAGGCAGGCATGGACGGCAAAAGATGCCTCCGGTTCGGGCGGATTATCGAGCAACGATACTATAGTACCACGGCCGGGCAATGTGAAGGGAATTCTCTTTCAGGGCCTTACGGGGCACCGCGTACCGGAGCCGGTTGATGAGGTTGTCGACATCTCTCTTCCGGGGCCTTACGGGACACCGCCCTCACGCGGGAAAAGGCTCGGGACGCGGCCAGGCGTGTGTCCCGTGGCCTGCCTCCCGCGTGACCAGGGATTCTCCCCGGCACTCCGGCAGGGGCACGAACTCGGCGCTCCGCTCTCCCGGGCATAACCGGGGGAGCGGGTGAGGTCTCCCTTCTTCATGGCGACGTGCCTGGCTCCTCAGGCTTCGCGGGGAAAGGGACAATGCCCCGGGGCCCGAGCCTGAGGGTGACGTCGAGGGGCACGGCCCGGGGGCCCCCGGACAGGATCCCTCCTGTCCGGCCGGGCAGGCTGAAGATGCGGACGTTCCTGCTCCTGTCCACCGCGTAGTAGCCGGCCACAAGGCCCACGAACCGGGCGCCTTCTGCCTTGCCCAGGGAGACCCTGCGGACCGTGCCCGGCTGCACGACGCAGCGCTTCACGTCGGCGACTCCGGGATCGAAGGGGGAGCACTCGAGGAGCTTGTAGATCCCGTCCTCCGTCCGGGCCAGGGCCGTAAAGGCGTCCGGCTCCCGGAGCTGGTACACGCACACGGACACGGGGTGCGGCTCGCCGCCGCGGGCGTTGAGCATCGCGTCCGCCTCGAAGACCAGGTTCACTGCCCCTTGCCCCGTGGACAGCCGGGGAAGCCCGCCCATGCACGAGAAAAGGAGCAGGAGCGCGACAGTCGCTGCCAGAGCTGTTTTCCAGGGGTTCATCGTCTTCCCGTTCAAGAATGCGGAGGCGGCCAGGGGTCAGTCGCTGCCAGGGTTGTTTGCCAGGGGTTCATCGTCTTCCCGTTCAAGTACGCGAAGGCGCCAGGTGTCAGTCGCTGCCAGGACTGTTTGCCGGGGTTTCATCACCCTTCCTTCGTCCCGCAGGCCTGTCCTCTCAGAACCGGACAACGTTGTGGCCGCTGTCTTCGGAATGCCCGACCCGGCCTTCCCTGCCCACGAGCTCCGTGCGCTCCATCTCCAAAAGCTCTTCCCGGTCCGCCCGGATGTGGGCCAGCGCCCGCGTGCCGTCCGGGAGCCTTCCCAGAACCGTGCCCAGCACCGGCTCCCCGCCCCGGTCGTGCCTGATCACGTAGGCCGCCACCCGGAGTGCGCCCTGCGCCCGCACCGTCGGGCAGGGCAGGGTTTCCGCGTCGATGGAGCGCTGGACAGCGGAGTCGTCCCGCTCCCCCCAGGGGTGGCCGGAGGGCTCCCCGCCGTAGACCCCCACGGAGTGCTTGGTGACGTACCAGCCGTTGGCGTTGATGAGCGCCTTCTGTGCCCTGTCACGCCTGATTTCTTCTGCTGCCTGGGCGATGGCGTGCAGGGAGTAGTTGTTCCCCGGCCCCCCGAAAAAGGCGAGCCCCCCGGTGAGGCTGATGGGCCGGGGGTCCGCGTCACCGATGCCCATCTCCCTCATGGCGATCTCCACGGCCGAAGGAAAGCAGCTGTAGAGGTCGAAGAGGTCGATGTCGCCCATCTCCAGGCCAGCCTGCTCCAGCGCGATCCGGGACGCGTGCCCGATGGCCGGCGACCGGTCGAGGGCGGGCCGCTGCGTCACGTGCCAGACGTCGTGGAAGTCCGCGCCTCCCAGGGGGAACACCCTCCTGTGACGGTCGATGCCGAGCCGGTCGGCTTCCGCGGTGGTGGTCAGCAGCACGGCCGCGCCCTGGTCCACGTTGATGTTCGCGACCATGTGCCTGGTGTAGGGGTAGGAGATGTAGCGGTTTTCCGGGGTGACCGTCCCGATATCCCGGGCACTCAGGGCCTTCCGTGTCCAGGCATGGGGGTTGCGGGGGGCGACCATCGAGAAACGCTCCCAGAGCCCTGCCATGTAGAGCCGGTGATTCTCCGGGGTCCTTCCGGAAGCGGCCCGGATGGCGGTCTCGACCAGGGGGTACATGGTGGCGGGGAAGAACAGGTCGTAGGCGCCCTCGAGTTCGCTCGCACCCGGGCGCTCCTCGCCGTCGATGCGGGCCGGGGACTCGCTCGAAGGCCAGTCGAGGGCGATCTCGCCCTTGAGCGCCCTCCTGAGGGAGTAGATCGCCTCCGCCCCGGTGAGAAGCACCGCCCGCGCTTTCCCCGCCGCCAGGGCCCGGCAGGCCCTGTTCACGAGGAGCTGGGGCGTGTTGCCTCCGATGGGCGTGTAGCGCCGCTCGCCCGGACCGAGGCCCAGCCTCCGGGCGAGCATGCCCGGGGCGTCCCGGTAGGGCCACTGGAAGAGGTTGACCACCTGCAGGGAGTCCACCGCATCCTTTATCCGTTCGCTCCCCGCGTCCAGGAGCGCCCCACGGCAGACCTTCTCCATGATGCCCAGGGGGTCGAGGGGCTTTTCCGCGCCCTTGCGCTGCGTGAACTGGGAAACCCCTGCAATGATGGGTGTATAAGTGCCTGCCATTGCTCCCGATACTATGTGCTTTCCGCCGGGCTGTCAATCTTTCGTGGAGCCCCGGGCAGGCCCAACACCGTTTTCAATCTTCAATTCGGGCCGGGAATGGTATATGAAGAGCTATCTGTATCATCTTGTTATCGAGGACGGTTTTGCCATGCGCATGAAAGACATCATGACCCGCTCCTACCAGTGCCTGGGCCCCGACGACGACCTCAGGAGGGTCGCCCGGCTCTTCCGGCAGACCCGGCTCGAGGCCCTGCCCGTGGTGGAGGAGGGCTCGGGCAGGCTCATGGGCATCATGACCAAGGCGAACCTCTACGACGCCATCGCCGAGGGCAGGCTGCCCGAGACGCCCATCGGGGACTTCTACTCCCGGGACGTGCTCACCCTTCGGGAGGATGCCTCCTACGACCAGGTCAAGGAGATCGTGCGCACGAGCCGTGCCGGCAGCGCCGTGATCGTCGACGGCAAGGGGGAGGTCGCGGGGGTGTTCACCAAGACGGGCTGGATCATGGCCATGCTCAAGCGGGAAACCCAGCTGACCAGCGACCTGAACACCCTGCTGCAGACCATGTACAACGGCCTCGTCGCCGTCGACGACAGGGGAGATGCAGCGGAGATCAACCGGGCGGCGGAGAAGGCCCTGCCCCTGAAAGAAGGCGCAGCTGTGGGCCGCAAGGTCGGATCCCTCCCCCGGGGAGACAGGGAGGCAAAGCCCGCCCCGGACGGCGACTTCGACCACATCGTCACCGCCGACCCCGTGTTCAGGCAGATCATCGACGAGGCGGCCATCGTCTCCCGGGGCACTTCGAACATCCTCATCACCGGCGAGAGCGGCACGGGCAAGGAGCTCATCGCCCAGGCCATTCACCGCAACAGCGCCTTCAGGACGGGCCCGCTCGTGAAGGTCAACTGCGCCGCCATCCCGGAAAGCCTCATGGAGTCGGAGTTCTTCGGCTATGTCCCGGGGGCGTTCACCGGGGCGAACCGGGGCGGCAAGAAGGGCAAGCTCGCCATGGCGGACGGCGGCACCCTGTTCCTCGACGAGATCGGCGACATGCCCGCGGCGCTCCAGGGCAAGCTCCTCAGGGTGATCCAGGACAAGTGCTTCGAACCCATCGGGTCGAACACGCCCCAGAAGGTCGACGTGCGGTTCATCGCGGCCACGAACCAGGACATCCGCGAGATGCTCCACTCGGGCAGGTTCCGTGCCGACCTCTTCTACCGCCTGAACGTCATCCACCTCCACATCCCGCCGCTCAGGTCCCGTAGCCAGGACATCCCCCTGCTCGTGCGGTATTTCCTGGAGCGCTACAACCGGATCTTCGGCACGCACGTCAGCGACGTCACCAAGGAGGCACGGGAGATCTTCCGCGCCTACCCCTGGCCGGGCAACGTGCGTGAGCTCGAGAACGTCATCGAGCGGGGCATCAACTTCGCCCGGGGGCCCTTCATCGGGAAGCAGGACCTGCCCGTCCACCTCCGGGACTACCAGGAGCCCGCCTCCGCCGACCGGCCGGGTGAGTCCCTGTCCCACAGGCTCAGGCCCAGCAGGGAGGACCACGAGCGCGAGGTCATCATCCAGGCCCTGGAGCGCACGAACGGCAACCGCGCCCGGGCGGCCCGGGCGCTCGGCATCAGCAGGTCGTGGCTCTACGAGAAGATGAGCAAGATGGGCCTGGAGAAGAAGTGAGGGCCCGGGTGAACCCTCGATGTCCGCGCCCGCTTCTTGAGATGCACAGGACGGGCAGTGAGAAGATGCGAGGGTTCGGATAGACCCCTCGATGTCCGCGCTCGCTTCTTGAGATGAACAGGGCGGGCAGGGAGAAGATGCGAAGGTTCGAATGGACCCTTCGATGTCCGCGCCTGCTTCTTGAGATGCGCAGGATGCGAGGGTGAGGTTTGAAAGGGAAAGGGGCCGGGGGCGCAAAACGTTCCCGGCCCCTTCGTGCGACTATGCGTTTTGCGCCCTGAGCGCCGCGATCCTCCTGTCGAGCGCCGGGTGGGTGGAGAACAGGGCCATGAAGCCGCCCTTGCCCGCGACCTTGAGGGTGTCGAGGGCCGGGCCCCGGTGGTCGACGGGCTCGAAGTTGCGCTTCAGGCTCTCGAGGGCGGCGATCATCTTTTCCCTGCCCGCGAGCGTGGCGCCCCCGCTGTCGGCCCTGAACTCCCGCGCCCGGGAGAAAGCGGCCACCACGATGGAGCCCAGGATGCTGAAGAAGATGTCCAGGGCGATGGTGAGCACGATCCTCACGAGATAGGCCATGTCCTCCTTCACCGACAGGCTCACGAAGTAGCTGATCACCCGGGAGAGGAACATGGCAAAGGCGTTCACCACGCCCGCGATGAGGGTCATGGTGACCATGTCGCCGTTGGCGATGTGGCTCACCTCGTGGGCCAGCACGCCCTCCACCTCGTCCCTGCCCATGCTCTGAAGCAGGCCCGAGGACACGGCAACGAGGCTCCTCTTTTTCGTGGGGCCCGTGGCGAAGGCGTTGATCTCGGGGGACTGGTATATCCCCACCTCGGGCATGGGGAGGCCTGCCTTCTGGCAGAGCCCGGCGACCATGAGGACGAGCTGGTGGCCAGAGTTGGGGTCGATGACCTGCACCCCCATGGCCCTCTTGGCGATGAACCGCGACATGGCCAGCGAGATGAAGGCGCCCGCCATGCCCCAGACCCCGCAGAAGAGCGCCAGGGCAACCCAGTTCATGCCGTAGCGCGTCAGGTAGTGGTTGAGCCCCAGCAGGTTCACGATGACCGAAACCGTGACCATCACGAGGATGTTCGTCAATATGAAGAGAAAGATCCTTTTGGGCATATGCTTCTCCTGTAGTTTCGATCCTTCGATTTTGGACGTAACCCCCTGCTTCTGTCAAGACAGGAAGTTTACAGGCACCCTCCTGCCATGCCTGAACCCGAGGATGAACGAAACTCCTTTTGATGCTAAGACAATCTCAATTGTTTCTGATAAATTGATCTCTTGAGCATAAGACCTTTACACTTCTCAGGGCTTTTGCTAATTTTCTGCAGTGAACGTATGAAAAGAAAGAATATTCATAAAGGCTTCTCCGGAGTATAAAATCTACATGGGAAAAGGGGCTGAGACAAGAGGAATACTCGGGCAGAAAGGAGAAGCTGCAGGGTACATTGTTCTGGCCCTCATCACGTTCATAGCCTATCATCAGATATTGCAGAACAGCTTCGTGAACCTGGACGACCCCCTCCAGCTCACCGCCAACAGGACTGTCCTGACCGGGATAACCTGGAAAAACATCATCTGGGCCTTCAGTTTCGAGTCTCCCTGTTCTCCTCTGACCTGGCTTGTCTACGCAGCGGCGCATTCAGTTTTCGGGTTGAACCCGGGGCCGTTCCACGCAATCAGCCTGCTGCTGCATATTTCCGCAAGCCTCGTGCTTTTCCATGCACTCCGGAGGATAACAGGAGCATACTATCGGAGCTTCATGGTCTCCATCCTTTTTGCCGTGCATCCCATAAATGTGGAATCAGTGGCCTGGATAGCCGAGGTGAACAATGTATTGAGCGGGCTCTTCTTCGCCCTCACCGTTCTGGTCTATCATTTCTACACGGAGAAGCCTGATTACAAGAGATATCTTCTTCTCGTGGTGATTTTCGAGCTGGGGCTGCTTTCGAAATCCGTTCTGATGACCGTGCCTTTCCTGTTGCTTCTCCTCGATTACTGGCCTTTGAAGAGGCTGGGTTTCGAAAGGGTTTCTTTCGGCAAAGGCTTCCGCCTGCAGGGTGTACCCATCATGAGACTCATCGGAGAAAAGCTGCCTCTGTTTTGCCTTTCCCTGATTTCCTTGACCTCCGGCCTGTTGATGCAGCCCGCGCATACTCAATTCACCACGTTCACTACTGCACCGATGAGCCTCCGCATCAGTAATGCACTTGTCACGTATTTGAAATATCTGGGCAAGCTGTTCTGGCCCCACGATCTGGGGTTGCTGTATCCCTATCCGAAGGCTATCCCCCCCCTGGAAACGGCAGGTGCGGTGCTATGCCTTCTGGTCATCACCTGCCTGGCATTGCGGTCGTCCAAAAAGTTCCCCTACTTCATCACGGGCTGGCTCTGGTTTCTCGGAATGCTCGTACCTTTCCTCGGCATTGTTCAGTCCGGTTTGTGGCCGGAGATGGCTGACCGCTATGCCTATCTTCCCTTCATAGGAATTTTCATCGTTCTCACGTGGGGAGCCCATGCCCTTGTATCCTCCTTACGATCAAAAGCGCTGACATATTCCTCCTATGTGCTGTCGGGCATCATCGTCTGCGCCTTGACAGCCGCGACCTGGCATCAGACAGGGTACTGGAAAGACAGCGTCACCCTTTTCAGGCATGTCCTGTCGATCAATCCCGAGAACGCGCCTGCACATGGCAACCTCGGTGCCGAGTTGCTCAACCTGGGGGAAATCCAGAAGGCCATCCCCCACTTCCAGGAATCACTGCGCATGAAGCCCTCTGAAGATGCCTGCTTCAACCTGGGGATGGCTTATTACCGGATCAAGAACAACGAACGGGCGCTGCAGTATTTCAGACAGGCTCTGCAGATCAACAGCAACGATGCAGGTTCGTACAATTTCATAGGCAATATTCTTGTTGATATGGGGAGAATGAACGAGGGAATCGCTCATTTCAAGGAGGCTGCGGCAAAGGCGCCCAGGGAGATAGAAGCGTACATGAATCTTGGCAATGCGATGTTCAGAACCGGCCACATGGATGAGGCATTGTCCTATTACCAGGAAGCGATCCGCAATGATCCTGCGTGCGCTGAAGCCTATAACAATCTTGGTACTATCTACGCGATCAGGAAAGACCCCCGGCAAGCCCGTGAGAACTTCCAGCGTGCTCTTCAGATAAGACCTGACTATGTTGAAGCCAAGCAGAATCTGGGAAGGTTGCGGACAGAACCGGAAGATACGGTGACAGTCATTGCAAATATTGAGAAAGCCCTCCAGGCTGATCCTGGAAACCCTGCTCTTTTCATTAAGCTTGCAGGGCTGCACCTCCAGAAAGGCGATACGGACGCAGCCATCAGGAATTACTCCAAGGCTGTCTCGCTTAATCAGGCTTCGGTGGAAGCACGCTACGGGCTTGTGCATTCTTTTTCACGCAAACAGGATTATGCCGAAGCAATGAAAGTCATGCAGGAAATCCAGACCCTTCAGCCGGACAATCCGGAAACCTACTATAATCTTGCCTGCGTCTATTCGAAGGGCAACCATGCCGATGAGTCCATCAAGTATCTGAGAAAAGCCGTGGATATGGGCTTCAGCGACTGGGATCTCATCAGGAAGGACCCTGACCTGGCTAATGTACGGGATAGAGCCGAGGTGATCGAGTTATTAAAGAGTCATAAAGGATAGACACAGCCTGTCTGGTCATTCATTTGCCTGCCTGTCCATAATATCTGACACTGTCCTGTTTTCCGGACACCAGCCGCCTTCAGGCAAATTCTTAATCCACTGTAATCACGTAACCTTCTTGCCTGGCATGACCATTGCTCCTCTGTAGGCGGTCACGAAGAACCGGCAGAGAGGGTGCGCAGGGTATTCACCGTCACCCATATGCAGGCGGACACTGACAGCCGGCTCCGGGCCTAAACAATTTCAAGTCAGGAGGTTTCACGCATGTTCAAATCGTATGAAGATGCCTACAAGCGCTCTCTCGAAGACCGGGAGGGCTTCTGGAGCATCGCGGCAGGCGCCATCCAGTGGGAGAAGAAGTGGGACAGGGTCCTCGACGAGTCGAAGGCCCCCATCTACCGGTGGTTTACCGGCGGCAGGCTGAACACCTGCTACAACGCCATCGACTGGCACGTGGAAAACGGCCGCAGAAACCAGGTTGCCATCATCTATGACAGCCCGGTGACGGGCACGGTCCGGAAGATCACCTACGGGGAGCTCCTGGAACAGGTTTCCCTGTTCGCCGGCGTGCTCAAGTCCCTGGGCGTGCAGAAGGGCGACCGGGTCGTGATCTACATGCCCATGATCCCGGAGGCCGCGGTGGCCATGTTCGCCTGCGCCCGCATCGGCGCCATCCACTCCCTGGTGTTCGGCGGGTTCGCACCCAACGAGCTTGCGGTGCGGATCGAGGACGCCAAGCCCAAGGTCATGCTGTCGGCATCCTGCGGCATCGAGCCCAAGGGCGCCATCCCCTACAAGCCCCTGCTGGACAAGGCCATCGAGCTCTCGAGCCACAAGCCCGAGAAGTGCGTCATCTTCCAGCGCCCCCAGGTCGAGGCCGGGCTCGTCCCGGGCCGGGACGTCGACTGGGCGGCCGCCCTCGAGGGCGCCACCCCGGCGGGGTGCGTCACCGTGGAGGCCACTGACCCGCTGTACATCCTCTACACCTCGGGCACCACGGGCATCCCCAAGGGCGTGGTGAGGGACAACGGCGGTCACGCGGTGGCGCTCAAGTGGACCATGAAGCACATCTACGGCATCGAACCCGGCGACGTGTTCTGGGCCGCCTCCGACGTGGGTTGGGTCGTGGGGCACTCCTACATCATCTATGCCCCCCTGCTCTACGGCGCCACCACCGTCATGTACGAGGGCAAACCCGTGGGCACCCCTGACCCGGGCGCGTTCTGGCGGGTGATCAACCAGCACGGCGTCAAGGTCCTCTTCACGGCCCCCACCGCATTCCGGGCCATCAAGAAGGAAGACCCCACGGGCGCCTATATCGGGAAGCACGACATCTCCTGCCTGAAGTACCTCTTCCTCGCGGGCGAGCGGCTCGACCCGGACACCTATCACTGGGCGAGCGACATGCTCAAGATCCCCGTGGTGGACCACTGGTGGCAGACGGAGACCGGCTGGCCCATCGCGGCCAACTGCATGGGCATCGAGGAGCTGCCCATCAAGGCGGGCTCCCCCACCAAGCCCGTGCCCGGCTATGATGTGCGGATCCTGAACGACCAGGGCGAGGAGCTGCCCGACGGCACCGAGGGCATCATCGGCATCAGGCTCCCGCTTCCCCCCGGCTGCCTCCCCACCCTCTGGCAAAAGGACGACGCGTACATCACGTCGTACGTGAGCGACTTCCCGGGCTTCTACGCCACCGGCGACGGCGGCTACAAGGACGCCGACGGCTACCTCTACATCATGGGCCGCGTCGACGACATCATCAACGTGGCGGGGCACCGGCTCTCCACCGGCGGCATGGAAGAGGTCGTGGCCAGGCACCCCGACGTGGCCGAGTGCGCGGTCATCGGCGTCGAGGACCAGCTCAAGGGCCAGGTGCCCGTGGGGTTCGTCGTGCTCAAGGCCGGGGTGTCGAAGCGTGAAGACGACGTCCAGAAGGAGGTCGTGGGCATGGTCCGCTCGGAGATCGGGGCGCTCGCGTGCCTCAAGGACATCCAGGTGGTCAAACGGCTGCCCAAGACCAGGAGCGGCAAGATCCTGAGGGCCACCATGCGCAAGATCGCGGACGGCCAGAAGTTCCAGGTCCCCTCGACCATCGAGGACCCCGCGGTGCTGGGCGAGATCGAGGAGGCCCTCAAGGGCATCGGCTACCCCAAGTTGAGCTGAGCTCACGCAAGACCGGGGCGGGGCTCCACTCCCCGCCCCTCGTCATCAAAGGCTCAGGAAGCGCCGGTACGGCCTCAGCTAGTGATCGCCCGGGGCCCGGGCGCAAACCTGATGATCGAGCCGCAGCTCGAACAGGTGAGCCTGCTGCCGCCGAAACTAGGAGAGATCTCGTAGGGGTGCCCACACCGGGCGCAGCTGAAATTCTGCCACTTCCCCGGCTCGTAGCGCACGTCCTGACCGCGGGTTGGGCCCGGCACGTCCCTGTCCATGGCGGCTTGTGTTCGAAGGGCGCCGCTGAAGCTCCCCGCGTCGGGCTTCTTCGCCTCGTGCTCCCTTTTGCAGCGCGGGCACGTAACCTGCTTCCCGGCGAACTCGGGAGGGAGCTTCAGCTTCATTCCGCAGGGGCAGGTGATGAAGATGAAGTCGTTGATGGCCCTGATGATCTCCCCTGCCCTCCTCCTCACGTCGCTTGTCGAGGGGGCCGGGGCTCCGCCCGAGGGGGGGCGGATCTCCACCCTGTCCGCATCGCGCAGGTCCTCCCGGGCGATGAGCGTCGCGCGGCCGTGCGTCGCCGTGAGGTAGGCCTTCAGGTACTCCATGTAGCCTGCGCCCTGGGTCATGGCCCTCAAGACCCTGATGCGGCTCGCCAGGGGCGGGTGCGTGGCGAACGCCCCGCCCGCCAGGCCCTGCCTGCCGGGGTTCACGAGGTAGAAGGGGCTCGTCACGGCCGGGGCGGCGCTGTGCGCTCCCGGGTATGACCCGATCTTTTCCAGGGCGGAGGCCAGTCCCTCGGGGTAGCGGGTGAGCCGGGCGCTCGTGGCGTCGGCCAGGTACTCCCGCCTGCGGGACAGGGAAAAGTAGAAGATCCGCGCCAGCACGGGGCCGAGGACCGCAAGGAGGAGCGACAGGAGGATGAGCACGCCCGCCGCCGGCCCGGCCTTGCGCGACCGGGCGGTGAACCGGATGGCCGAGTACTTGAACATCCGCAGGAAGAAGTCCGAGAGCAGGAGCAGGGAGCCCAGCATGGAGGCGGCGACGGTCAGGTAGAGCACGTCGCGGTTCATGATGTGCCCGAGCTCGTGCGCCACGACCCCCTGGAGCTCGTCCCTGCCGCACAGGGCCAGCAGGCCCGCGGTGACGCAGAGATGGCTCTTCTCCGGCGACTTGCCCAGGGCGAAGGCGTTGGGCGCGGGGTCTCCCACCACGTACACCCGGGGCACGGCGGGCAGGGAGCCCGCGATGACCATCTCCTCCACCACGTTGAAGAGCTGGGGGTAGGTCTCCCTGCTCACCTCCCGGGCGCGGGAGACCTCGAGGAGCACCTCGTCGGAGGCGTACAGGCTCAAAAGGAGCAGTGCCGCCCAGACCAGCGCGGCGATTCCGGCTCCGGCCAGGCCGCCCTCGAGGAGCCTGCCGCCGGCAAAGGACATGCCGATGACGGCCCCGGTCAGGATGAGGAAGAACCCCATCAGGACGATGAGCAGAAGGGTCTTTCTCCTGTTGGCTTGGATGACCGACCAGAACATCTCTTCAGCCGAGGTTCACCTTGACGGGATCGCGCTGGGTCTTGTCCTCGAGCTCGAAGTACCCCTCCCGGCGGAAGGCGAACATGCCCGCGACGATGTTCGACGGGAACATCTGCACCTTGTTGTTCAGGAAAAGCACCTGGTCGTTGTAGGCCTGGCGGGCGAAGGAGATCCTGTTCTCCGTGGAGGCAAGCTCTTCCTGGAGGGCCAGGAAGCTCCCGTCGGCCTTGAGCTCGGGGTAGCTTTCCATCACGGCCATGAACCGGCCCAGAACGCCGGTGAGCTCGGTCTCGGCCTTCGAGATGTCGGCCAGGGAGCGCGCCCCCGCAGCCTTCGAGCGGGCCTGGGTGACCGCGTCGAGGGTGCCCTTCTCGTGGGCCGCATACCCCTTGACCGCCTCCACCAGGTTGGGGACGAGGTCGTGGCGGCGCTTGAGCTGCACGTCGATCTGGGACCACGCGTTCCTGATCCCGTTTCTCAAGGAAACCAGGGAATTATAAGCGGCTGCGCCGAAGAGGAAAAGGGCTGCGAGAAGAATCAGCAGCGCCAGGAGCACCATCGTGCCGGTCGACATGGAAGAACCCTCCCTTATGGTGTGTCTTTCGTTTCCGGGGCGAAGACCTCGTCGAGGATCGCCAGGAGCCCGCTGGTGCCGGCCCCCCGGTGGCTGTCGACGCAGCCGGCGGAAAAGACCTTGTTCAGCTCACCGCGGTCGAACCACAGCCCGTGCTCCACGCACCGGTCGACAACGACGGGTGCCGCGTTGCCGATGGAGGTCTTTTTCATGCCCTTGGAACATATCGGACACCTGCGCTTCCATTCTTTACCCCTGCCTGGCCTCATGGTGGCGAGGAGGGAGTCGCTCCCCTCCTCCCGGCTCAACAGCGACTCGAGCTCGCCCGAGTCCAGCCAGACGCCCCCGCACGTTCCGCAGTGATCGATCTCGACGGCGTTGAACTCGAGGGTGATGAGCGTGCCTCTGCACGCGGGGCATTTCATGGCGTGCAGTATAGCACGTCAGTCCAAGGGATTTCCAGAAGGCTCTTCCCGGGGGAGGGCATCCCGGAGGGCGGCATCAAAGGACGCGTACTGATCGAGGTTCGCCCGGGCATAGGCCAGGGGGGACGGGTCGCCACCCGAGACAAACCTCCCGGCCTGATCGAGGGAGGCCTCCAGGGAGAGGAGCTGAACCACCTTCACGTCGCGCAACCTGATGAGGGAAAAGTCCGGCAGCTTCAATGCCTTCCAGTCTTCCAGGAGTGCCTTCGCCCTGTCCGTCTCCGCGCCGATAGCCGCCTGGAGGGCCTTCTTCTCCTTCCGGGGCACGGCGTTTTTCCTCCCCGCCGGGAATTCTGAGAGCTTCTTCAGCATGCCTACCTGAACAGAGACGAGCTCCCCTTCCCTTTCCAGGAGGAGGGACACCTGCGAGCGGAACGCCTCCATGGCGGCCTCGTGCGCCTTGACGTCCTGCTCCGTGAGGTTCTCCGCCTTGACGGACCTGACGCGGTAGGCATCCAGGTCCGCGAGGCCTTCGGAGTGGTACAGCCTGCCCCCCTGGACCCAGTAGGCCGGAACCTCGACGGTCGTGCCGTCGATGAGGGTGACGAGGTAGCCGGCCCGCAGCGGGGAGGCGGACAGGACGGCCAGGAGCAGGCCCAGGGAGAAGATCACTGCCTGAGCGAGATGCCGAGCTCTTTCTGAAGGGATTGTATGATGCGGTCCTGCCATGTGTTTATGATGGAGTCTTCCAGGGTCCGGGTGTCGGACTGGTAGGTGAGCCTGACGGTGATCCCCTTTTTCCCGAAGGGGAGCTTGTCCCCGGTGTAGAGGTCCACAGGCGCCACGGAGCGCAGCTCCCCGATGCCCAGCCCTTCGATGACACCGACGATCCCTGCGTAAGCTACGCCTTCGTCCGCCACGAGGGAGAGGTCACGCCAGGTCATGGGGAACTTCGGGATCTCGGAGACGCCCTTCCACTTTCTGCCCAGCAGGGCGTCCACCGGGAGCTCCGCGGCATAGACCTCGTCGGTGACGTCGATCATCTGGAGGATATCGGCCGAGAGGGCGCCCAGGTGACCTACCGTGGCGGGACCCAGGAGGATGTCGGCCTGCTGGCCCGGCTTGTAGAAGGCGTGCCCCGACGGCCTGACGGTCATCTCAGGCAGGAGAGCCTCCACGATGCCCTTGATGTCGTAGAAGTCGACCTCACGGGGGCGGGTGGACCAGTGGGCGTCCTCGCGCTGCCCGGAAACGGCGATGCCCAGCTTCTGCCTCTCGTCCGGGAGCTTCCCGGTGCCCGTGGGGAAAAAGCAGATCCCCGTCTCGAAGATGCTCATGTCCCTGCGCTGGAGGTGCTTGTTCCTGGCCACGGTGGCGGCGAGCCCGGGGATGAGGGAGGTGCGCATGACCTTCATCTCGTCGGAGATGGGGTTGAGGAGTTCGAGGGCGTCTGCCCCGAAGAACGGCTTCCAGCGGGGCGAGATGAACGAGTAGTTCACCACCTCGGTCAAGCCCATGGAGGCCAGCGCAAGCCTCAGGTCGTTGAGGTTCGCGGCCTGCGTGTGGAGCGCCGCCGGCTTGAAGGTGGGGAGCTCGGGCTCGATCTTGTCCATGCCGTAGACCCGGATGAACTCCTCCACGAGGTCGATCTCCCGGGTCGCGTCGTGCCTGAGCGCCGGCCGCAAAACCTTCCAGCCCCCGTCCGTCTTTTCCAGGGAGAAGCCAAGCCTGGTGAGGATGGCCTCCACGTCCGCATCCTTGAAGGAGTTTATCCCCAGGACCTTTTCGATATAGCTCCGCCGCAGGGTGATGGGGACCGCGGCGTAGCCGTACGTGTTCACGTCGATGACGCCCTTGAGCACCCGGGCGCCCGCGAGCTGCTGCATGAGGCATGCGGCGCGGGTGGCCGCATCGGCCTGGACCGCGGGGTCGATGCCGCGCTCGAAGCGGTAGGAGGCCTCGGTGGCAAGACCCAGGCCCTTCGAGGTTTTCCGGATGCCGATGGGGTCGAAGAACGCGCTCTCCAGGGCGATGGTCTTCGTGGTGTCGAGGACCTCCGAGTTTTCTCCGCCCATGACGCCCGCCAGGGCCACGGGCTTTTCCTTGTCGCAGATGAGCAGGTCGTCGGCCCCCAGCGTCCGCTCCACCGAGTCCAGCGTGGTGAAGCGTTCGCCCGGGATCGCCTTTCTCACCACGATCCCCCTGCCCGCGAGGAAGGTGTAGTCGAAAGCGTGGAGGGGCTGGCCGTATTCGAGCATGACGTAGTTGGTGATGTCCACGATGTTGTTGATGGCGCGCACGCCCGCCTGGAACAGCCTCCTGCGCATGACGAAGGGGCTCTTGCCGATGTGCGCGTCCTCGATGACCCGGGCCGCGTACCGCGGGCAGCCCTCGGGTGCGAGGATCTCCACCGAAAGGACGTCACGTGCGGGCGCTTCGTCTTCGCTCAGAGGGTTCCCGGGCAGCTTGAGCTCGGCGCCGAAGAGGGCGGAGAGCTCCCGGGCGATGCCGATGACCGAGAGTTCGTCTCCGCGGTTGGGCGTGATGTTGATGCCAAAGACCCAGTCTTCGAGGTTCAGGGCATCGATGAGCACGTCCCCGGGCTTGAGGTCGGCCTCGATCTCCATGATGCCCGTGTGGTCGTCGGTGAGGCCGAGCTCGCGCTCGGAGAGGAGGACGCCGAAGGACTCGACGCCCCTGATCCTGGCCTTCTTCACCACCATGCCCCCGCCCAGGTCCGTGCCGATGGGGGCGAACGCGCTGATCATGCCGTCGCGACAGTTGGGCGCGCCACAGACCACCTGGAGGATCCCGGAGCCGGTGTCTGTCATGCAGATCTTGAGCTTGTCAGCATCGGGGTGGGGCTTCACTTCGACGATGCGGGCGGCGATGACCGAGCGGGGGATGGCCTCGTGGACGATCTCCTCCACCTCGGTGCCGCTCATGGTGAGGGCCTTCGCGACCTCATCCGCGCCGCGGTCGACCTTCACGAACTCTCTGATCCACTTGTAGCCGAGCTTCATGGCGCCCCTTTGTCAGGCGAACTGCGCGAGGAACCGCAGGTCGTTCTCGAAGTACATCCGGATGTCGCCCACGCCGTACTTGAGCATGGCGATGCGCTCGATGCCCAGGCCAAAGGCGAACCCCGTCACGGTCTCGGGGTCGATGTTCACGTACTTGTAGACCTCCGGGTCCACCATGCCGCAGCCCAGGATCTCCATCCAGCCCGACCCCTTGCACACCCGGCAGCCCTTGCCCCCGCACATGATGCAGGAGATGTCCACCTCGGCGGAGGGCTCGGTGAAGGAGAAGAACGAGGGACGGAAGCGGAGCACCACGTCCTTGCCGAAGAGCCGGTGGATGAACTCGTAGAGCACGCCCTTCAGGTGGGCGAAGGTGATGCCCTCTTCCACCCAGAGGCCTTCGATCTGGTGGAACATGGGGGTATGGCTCACGTCGGAGTCGCACCGGTAGACCCTGCCCGGCGCGATGATCCGCACGGGCGGGCCGCTCTTCTCCATGACCCGGATCTGCACGGGCGAGGTGTGGGTGCGCAGCAGGATGCCCTGCTGGAAATAGAAGGTGTCCTGCATGTCCCGGGCGGGGTGGTGTTCGGGGATGTTGAGGGCCTGGAAGTTATGGTAGTCGTCCTCCACCTCGGGTCCGGAGGCCACGGTGAAGCCGAGGCCGAGGAAGATGTCCTCGAGCTCGCGGATGACGGAGTTGATGATGTGGATCCCGCCTTTGCGCAGTGCCCTGCCGGGTAGCGTCACGTCGATGCCCGCCGGGCCCGACGAGAGCTCGAGCTCCCCGGTCTTCGACGCGAACGCCTCTTCCATGAAGGTCTTCAGAGCGTTCGAGAGGGCTCCCATGCGCGGGCGCTCCTCGGCAGAGATGGACCCCATCTGGCGGAGGATGGAGGTGAGAAGCCCCTTCCGCCCGAGGTATTTCACCCGCATGGGCTCGAGATCATCTGTTGTGCGCGCCTGGCCGAGTTCTTCGCAAAAGGACTGCTTTAAGGCTTCGAGCTGGCTTTCCATCCTAGGCCTGAATCACATTCTCCACGATGTAGGAAAATCCCTTCGGGTCGGTGACGGCGATGTCCGCGAGCACCTTCCGGTCGATGTTCACGCCTTTGAGGTCGAGGGCGTGGATGAACCGCGAGTAGGTGAAGCCCCTCGCCCTGACTGCCGCGTTGATGCGCGCGATCCACAGGCGGCGGAACTCGCGCTTCTTCTGGCGCCGGTCGCGATAGGCGTAGGCCAGTCCCTTGTCCAGGGTTTCCTTGGCCGCCCTGAGGAGATTTCTCCTGCCGCCCACGAAGCCTTTGGTCAGCCTGTGGAGCTTCCTTTTCTTCCTGACTCCGATCTTGCCGCGTTTTACTCGCATTTCTCTGTCCTCTTAGATATAGGGCAACATCCGCTTGACGCCGCCGAGATTCGCGGAGTCCACGAGTGTCGATTTTCTCAAGTTGCGTTTCCTCTTCCTGGTCTTCGATGAGAGCAGGTGGCTCGCATACGCCTTGCTCCTTTTCACCTTGCCGCTCCCGGTTGAGGTGAACCTCTTTGCCGCGCTCCTGTTTGTTTTCAGCTTCATCTCATGCTCCTCTTTCTACTTCGGGGAAAGCATCATGATCAGGGTGCGGCCTTCGGACCTGGCGTCCGACTCCACTGTAGCCAGATCGACCACGTCCACCTTGATCCGCTCGAGCATTTCCATGCCCTTGTCCATGTGTATGATCTCCCGTCCCCGGAAGCGTACCACTACTTTTACTTTGTTCTTGGCCATCAAGAACCGCCTGATGTGGTTCAGCTTGAACAGGTAGTCATGTTCGTCGGTCTTGGGCCTGAATTTTATTTCCTTGATGACGACGACCGTCTGCTTCTTCTTTGCGGCGCTTTCCCGCTTGGCCTTCTCGTACTTGAACTTCCCGTACTCCATGATGCGGCATACGGGGGGAGTGGCCTTCGGGGCGATTTCAACGAGGTCCATCGTGTAATCCCTCGCCCTGTCGAGCGCCGCAGGGACAGTCATGATTCCCAACTGCTCACCATCGGGCGAGATAACACGCACGCTCTCGGCGTTTATCGCGTTATTGATCCTGATGGAATCCTTGTCTTTCCCCGGTCTTTTAAAGCCGTCTTTAGCTATAACACCCTCCATATTTTTAAAATTACGCGCCTTTGTAACCTACAGATGGATCGGTTGTCAATAATGGATTACACCGCGGGCTGTGCGCTTTTCACCATCTGAATGAACTCATCTGTCGTCATGGCCTTCTGCTCACCGCCCCGGTCGCGGACGGTGACGGTCCCCTCCTCCTTCTCCCGGTCGCCGATCACGAGCATGTACGGGACCTTCTGGAGCCTTGCCTCCCGGATCTTGAAGCCTATCTTTTCATTGCGCGAATCGAACTCCACGCGGACATCGCTCGCCCTCAGCTTCGCCGTCACCCCGGCGGCATAGTCGCCCTGCGCGTCCGTGATATTCATGACTACCGCCTGCACGGGAGCAATCCACACCGGGAACGCGCCGGCGAAGTGCTCGATGAGCACGCCGATGAAGCGCTCCAGCGAGCCCAGGATGACCCGGTGGAGCATGACCGGCCGGTGCTTCTCGCCGTCTGCGCCCACGTAGTGGATATCGAAGCGCTCGGGGAGGTTGAAATCGCACTGGATCGTGGCGCACTGCCACTCGCGGCCGATGGCGTCCTTGATCTTCACGTCGATCTTCGGGCCGTAGAACGCGCCGTCGCCCTCGTTGATCTCGTAGGGCAGGCCCTTCTTCTCCAGGGCGTCCGTCAGCGCCTTGGTGGCCAGGTCCCACATCTCGACAGACCCCATGGACTGCTCGGGGCGGGTGGAAACCTCCATGCTGTAGGTAAACCCGAAGACCGCCATGACCTCGGCCACCATGTCGATGATGGCGGTGATCTCGTCGATGAGCTGGTCCGGGCGGCAGAAGATGTGCGCGTCGTCCTGGGTGAACTGGCGGGTCCTGAGCAGGCCGTGGATCACGCCGGACTTCTCGTTCCGCGTGACGTTGCCCAGCTCGAAGTACCGCAGCGGCAGGTCGCGGTAGCTCCTGACCTTGGACTTGTAAATGAGGATGTGGGAAAGGCAGTTCATGGGCTTGATGCCGTAGACCTGCTCGTCGAGCTCGGTGAAGTACATGTTCTCCCGGTAGTTGTCCATGTGGCCCGAGATCTCCCAGAGCCTGCCCCTCAGGATCGCCGGCCCGTAGACGATGTCGTAGCCCTTGCGGAAGTGAAGCTTCTTCTCGAACTCCTCAATGAGGGAGCGCAGCATGCCGCCCTTGGGCATGTAGATGACGAGCCCCGGCCCCGCGTCCTCGGAGAACATGAACAGCTCGAGCTCGCGGCCAAGCTTGCGGTGGTCGCGCTTCTTCGCCTCCTCCAGTAGGGTGAGGTACTCCTTGAGATCCTTGGGCGAGGCGAAGGCCGTGCCGTAGATGCGCTGGAGCATTTTGTTCTTTTCGTCGCCCCGCCAGTAGGCCCCCGCCACGGACATGAGCTTGAAGGCCTTCACGAAGCCCGAGGAAGGCACGTGGGGGCCCCTGCACAGGTCGAGGAAGGAGCCCAGCTCGTAGAGGGACACGCTCTCGACGCCGGCAGGCAGGTCGTTGATGATCTCGACCTTGTAGGGCTCGCCCTTCTTCGTGAAGATGTCGAGCGCCTCTTCCCGGCTCACTTCCCTGCGCACGAAGGGCTGGTCCTCCTTCGCGATCTCTTCCATTTTCTTTTCGATCTTCTCGAGGTCTTCGGGAGAGAAACTCTGGCCGTAGTCGAAGTCGTAATAGTACCCGTCCTCGGTGGACGGCCCGATGGTGGGTTTTGCGCCGGGGAAGAGCTGCTTGACGGCCTCGGCCATGACGTGGGAGGCGGAATGGCGGATGATGGCCAGGCCCTCCTTCGAGTCCATGTCGACGGTTTCCATCACCTGCCCTTCCTTGAGCGGTGAGGACAGGTCCACAAGGACCCCATCCACCCGCGCCGCAACCGCGCGCCTGTTTTTTATGACGTCCTTCAGTATCGAGCCTTCCGTTGTGATGGCCCTGCCGTCCACTGTCACCTGAGACATATCCGCTCCACAAAAAAATTATGAGCACGCGGGGCCTCCACCGAAGCGGCCCACGTGCCACGAAGCCTGATTAACACAGGAGAAGCCATCATGCAAGTGCTCCTTTTTCCATGCGTGTGGGGCTTTTTCAGTGGCGACTGAATAACGCTGTAAATGTAAGACCAGATGGGTGATCAATCAATGACTATTGTACGCGGGTGATATATCTTCCCTTTAAAGCGTAGAGATACCAGGAGAAGTACCTTGGCAGCCAATTCCATAATCTGAAATTGGACTTGCCTGCAGTCCTGTCCCTCCATGTACTGGGAACCTCAGATATTTTATAGCCTTTCAGGTATGCCTTTATGGTGATCTCCATACCGAGTTCGAACCCGCCACCGCTCTCGATGGTGATATTGTCGAGAATGTTTTTGGTGTACATCTTGAAACTGTTGGTGACGTCGTGGGTGGGTATGCCGATCAAATAGTGAAGCGAGACCCCTGCCATCCTCGAAAGCGCTTTCTTGAACCATGGGCCTCCTATCTGTTTTCCTCCTTTCATGTAGCGTGAACCGCAGACGATGTCGCAACCCTCGTTGATCTTGGCAAACATGCCGTCCACCTGTCCGAGGTCATCAGAAAGGTCAGCCATCACTACCAGGACCACGCTGTTGGCTGCATCTTCAAAGCCGCTCTTTATCGCGTTCAGTACACCCCGCCCATATTTATTCCTCGCAAGACGAATATTCAGATATTCTTCCATATGCTTGCGTGCAACAGGGAGGGTTGTATCCTGTTCAGAATCGTACACGATCATTATTTCGTGGGGAGTTCTGATCTTTGCCTCGATCTCGGACAGGGTTGATGAAATCGTCTCTGCTTCATTGTATACGGGTATGAGGATGCTCAAGTTGTCATGCATGTTTCCTTCCTATGACGAAAGTAGACGATAACAGATCCTTATTCATATCTACTGGATACTTCTCTGTGCACTTGATGTTGTTTATGAATTCGCAGAAGCCGGCCCCGATATCAAGCACACAAGCCTGCTCCGGAATATACTGCTGAAGAGAAGAAGAACAGAGGACTTTCCACAAGGCGTTCTTTCTCTGATTTCTCTTTCACTGAACCTGTTGTCATAAAGCTCGGTTAAGTTCATAAGAAATGACTGCTGTACAGTCAGGATATCAGATCCCTCCTATCTCGATCTGCTTTTCTACCCATGGAATGATTTCATCAAGGGCAGAGGAAATGGTAGTTTTTGCCTCGAAACCCAGGATTCGTTTTGCCTTATCGACAGAGGGGACGCGCTTCTGAACATCGTATTCAAAAGGATCATCCGAAACGTACCGGAAGGGCCTATCCACATTGACCTTCTTCCAGATCGTCTCCGCCAGTTCGAGCACTGTCGTCGATACCGGCGTAGAGAGGTTAAAATCTTCATTGTAAGCCTTGTCCGATTCGATACACAGCCTGATGCCTTCGGCCAGATCCCCCCCGTAGGTGTAATGCCGTATCTGGCTTCCATTCCCCAGGATATGCAGCGGGTCCTGCCCTTTCAGAACCTTCTGCGCGAGGTCAGGGACCACATGGCTCATTGCCAGTTTGACATTTCCGGACAATACCACCTTGTCGCAGAGCGCCCTCTTTTCACCGATGCCTACGCAGTTGAACGGCCTTATGATAGTATAGGGCATGCGGTATTGCTCCCATGCCCCCTTTGCATAGTACTCACATGCGAGCTTCTGGAAACCGTACGTGGAAAGGGGCGGCGGGCAGCGGAATTGCTCTCCTTCTGGCGTTGGGTAGACAGCCGTGCTTTCGAACACCATCGAAGAAGACATCACGTTGATCTTCCGGAGCCTCATATCCTTAAACGCCGATATGGCCGCATCGAATGTCGAGGCAAGGATCCTCTCATTCTCGGCCAACAGGTCATAAGCGAATTCGTGAAAGTAGGATATACCCCCGATCATTGCGGCACCGGCAAGTATCTGATCGCAATCAGCCAACAAATCCTTGAGCAGACCGGTATCCTTGGCGTCCCCCTCGACGAATCTGTACCCTGGGTGCTTGTCGTAGCTCTTTTCCGACTTCCCGTATTTGGAGAAATTGTCGATCCCCACCACTTCATGATCATGATCCAGGAGTTCCTGAACGACGTACCCGCCAATGAATCCTGCCGAACCGGTTACGAGAATCTTCATTCAGATCTGACCTCCCCTGCCATAGAAATTCCAGATATCGATGATCGGCTTTCGCTTATTGATGGTGAGGTCCTTGTATTCCCTGTGCGGTGCAGCCAAAATTATGATGTCAGAATCCTTGACGAGTCTTTCAGCAGACACAAATCCTTTTTCCTTTATATAGATGTCGGTACAGAGCACCTTCTTCGACTCGACTTCAAGGAGTTTCTTCAGTTTGTATGAAAGTGACTCTCTCTTGTCATCACTGTTCGCCTTGAAGGCCATACCGAGAATGCCCACCGTTTTCTCGATAAGACTATACTTTACCTTCAGCTTCTCAACAATAAAGTTGGGCAGGCCTTCATTGATGAGCATTGCCGCGTGGCCCAGGAAGAAACTGTTGTTGCTGAAGGATGCAAGCTGCATGGTGTCCTTGAACAGGCATGGACCTGCGGCCAGGCCTGCAGCCGGGAAGTTCTGGGCCCTCGGATAGTTTTGCGTGACGGCGGAATATATCTTATAAAAATCAAGTCCCTCCTGGGTTGCAATCTGATAAAACTGGTTGGCGGTAGCGAACTGGATGTACCTCCAGACGTTCGTGAACAACTTCGCTAATTCTGCCTCCTTGGGGCTTAGAAATATTACCTCGTCCGTCAGGCACAGAAACAGTTCCCTTGCCTCTTCGAAAGATGTCTCGTCAAATGCCGAAACTATCTGCGGGAGAACGTGAAGTTCTTCCATTGCCTTCCCTTCGGCAATCCGCTCGGGGCAGAAGGATAATTTCACGTTCTTTCCCTTTGACTGCAGGTATCTTCTGACCCTGTCAGTAGTGCCGGGCAGGACCGTGCTCCTCAAGAGCACATGCTGGCTGTTGTCGATGGAGTCCAATATGTCATCAAAGAAATTTATGAATACGGTGAAATCAGGATTCAAATGCTTATCAACCGGCGTGCCTATTACCACAACAACAAAATGCGCCTTCGAGATGGATGCTCTTTCATGAGACAAGAAAAGGTTCTTGTTGATGACTTTTTTGAGAACGCTCTCGGCACCAGTTTCCTGAAAAGGCATTTTCCCTTCACTGACAGTTGCCAGCGAGTCTTTATTGATATCATACAACACAACCTTCTTTCCAGCCGCTGCAAATGAAATCCCCAAAGGCAGACCAATGTGGCCTAACCCGCCCACAATGCAAATGTCATATTCGTTGTTTTTCACAAGCTGTCCTCCAAAAATTCTCTAACGCCGTCAGGCACCTTTCCTCTTATAATACACAAGCCAGAGAACCGGAAGGGAAAAGAGTGTAATCAGTGTTAATGCAAGGCCCTGGAAGAAACTCCCCGGCCGATACACAAATGATACGGAATGCTCACCTGTGGGCACACGGACCGCCCTGAGGACATAGTCTGCCCTCAGGACCTCCTCTTTCTTTCCATCCACATAGGCCTTCCATCCGGGACAGTAAAGCTCGCTCAAAAGCAAGAAGGCGTGGGACGGAGAGCGAACTTCCAAGTCTATCCTGTTGGGCTCGTAGTTCCTGATCCGGACCGTTTCCCCTGCATGGGGTTTCCCATTCTCTGATGTGAGTTCTTGTGTGTATGGTCTTATGCCCTTTTCCAGAATAATCGTCTTCAACGGGTCGAATTGTGGATCTTTCATGTATGCGAGATGATCTTCTTTCCTGGGAGATATGATGGAGTTTTCCACCAGTGCTGCTCGGGGCATATGCCAGTCAGCCCTGGTCATGAGATAACCTGATGGGGTCTCCACTATTGCATACTTGACACCCAGGATCTTGGAACTGAAAGCCGCACCGTTATTTTGAAACAGATCCTGTGCAAACGTGTGCCGGAACAACTCCGGCGGAGTGATTGTTGCCATGCCGTATATAAAGTCAAAGTAGTCTTTCAGTATTATTGGTGTGCTTCCGTTAATCCCATGATAATGACCTTTCACCCCTCTTGAGGGCAGGCCGTATTGGCCCGGCCCGTAGCCGGGCACGGCGACCCTGTATTGTCCGGGATCCTCCTTGAAAACCTGCTCGAATGGCATCTCTTTTAAAAGACTTTTTTCGCTCAAGCGGGGAATGAGCGGTGAATAAACAAGGTATAGGTCGATGAACAAAAAGGCTATGAACAGCCTGGCAATGGATTCTTTATTTTTCACTGAGAAAAGGGTGCTGAGCAGGGCAAGGCTGCAGACCAGAAACAGGATCGCGCTGATCATCTCCTTGGAACTCAAGGGGATCCGCATTTTCCAGGCCCCAAGGAACAGGATGCAGAAAACTACTGCACAACTGCCCACGATAATTGATTTCTGCGCCCGACTCAAGGAATACTCAGCAATATGGCAAAGGCCCAGGCCTGCGAGGAGAGACATGAGGAAATCAACGATTACCGTGGCCCTTGCCGGGATGCGAAATGTCGACAGCATGGGCAGAAGTTTGTAGTACAGGTAATACAGCGGGGTATAGCTTCCCAGGATGAAGGTGATCGCAATGAACAGCATGATTCCTGTGCACAGGGCATATTTTTTGTTTCTTGAGAAAAACAACCCAATGAATGCGAGGAAGAGCGACAGGATCCCCACGTAGCACGCAGTCTCCCAATCAGAGGCCAGCATCGATGTCATGGGCTTGGGAACCAGCAGTAAGAAAAACTGTGCAGGTGAAAAAGATCCCTGGGATACGAATTCAAAAGTATTGCTCGTCCTGTCGCTCAGTGACCTGAATTCCATTGAAGGCAGTACCTGGATTGCGCTGATACCGAATGCAATGAGGGGTATGAGGAGGAAAAATGATAACCCCTTCATTCGCCCATTCATAGGCACGGGCCTTTGATCAAGCATCACCCTCAAGAGAAAGTATAAAGCCAGGAACAGTGAGGTGAGGTAACTGATGTGCGGATCTCCACCGAGTATCTGCAAGCCAAGGAAGATGCCTGCCAATACTAAATTTCTCACCCGGTCGGCTTTGAGTGCTTTTTCTGTGAAATAAAAAATCCATGGGACGAGCGCAGCCGCGTGTATCAAGGGAACATGCCCTGCAGCTATCCTTTCCATGAAATACCCGCTGAGGCTGTATACGATGGCAGAGGCCAACCCGGCCTTTGTGGAGCTTGTGACGGTTCTGACAAAGAAGAACATGCCCATGGCGGCTGCGAATACATGGAGAACTGTGTCTATGCTGAACGCCAAAGGCAAAGGCAGGAACACATAAAATAATGTTGCAGGGTAGAAGGTAAATGGGGACGGATTGGCCAGGAAAGGGTGGCCGCAATAGTAATAAGGGTTCCAGAGTGGAATGCTTCCCGACAGGAACGACTCCTTGACGAACATTTCGTTCCAGTAAAAAGACCCGATGACATCTACCCCGCCAATGAAGGTCCCGGGAGAAAAAAACAGGTTCTTGGCAAAGAAAACGATCGTCAGGATGAACAGGATTCCGCAAGCAGTGGTAGGCGCCGTTAGTTTCTTCATCATCACATCACCCCTGAGATAAAGGACACATCAATAACCAAGCGACCCTCGCCTTCGAGGAACGGGATCCCATTCATCCCGTTGGACAGATTGACACCTTTTATGGATATGCCCCATACGAGATCCAGACGCACAGCTGTTCATTGCCCTTGGCAGTCTATTCCTTCTCCACGTCCCGGAGAGACGAATCCTGGTAAGCGTGGAAGAGATCGTGGCAGAAGGCGTCCCACCGTCTGCAGACTTCGATGGTCGTATCGTCCATCCCGAACAGGTTCGGATAGGCAATGAACTCCTCCATCTCTGCTCCGAGCTTGGTTACCGTGCCTTCATCGGTTCGCCCGAGGATGTTCCTGACGAACTCGGAGGGCTTGTACCAGGAGGAGACGCGCTGGAAGTCGCGGTGCATCTGGGTGAGCAGGACGTTGCGGGGCCCTTCCCAGAGCTCGTTGATGGCAGCGTCGCGGTACAGCCTGGGCAGGGACGAGAAGTCTTCCATGACCCCATGGCCGCCGAAGACCGACATGGCGAGCCTGAGGATGTCGGTGCAGTCCCAGGAGCCGGTAATCTTCTGGAGCATGATGAGTTCACGCGTCTCGAAGCGCTTTTTCTTGAGATCTTCAGTCTCGTCGGTCATCAGCCCGCCTTTGAGTCCCCCCGGCAGCCCGAGAAACTCGCTGTAAAGCTTGAAGGCTGCGGCGAGCGTCCTTTTCCAGTAGTGCTCGATCTTCCGGAGCTGTCCCTCGAGCAGGGGGAACTGGTCGATGCGCGGGCCGAAGGCTGTCCTGAATTTCGCATACGCCCTCGCCTCACGTGCCGCCCTGGCCATCGAGGAGGCAGCGGACAGGCCCACGGTGAGCCTCGAATAGGTGAGTACGATACCCACCACGTTCGCCACACCCCGGTTGAGCGGGCCTACCGGGTAGGCAACGGATCCATTGAAGGTGAGCTCGGCCGTGGTGAGCTCCGAGGTCCCCATCTTCCACTTGATGCGGTCGATGGTGTAGCCGTTGCGCACCTCCCTTTGCTTGTTGCCAGGCAGCCACGAAGGCACCACGAAGAGGGCGACCTCTTCGGACCCGACAGGCTTTGCCGTCACCACCGCGTAGTCCGCATGGGTGGCGGAACAGAAGAATTTCGTTCCATACAGACGCCAGGTGCCACCCTCTTCCATTGCCTCGAGCACGTTGGCAGGGACGTCCGAGCCGCCCTGTATCTCGGAGAGGTACTGGGCCCCGATGGCGAAGTCGCCGTCGATCCCCTCCTTGCAGTGCCGGAGGATGTGCCTGGTTTCCGGGGAGTCGGCATACTTATCCAGAAGGGCCACGAGCCCTTCGGTGCAGGTCATGGGGCAGGCGACGCACGCCTCCCCGTTCTGGTAGATGAGGTACATCTTGGCAAGCCTGAGCCAGGGAGAAGTCCTGTCCGAGAAGAACGCCTCGGAGAAGATCTCCTTCTCCATGATCTCGGTCTCGACAGGCCGGACGATCCGGTCGATGCGGTGGTTGTGGCCGTCGAAATGTTTCATGTAGGGCCGGTGCTCGGGCTGGGCGATCTTGTCTGCGAAGTCACGCCATCGGTAGGATACCTTCTCGGACATCCTCAGAAGGCTGTCGTTTATGGCGTCCCACTCGCTGCCGCAAAAGTGCTGGAGGACCTTCTGGAAGAAGAGATCGTCGCTATAGTAGTTTATTCCCTGCCGCCACGCGAGAAACTCGTCGAAACTGTATGGATTGTTCCTGTTCGGTCCAGACATGCCGGAACTCCCTTCAGATTAGGTTTTTCAAAGTTTTGGTATTATAAGATCAAATATTCATTATAGTAAATAGCCGCACGGCCAAGGAGAACCGGGCGGTGACTCCGTGCCAGCGCCCGATTTCTTGCCCCCATTCTTTATTGGCTTCCTGATATCTTGAAATCGACAATCCTCTTGCCTGTTTAGAAAAACCGGGTTCTTCAGGATAGACTAATGATGGTTACCGCAACAAGAAAAAAAGTGTTTATGCCCTTATACATAATTCCAAGCATGATTCTCTGCCCTTCATAGCGTGACAGCACGCAACATCCCTTATTATTATATCTTGATAATATTACAAATATTGATGTCCAATATTGCTTGCAGAAGCAAGTGCATCATAACAATTCTTTTCACCGCTCTTCCATCAGATCAAGCGGTAACAAAATAAAATTCTACGTGCTCTTCACTTTATCCGTCACAGTCATCTTATCTCAGCAGCAACCAAGTCACCGTGATCGGTAAATATTCGACTCTCGGTACACAATTTTGGGTACGGATTAACAAATTAAATCCAAGGAGTTATTGGTAGGCGCGCGGGGATTTGAACCCCGGACCCCCACCGTGTCAAGGTGGTGCTCTCCCACTGAGCTACGCGCCTGCAACTGCCATTCCGTTATCCTGTATGCCGCGCCTTTGTCAATTGCTTTTTCGCAGTCCAGCGGCCGGCCTGCTCATTTCTTTCCTGAATGATTCCCGGGCTTCCGATGGCCCTTCCACCGGGGCGGCCGATGTGCTACAAGGGGCGGCATCCAACCCGGGAAAAGGATTTGTCCATGGGCATCAAGACACATGAGATCGCTTTCGACTTCGACGGGGTCGTGGCGGACACCTTCAGGCTGTTCGTCCAGATCGCCAAACAGGACTTCGATGTGGACATCGACTACGAAGAGATCACCGAGTACGACTTCATGCGGGTGGTGAAGCTGGAAACCCGTTATGTGGCCGAGATCTTCGAGACCCTGACGCACCGCATCCACGAGCTGGGCCTTTTACCCAACACCGGGGCCTCCGAGGTTTTGACGAAAATCGGCAGGAACACCCCCCCGCTCTCCGTGGTCACGGCCCGGCCCGTGAAGGAGCCCGTCGAGCGGTGGTTCGAAAAGCACATTCCCGCGCTTGCCCCGGCCTCCGTCAGGGTGACCGCCACCGGGGTGAGCACCGCAAAGCTCGAGATACTCAAAAGCCAGGGCACGGAATTCTTTGTGGAAGACCGGCTCGACACCTGCCACCTGCTCGCGGCCGAGGGCATCACGCCCATCATCTACGACCAGCCCTGGAACAGGACGAGCCACCCCTTCACGGTGGTGAGGAGCTGGGAGGAGATCGCTTCCCTCATCGACTGGGACGAGGCAATGTAAGATTACTCAAAGATACCCGAGCCCAACCGCCGCTGCCTCTCAAACGTTCATCGACCGAGGCGAGGGAATGCACCTTTCCCCGGATATGACCTCCGGACCGGACCAATGAACTCAATTTTCTTCAACCGGGACGAGTGAATGCAAAATTCCCCTCCCCCGGAAGGGAGGGGACAGGTCTTCATTCTTCCTCTTTGAGCGCCCGCCTGAGGGACTTTTCGATGAAGTCGATGTGCTCGATGGTCAGTGCCTTGGCCGCGTCCGCGTCCCGCCTGTCCACGGCCTCGATGATCTTCGCGAGCTGAGATACGATCTGGTTCGAGGTGTTGTCCACGCGGGAGAGCTTCTTCCTGCTGTAGGGGAAGGCCCCGGTGAGCACGTGCGCGATGGTTTCCCGCAGGTGCACGAAGATGGTGTTCCTGGTGGAGTCCGCGAGGATGTCGAAGAAGTCGGAGTAGAGCTTGCCGCCTTCCTTCGAGGTGAGGACGTTTTCGGACCCGATGGCCTCGATTCTCTCGATGAGCGTGGTGAAGCGCTTTTTCTGCTCCTTCGAGACGTTGCGTGCCGCGAGGTACGCCGCCTCGGAATCGATGAGCCTTCTGACGGCCAGGAGTTCCCAGATCTTCTCGTGATCGACCGAGATGAGATCTTCAATGGAAGACTTCACGTTGTCCGTGAGCGACCGGACGTACTTGCCCTTCCTGTCCCGGGACTCGATGTAGCCCTTCGCCTCGAGGAGCTTCATCGCCTCCCGCAGGGAGATCCGGCTGATGCCGAAGAGCCCGGTCATCTCCTGCTCCGAGGGGAGCTTCTCCCCGATCTTGAGTTTGCCCTGGGAAATGAGCTCGATGACCTGGTTCATCACCAGGGTCGGTATGTCCGGGGACTTCTCGATTCTGGACAGACCTGGGAACTTGGTTTTCTTCATAATGATCACAGCCTCTACCTCCTCATACACAAAGTATTATAAATATACAAGCTTAAGGTACACGCCCTCTGCCGTTCATATCAAGTAAAATAAGTGTTACAGCCCCGGGTCGAGGATGAGCTTCGGCCGGAAATCCAGGTAGTCCGCCGACACGAACTCGAACCTGATGCCGTCCACGGTCCGGTTGAATCCACCGTAATCAAGGCTCCCGAGGTGCATGTGCCCGAAGACCCAGATGTCGCACCCGGCGTCCCGGGCAATCTCCACTGCCCTGCCCGGCCTGCCGTCGAGCGAGATGGGCGGGAAGTGCGTCATGACGATCCGCGTTCTCAGCCCGGCGGGGAGCGTCTTCAGCGACAGCGCCAGCCGGTCGAGCTCCCGTTCCCATATTTTCATGTCTTCAGGCGTTGTGCTTTCCAGCTTCAAGTCCGGGTCGAGCCAGAGGCGCGAACCCGCGACCCCGATGCCGTCGAACACGGTCGATGAGTTCTGCAGGGGCACGACCGATGGGGGGACCGATTCCCGCACCTTGCTCAGGCTCGCCCACCAGTAGTCGTGGTTGCCCTTGATGACGACCTTGGCGCCCGGCAGGCCCCCGAGGAAGGCGAAGTCCTCCCGGGCATCGCCCAGCCTCATGGCCCAGGAGATGTCGCCGGGCACGAGAACCACATCGTCGGCGCCCACGGTCTGGAGCCAGGCCTCCCTGATCTTTTGGGCATGGTTCTGCCAGACGGGGCCAAAGACGTCCATGGGCTTGTCCGCCTGGAACGACAGGTGGAGGTCAGACAGGCCGAAGATCCTCACCGGGTTTCCTTTGTGCGAGAATCTCCCGGGCCAGCCTGCAGTCGGCGTCGATCTGGTCGATGAGATACTGTTTGTCCGCGAACTTTATCTCGCCGCGGAGGTGCTCCACGAACTCCACGGTGAGCTCCTTGCCGTAGATGTCCTCGTCCAGGTCGAAGATGAAGGCCTCGATGGAGGTGCCCACATCGCCGAAGGTGGGGTTGTTGCCGATGTTCACCACGCCCGGGAGCTGCCGGTCACCGAGGCAAAGCCAGACGGCGTACACCCCGTAGGCGGGGATGAGCTCCTTGTCGGAAGTCACGTTGGCCGTGGGGAAGCCCAGACCCCTGCCCCGGGCCCTGCCGTGGACCACCGGCCCGCGGATGCGGAAGGGGAACTTCATGAGCCTGGCCGCCCCGCCCACGTCGCCCGAGAGGATCATCTTGCGGATGAGGGTGCTCGACACCACGTTCCCGTCGTGCCTCACCGGCTCGACGCACTCGACGAAGAACCCTTTCTCCTCCCCCATGCGCTCCAGGAAGGGGATATCGCCCGTGGCCTTCCTGCCGAAGGAGAAGTCGTGCCCCACGACCACTCCCAGGGCGCCGATCCTGTCCACGATGGTGTCTTCGACGAACCGCTTTGGGTCGGTGTCCGCGACCTCCCAGGTGAAGGGGGCCACGACCAGGCAGTCCATGCCCAGGCAGCGCACGGCCTCGATCTTTTCCTCGAGGGTGAAGATGAGCTGCGGGGTGACACCTTTGATGATGGAAGCGGGGTGCGGGTCGAAGGTGTACGCCACGGACGTCCCCGCCACTTTTGCCGCATGGGCCTTGACCCTCCGGAAGATCTCCCGGTGCCCGATGTGGCAGCCGTCGAAGTTGCCGATGGTCATCACCGGCCGGACAAATCTTTCGGGCCGAAGGTCTTCGTTATTCCGGATCACGTCCATGCGATACTTCCTTGACAAGGAATGGTGCAAGACTATATATGAGATTCACCTTGCGAATTCAAGGCCAGAGTGCCGGGATGGCGGAATTGGCAGACGCGCTAGCTTCAGGAGCTAGTGGGCGTACGCTCGTGCAGGTTCAAGTCCTGTTCCCGGCACCATTTTCTCACCATGCCCTCCCCCACAGCCATGCCGCAGGACAGATGCCTGCAGTCTGCAGGCCCATGACGCACCTGTCGTGAATTATATGATGATGATATTACCGTCGCCTGGTGATATATGCATCATCACGGAAAACCAGGGCCGCTTCGTTATATACACATCATTACAGAGAACAGGGGGAAACCGGGGAAGTGTACAAGGACAGGAAGGTGGTCGTCGTCATGCCTGCCTACCAGGCCGGGCAGACG
>JAKLDU010000069.1 GCA_022703355.1 Deltaproteobacteria bacterium | reverse complement strand
ACATCTACACCCCCTCCTCCCTGGACAAGCTCGCGAAGATCTGCGCCGAGTTCCAGCAGATCAAGGGCATCAGGAAGGTGACCTGCATCCTCAACGCCAAGGGCATCGAGGGCTCCGAGTCCGGGCTCGTGGTGGCCCCCCTGGTCGCCGAGGGCACGGTGCCCCGCACCCCAGGCGAGATCGCCGCGCTCAAGGGGAAGATCGACTCCTGGGACATCTACAAGGGGACGCTGGTGACGAAGGACGGCACGGGCACCGCCATGTCCATCGTCCTGGACAAGAATGTGGAGACCATCCAGATGATCCCCATCTACTTCCGGATGACGGGCATCCTGAAAAAGTACGAGGGCCCGGAAAGGTTCTTCATCTCGGGCACCAGGGTGCTCGAGGCGCTCCAGAGCCACTACATGATCAAGGACCTCATCATCCTGCCGCCGCTGGTGGTCGTGGTTCTGCTCGTGGCCCTGTTCTTCTTCTTCAGGAACTTCAGCGGCATGCTCCTGCCCCTGCTGTCGGTGGGCATCGCCTGCATCTGGACCTTCGGGCTCATGGTCATGGTGAACGTCCCGCTCACCATGATCTCCACCGCTTTGCCCGTGGCGCTCATGGCCGTGGGCGTGGGCTACGGCGTGCACGTCATCGAGAACGTCTTCGCCGACTTCTCTGCGGGCGGAAAAGGCAGGGGGGCGATCAAGGGCGCCGTGGGCAGGATCGTGGCCGCGGTGCTCGTGGCGGGGCTCACGGAGGTGGCGAGCTTTTTGTCCCTGGTCTCCATCTGGGTGGTCCCGCTGACCCAGTTCGGCCTGCTTTCCGCCTTCGGGTTCGGGGTGGCCATGCTGCTCGTCATCACCTTCATCCCCGCGGTCCTCTCCCTCATCGACGGCAGGGGAGGGGTGCACGTCCCCCGGCACCACGCCGGGCTCGACATCGTGGGGCCGATTCTCGGGAGGCTGTCCTCCCTCAGCGTGCACCGGAAGGGCTGGGTCTTCGCGGTCTCCCTCATCGTCTTCATCGTGTCGCTTTTCTTCGGCCGCCACGTGAAGAGCGACATGAACCTGGCGGAAAACTTCCGGGAGCGCAGCCCCATCCGGGTCGCGGACCGCATCCTCAACGAAAAGTTCGCCGGAACCTCCTCCTACTCCGTGGTGTTCAGGGGGGGCTCCCCGGACGCCATCAAGGACCCCGCCGTGCTCCGGAAGATGGACAGGCTCCAGGAGGAGCTCAAGGGCCTCGACGGGGTGGGGAAGGTGGTGTCCGTGGTGGATTTCGTCAAGCGCATGAACCAGGCCATGCACGACGGGGACCCCCGGTACTACGCGATCCCCGACACCCGGGAGCTCGTGGCCCAGTACCTGCTCCTTTACTCGTTCTCCGGCGGCGAGGGCGAGCTGGACAGCTTCGCGACCTACGATTTCAGCGACGGCCAGATCATGCTCCAGATGAAGTCCCAGAGCGGGTACCTCACCCGGGACGTGACGGCCCTGGTGGACGAGTTCAACCAAAGGGAGAACGGGGCGGGGGCGAAGGGGAGCTTCATCACCACCGGCCTGTCCACGCTGGCCGACGAGTTCAACCGCATCATCGTCACCAGCCAGCTCCAGAGCTTCGTCATCTCGTTCGTCCTGTGTTTCCTCGTCACGGTGTTCATCTTCCGCTCGTTCAAGCTGGGGGTTTACAGCATGGTGCCGCTCCTCATCCCCATCACCCTGGATTTCGGCATCATGGGCGCCACCGGCATGACGCTCAACGCCGCCACCGCCACGGTGGCCGCCATCGACATCGGCCTGGGCATCGACTACTGCATCCACTTCCTCAACCGGTACCGCCACGAGATCAGGCTGGGCCTTTCGGTGGACGAGGCGCTGGACGTCTCCATGAAGACCTCGGGCAGGGCCATCGTCTACAACGCGCTCGCCCTTTCGGCGGGGTTCCTGGTGCTCGTGCCCTCCCAGTTCGTGATCATCTCCCAGATGGGCATCCTCGTGGCCATCGACATGATGACCATCGCCTTCTCGTCGCTCACCTTCCTGCCGGCCATCATCAAGGTCTTCCCCCCGGACCTGGGCACGGACTCGGGCGACCGGTACGTGAGCACGAACCCCCTCCAGGAAGAAGGGGAGCCGGCGGAGGCGTCGTAGGCATCGGGTTGCCCGGGGGGGCCGGGCGGCCCCGCGAAGCTAGGCGGTCTTCTTGGTGCAGAACCGCTCCATGAGGATTTTCTTGAGCTCGTCCATCTTTTCCGCGGGCACGCAGCAGGGGGGGTCGGCCCGGGAGGAAAGGACGATGGTCAGCGAGTAGGTGTGCATGGACGACCTGCACTGCCCGCATTTCTTCAGGTGGCTGTCCACCTCGGAGATGAGCTCCTCGCACAGGGACTTTTCCAGGAATTCCTGAAAGAGAGCCGAGCAGATCTTGCAGTTCATGCGTCTTCCCCCGATGGTTTCGTGTATTTGCTGAAGTAGTCCGACAGCTGGTCGCGCAGCATGAGCCGCCCCCGGTGGAGCCTCGACTTGACCGCGGGGACGCTGATCCCGAGGGCTTCGGCGATCTCTTCGTTCTTCAGCCCCTCCATGTCCTTCATGATCACGACCGTTCTCATGGCCTCCGGCAGGGAGTCGATGGAGCGCTTGAGCACCTCCCGGCTTTCCTCCGAGAGCAGGACGTCATCGGGGAGCTCCGACCAGTCGACGCTGGCGTGGTGCTCCCCGTCGAGGTCCTCCACCGGGGTCTGCTCGGAGAACTTCTTTTCTTTCCGGAGGAACCCGTAGGCGGCGTTCGTGGTGACCCGGTAGAGCCAGGTGGAGAAGTACGCCTCGTTGGTGAGCGTGGCTATCTTGGCGATCACGGTGAGAAACACGTCCTGCATGATCTCTTCCGCCGCGGCGGAGTCTCTCGTCAGGTGGTAGGCAAGATTGTAGACCTTGTTCGAGTACCGCCTCACGATCTCCTCCATGGCCTTCGCGTCGCCCTTCTTGAGGTCGCGCACCACAAGGGCGTCGGATTGTATCTCCCGTTTCTTACCCATTTAGATACGGTCTCCTCCCCGTTGGATTCTCTTCACGGCCAGGTCAGGATGAGGCTCCGGGCGGCCAGCACCTCGTCGACGCGCCCCACGGGGGTTGTCACGGGGGCCCCGTGCAGCTCCTCCGGGTTCTCCCGGGCCCTTCGCGCTATGTCTTCCATGGCCAGCGCGAACCGGTCCAGCTCCTCGATGGGCTCGGTCTCCGTCGGTTCTATCATGAGGGCCCCGCCCACCACCAGGGGGAAATAGACGGTGGGGGGGTGGAAGCTAAAGTCCATGAGCGCCTTCGCCACGTCCATGGTGGACACGCCGGTGCCCTTGAAGGCGCGGTCGGACAGGACGAACTCGTGGAGCGTGGGGGTGGGGTAGGGCAGGTCGTAGAGGCCTGCCAGCCTGCTGCGGAGGTAGTTGGCGTTGAGGCAGGCGGCCTTCGCCGTCTCGCGCAGGCCTGAAGGGCCGATGCTCAGGATGTAGGCCAGGGCCCTGATGGAGATGGCCACGTTGCCCAGGCACGAGTGCACCATGCCGATGCTCTCGGGCCCCTCCCGGTCGAGGGCGAAGCCCCCGTGCCCGTCGTTCACGATCCGGGGCAGCGGCAGGTAGGGCGCGAGCCCCTCCTTCACGAGCACGGGCCCGCCCCCCGGCCCGCCCCCGCCGTGGGGCGTGGCGAAGGTCTTGTGCAGGTTCACGTGCATGCAGTCCACGCCCATGTCCCCGGGCCGGGCCACCCCGAGGATGGCGTTCAGGTTCGCCCCGTCCATGTAGAGGTAGGAGCCGTTCTCGTGGAGGAGCCGGGCGATCTCGCTTATCTCCTCCTCGAAGATCCCCAGGGTGTTCGGGTTGGTGATCATGAGGGCGGCCACGTCGCCGTCGAGGTGCTCCTCAACGGTTTGGGCGGTGAGGAAGCCCGAGGAGCCCGAGGGGATGTTTTCGGTGACGAAGCCCGCGACGGCGCAGGACGCGGGGTTGGTGCCATGGGCGGTGTCCGGGATGAGCACCTTCCTCCGGCCGCTCCCGCCGGCGTCCACGGCGCGGCGGATGACCATCATGCCCGTGAGCTCCCCGTGGGCCCCGGCCGCCGGCCACAGGGAGCAGGCGTCCATGCCGCAGATCTCCCCGAGGTGCTGCTGCAGGAGAAAGAGCAGGCCCAGGACGCTTCCCATGGCGGCCTCGTCGCCCGGGTGTACCGGCTTGAGCGCCTCCGCCATGGCCTCGGCCATCTTGGGGTTGTACTTCATGGTGCACGAGCCGAGGGGGTACATGCCGTTGTCTACCCCGTAGTTGAGGTCGGAGAGCCTGGTGAAGTGCCGCACGGTCTCCACCTCGGAGACGTCCGGGATGTCCGGCAGCACGGCGATTCCGGGGAGGTCCACGGCCTGGGGCACGTCGAAGGGCGCGGGGAGCACGCGCCTGTTCCTGCCCGGTGCGCCCACGTCCTTCAGCAGGGGCTCCCTGATCAGGGGGAACCCGGCTACATCATCCCGGCCAGCCATCGGCACTCCTCCTTCGTGTTCATTTCCGTGACCGCCGTGACCACGGCCTCCCCCAGCTCGGGGTAATCCCTGACGAGCGGGATGCCCGGCACGATCCCCTCAGCCAGGAGGGCCTGCCTCTTCCCCTCTTTCAGGGGCAGCGCGATCTCGTGGAAGCACGGGCCGGAAAAGAGCGGAAAGATGCCCCTGTCCCGCAGCAGGCTCGTGAGCTCGCCCGCGCCCGCGGCGCACTGGAGGGCCGCGCTGCGCAGGCCCTTCGGCCCCAGGGCGCTCAGGTACAGCGCCGCCCTGAGCGTGCACAGCCCTTCGTTGGAGCAGATGTTCGAGGTGGCCTTTTCCCGGCGGATGTGCTGCTCGCGGGTGGACAGGGTGAGGCAGAAGGCCGTCCTGCCCGAGGAGTCCTTCGTCAGGCCCACGAGCCTGCCGGGCATGCGCCTGGCGTGCTCGCGCCTGGTGCAGAAGAACCCCAGGAGGGGGCCGCCGGCGTTGGCGTGGTTGCCGAAGGACTGGGCCTCGCCCACCACCACGTCGGGGCCGAAGGACCCCGGCGGCCGGAACAGGCCCAGCGAGAGCGCCTCGGCCACCACGATGCCCCAGAAGCCGGCCGTGCCGGAAACAGCAGCGGCCACCTCCTCCATGGGCTCGAGCACGCCGAAGTAGTTGGGGTTCTGGATGAAGAAGGCCGCGTCGCTGCCCACCGCGGAGGCGAGGGCGCCCAAGTCCACCCGGCCCGTGTCCCGGCAGAAGGGGACCTCCTCCACCACCGCGTCCCCGGCGCGGGAGAGGTAGGTTTCCAGCACCTTCCGGTAGGCGGGGTGGGTTGCCCTGGTGACAAGGACGCGCTCGATGCCTTTTCCCCTGAGTGCCATGAGCGCCCCTTCCGCCAGGGCGGTGGCGCCGTCGTACAGGGAGGCGTTCGACACCTCCATGCCCGTGAGGGCCGCCATCATGCTCTGGTACTCGAAGAGCGCCTGGAGCGTGCCCTGGCTGATCTCCGGCTGGTAGGGCGTGTACGCGGTGGAGAACTCCTGCCGGGAGGACAGGGCGTCCACCAGGGCGGGGATGTGGTGGCGGTAGACCCCGCCCCCGGCGAAGACCGCCCGGGAAGGGGAGACACGAAACAGCCTGCGCAGGGTTTCCTCGTCCAGGGGACCGCCCACGGAAAGCGGGCCCCGGTGCCGTACGGCCCGAGGGATCGGGGAGAAGACGTCCTCGGGGTCGGTCAGGCCGGCCGCCGAGGCCATCCTCCGGAGGTCGTCCTCGCTGTGGGGGACGTAGGACATCTACTTCGCCTCCGCCTTCACGTACTCTTCATAGGCCCGGGAGTCCATGAGGGACCGTGCCGCGGAGGGATCCGTCATCCTGATGACCACCATCCACGCCTTTCCGTAGGGGTCCTGGTTCACGAGCTCGGGGGCGTCCTCCAGCGCTGGGTTCACCTCCGTGATCTCCCCGTCCACCGGGGCGTACACCTCGGAGACGGCCTTGACCGACTCGACGGTGCCCACGGAGTCGCCCCGGGAAACGGCCGTCCCCTCGGGCAGGAGATCCACGAACACGATGTCCCCGAGCTCCTCCTGGGCGTAGTCCGTGATTCCCACCCTCAGGTCGCCGTCCTCGACCTTTCCCCACTCGTGGTTCTCGGTATAATACAGATCGTCCGGTATGTTCATGAAACCCTCCCCTTTCAGGTCCTTTTCGGTATGATGCACAGGGCGCCCCCCGTGAACGGCGGGTGCACGACGCGGGCTTTCAGGGCCCTGTCCCGCACCGCGACGTCGACCTCGTCGCCCTCGGCCACGCCCTTGTCGAGGTAGGCCAGCGCGATGCCGACGCCCAGGACCGGCGAGACGCTCCCCGAGGTCACGATGCCCACCCTGACCCCGTCCTTTTCGCACGCGCACCCCTGGCGCGGCACGCCCCTGCCTTCCAGCAGGAGCCCCACGAGCCTCCGGGAAAGCCCTTCCTCCCGCTGCCTTGCGAGCGCGTCCTTCCCGATGAAGGAGGGCTTGGCCAGGTCCACGGCAAAGTTCAGGTACGCCTCCAGCGGCGTGGTGGTCTCGTCGATGTCGTTGCCGTGCAGGGGAAAGCCCATCTCGAGCCGCAGCGTGTCCCGGGCCCCCAGCCCGCAGGGCACCGCCCCCCGGGCCGTCAGCTCTTCCCAGAGCTTCGGGGCATGGCCGGAGGCCAGGAAGATCTCCGCCCCGCCCGCGCCCGTGTAGCCCGTTTTCGAGACCATGAGCTCGCCGTAGGGCCCGGTGGGCACGCAGGCGAAGGTGTAGGCCTTCATGCCGTCGAGGTCGATGCCCGTCACGCTGTTGAGGATGCGGGAGGCGTCCGGCCCCTGGAGTGCGATGAGCGCCGTGCCCGTGCTTGCGTCGTCGATGTCCGCCCCCTCCCCGTTGTGGGACGAAAGCCAGGCCAGGTCTTTCCCCGTGTTCGAGGCGTTCACGCAGAGCATGTAGCGTTCCCCGGGCTCGACGCAGTAGACCGTCAGGTCGTCGATGATGCCGCCGCGTTCGTTGAGGAAGAAGGAGTAGCACACCTTGTGCCTGGGCATCTTTTCGATGGAGCGGGTCTGGACCCTCTCGAGGAAGGGAACGCACGACGGGCCCTTCACGAAGATCTCCCCCATGTGGCTGGCGTCGAAGATGCCGGCGGAGGTCCTCGTGGCCAGGTGCTCCTCCCTGATCCCGGAGTACCACACGGGCATCTCCCAGCCGTGGAAGTCTACGATCCTCCCGTGAAACCTCACGTGTTCCTGAAAAAGCGGTGTCCTCATGCCTGGTCTCCCGAAGGTGTTCATATGAGTGCACCTGTCCATTGCACCCCATGCAGCCGCACGGGGAAAAAGCATCCGCACCGCGGTCCGGGGCGTGGGGCCTGCCCCCGCTCCGCTCGCCCGGGGGGTCCCCCCGGCCTCAGGACATCCGGGCCCGTGCGGCGATGAGCGTGTTCTCCAGGAGCATGGTGATGGTCATGGGGCCCACGCCCCCGGGCACCGGGGTGATGAGGGAGGCGCGCTTCGAGGCTTCCTCGAACTCCACATCGCCCTTGAGCCCGGCTTCGGTGCGGTTCACGCCCACGTCGATGACCACCGCCCCTTCCTTGATCCAGCTTCCCCTGACCATCTCGGGCTTGCCGATGGCTGCCACCACGATGTCGGCCCGGGAAATTTTTTCGGCGAGGTTTTTCGTGCGGGAGTGGCAGACCGTGATGGTGGCGTGCTCCATCATGAGCAGCAGCGCGATGGGCTTGCCCACGATGTTGCTCCTGCCGACGACCACCGCGTCCTTTCCCTTGAGCTCCACGCCGCTGTCACGGAGCATCTCCATGATGCCCCGGGGCGTGCACGGCACCAGGGTGGGGGTGCCCGTGAGGAGCATGCCCATGTTGAAGGGGTGGAAGCCGTCCACGTCCTTGGCGGGGTCGATCCTGAGCAGGACCTCATCTTCGTTCAGTCCGCCGGGCAGGGGGAGCTGCACGAGGATCCCGTCCACCCCGGGGTTGGCGTTGAGCTCGTCGATGAGCCCGAGGAGCTCAGCCTGGGAGGTGTCCGCGGAAAGCTGCCAGCTGAGCGACGTGATGCCGGCCTTCTCGCAGGCAAGCTTCTTGTTCTTCACGTAGATGCCCGAGGCCGGGTCCTCCCCCACGAGGACCACCGCCAGTCCCGGGACCCTGCCGTACCGCGCCGAAAACGCCTTCACTTCTTCCGCTATGGCAGTGCGCTTCCTGGAAGCGAGGTCTTTCCCGTCGATGATCTGTGCCACTACACTCTCCTTTTGTCGCCTTCCAACCGGTAGACCCATTTCACGGGAAGGGGCCTGAAGCTCACCGCGTGCGGCATGGGCAGGATCATCTCCATGTCGATGGCGAGCCAGCTGTAGTCGGGTTTGAGGATGCGGAGCTTGCCGTCCTCGGGCGGCTTGCCCCACTCGGTGTGCTTGTACGTCACGAAGAGGATCACGTCGAAGAACCCCTCGGACTCCCCCAGGGCGTAGCCCTGGCGGAAGCTCTCCTCGGTGAGGCCGCTGCTCTCGATGAGGGCCCTGGCGAGGCCCTTGTCGAACTGGATGACGCCGTAGCGGGCCACGCCCTTCTCCGAGTAGCGGGTGAGCGATTTCGCCTCGGCGCTGGACACGTACACCGTGGAGAGCCCGCTCATGTTCTTGAGGTACTGGAAGGCGCTGAGCGCCCCGGACCTGCGGCCGCCCACGGCCTGGTGGTGCCAGCCGTAGAACTCGAAGAGCTTCTGCTGGAGGATCTCCGCGTAGCGCTCGCCCTGCTCGTAGAGGCTCTTGGACACGTAGCGCAGCTCTTTAGCCAGGCTCTCCGCCGCCTCCATGATGGGCCAGTCGATCTTCACGTGGAAGTGGGTGAGCGAGAAGCGGTTGTGCTTCCGGAAGCGGTTGTCCCGCTGGATGAGCAGGCCGTAGTCCACGTCCAGGAGCTGGTCTAAGAGCTCGAAGAAGGAGTCGCGCTCGAAGAAGCGGATCATGGACGAGTAGGGCCGGTGGAGCCTGACGTCAGGCACCAGGGAGAGGTTGTCCTTGCGCACCTTGTTGGTGTCAGAGAACCGGATGTACTTCTGGTGCGCCGCGTCGATGGTGTCCTCCACGAACATGATGAGGAACGGCCTGGCCAGCGAGGACTCCCTGGAGAACTCCTTCTTCTTGGGCCTCAGGTCGCTCGCATCCACGTAGGGGTAGGGGACGCCCTTGTCCTGGCACCTGCGATAGGGTTCCTCCAGCGCGATGGACTTGAGCTTGAGCTCCAGCTCGTCCCGGAGGAACACGTAGATCGAGCGCCGGATCTTCTCGGTGTGGCCCAGCTCGAATCGCGACTTCTTTTCCATGGAAAGCCCACGCGCCCCGTTTCATTTCGAGATGAAAGCATAGAACAAAAAAAAGGGTGTGAAGGGGTCCGTAAGCCGGGTTCTGTGTCCCGCCCGGGTTGCCCCGGAACGGGCGGTGATCATTCATCTGGGTCGGCAGTTGCCTGCCGCCTCGAGCGACCTACCCAGGGGCGGGACGGGCAATCCCAGCTGGCCCCTCTTTTGGTCTTGCTCCGGGTGGGGTTTGCCAAGCTTCCCCGGTCACCCGGGGAACTGGTGAGCTCTTACCTCGCCGTTTCACCCTTACTCCCCGTAGAGGGAAGCGGTTTGATTTCTGTGGCACTTTCCCTGGGGTTGCCCCCGGTCGCCGTTAACGACCACCCTTGCCCTGCGGAGCCCGGACTTTCCTCCGGCGCAGGCGCGAAGCCCGCCCCGGCGATCACCTGTACTCCTTCAACCCGTTACAATCCTTACAAGATGAGAACCTTAAATTCAAGTATGAAATGCCCCCGCCCGGCCCTGGGGAGGCGTGCCGGGTTAAGTGCCTTATAATGAGACGAAATGAGGATATGACGCCGTGATGAAACCTTGCGGGTTCTGCCGATACGCGGTATACTTGGGCACCGCCGGGAGCGTGGATTCCAGGCACTTCGGGAAGGGCGCCGCGAGTCCGGTGTTGACGCACCATCGTAAGCGTCGATCCCGGGGAATGAGGGCGCTGAGCCCCGGTGGCATCCCCGCGGCGGGCGCGGGGATCCAGGGGGGGTCGCCCTCGTTTTCGGGTTCAGGCTTCGGCGGGAATGGCGGCCGTGAGCGCAGGGGGGAAAGGTTGGCTGTGCGGAAGCAGGAATTCTTCAGCCTCTACCGGCACGGGATGATCAGGGCCGCGGCCTGCATCCCGGAGCTCAGGGTGAGCTCGCCGGCCTTCAACGCCGGAAAGACGCTGGAGCTCGTCCGCGAGGCGCACGGGGGAAAAGCGGTGCTCGCCACCTTCCCCGAGCTGGGCGTCTCCGCCTACTCCAACGAGGACCTGTTTTTCCAGGACGCCCTCCTCAGCCGGACGGAGGAAGCCCTCCGGGCGATCCTCTCGGGCACGAAGGCCCTGGACATCATCGTCGTCGTGGGCGCCCCCCTGCAGATCGAAGGCGGCATCTACAACTGCGGCGTGGTCATGCACCAGGGAGTCCCCCTGGGCGTCGCGGTGAAGAGCTTTCTGCCCAACTACCGGGAGTTCTACGAGGCGCGGCAGTTCAGGCCGGCCTCCCGGCTCCCCGTCCGGTCCATCAGCCTGTGCGGCTTTGATGGCGTGCCCGTCGGGAGCGACCTGATCTTCTCCGTGCCTTCGATCCCCGGCTTCAAGCTCTTCGTGGAGATCTGCGAGGACCTCTGGGCGCCCATACCGCCCTCGAGCCACGCGGCCCTCGACGGCGCCACGGTGATGGTGAACCTCTCGGCCTCGAACATCACGGTGGGCAAGGACGAATACCGCCACCAGCTCGCGGCGAACCAGTCGGCCCGGTGCCTCTCGGCCTACCTGTACACGGCAGCGGGTATGGGCGAGTCCACCACGGACCTGGCCTGGGACGGCCACGCCATGATGTACGAGGACGGCACGCTCGTCTCCGAGTCGAAGCGATTTTCCTGGGAGCCCCAGGTGATCTTCGGGGACATCGACCTGGACCGCCTCGCCAAGGACCGGGTGCGTTCCAACACCTTCCACGAGGCCAGGGCCTTTGGCGGGCGGGTCTTCCGGCACGTGGAGGTCCCCCTGAAGGCGCCGGCGGGCACGGTCCCCCTTCTCCGCGAGGTCTCCCGCTTCCCCTACGTCCGCAGCGACCCCGCCCTCAG
>JAKLDU010000068.1 GCA_022703355.1 Deltaproteobacteria bacterium | reverse complement strand
CCCAGGATGGTGTTCACCATGGCCTCGGCCTTTTTCGGATGAATGGCCATGCGCATCGACAATTCTTCGATCAGTTCAGATTTGTTCATCTATCCCTCCCTGAGGATTGCATACATAACTAATTATAAGGGGTTGTGAATCCAAGTCAAGTTTTTTCACGCTATTCTCACGTCTTATGAAGCATTTGTATCTCCCGGGGCTTGAGTTCCCTCACCTCTCCCGGCCGGAGACCCTCCACGGTCACGGGGCCCACGGAGATCCGCTTGATGGCGGTCACCTGGAGGCCCACGGCCTGTGCCATCCGCTTGATCTGGTTTTTCAGCCCCTGCCTCAGCGTGATCTTGAGGGTGGTTTCCCCGGACCGGGCGCCCGTTTCTTCCACCTGAGCCGGGCGCGTCACGGCCCCGTCGAGCAGGACCCCTTCCCGCATCTTCCGGAGCTGGGCCTCTTCCGCCCGGGGGGAGACCTTCACCACGTAGACCTTGGGGACGCTGAAGGAGGGGTGGTGGAGGACCTGCGCCAGGGCGCCGTCGTTCGTGAGGAGGAGCAGGCCCTCGGCGTCGAAGTCGAGCCTGCCGATGGGGAAGACCCCCGCGTACTTCGGGGGTATGTGGTCGCGGACACAGGGCCGGCCCTGGGGGTCGTGCAGGGTGGTCACGACGTTTCTGGGCTTGTACATGGCGAGGTACGCAGGCCTCTGGGGACTCACGGGCTTCCCGTCCACCGTGACCCTGTCTGCGCCCGGGTCGATGCTGTCCCCGAGCTCCGCGGGCCTGCCGTTTATGCGCACGCGGCCCTCCCGGAGGAGCTCGTCGGCCTTTCTCCGGGAGATCTCCCCGGTGGAAGCGATGAACCTGTTTATCCTCATCCCGCTCATGATGGCCTTCTCTATACTAAAAGAGAGGCCCCTTGTCTAACGGTGAAGCTGCCCCATGGGCTCCCTGCACAATTCGCAGTGCTCGTCGCAGAAAGGCTCGGTGTCGTCGTAGACGATGAGGCCTATCTCGTTCTGCACGCCGTGCCTGAGGATGCAGTTGCCGCAGACGAGGCGGCCCGCCGTGTCGACATACCCCACGATGTTGCGGTCGGCCGTTCTGTTCGACACGCTGTGGAACCGGTACTGGCTGATGAGCCCCAGGGTCCCGCAGGAGGGGCAGGCACAGCCCTCTGAAGCGTCCCAGAAGGTTTTCCGGCACTTCATGCTGGGACAGTAGTAGGTGGACACCCTTTTCCTGTTCTTTTCGAACAGGGACCGGACGATGTCCGTGTAAAAGTTCGGCGGCACGGGTTTCGGCTCCCGCACCTCGAGGACTGCCGTTTCCCCCGGCGCTGCGGGCTGATACAAACTGGGGCTCTCCTCTCCGCCGGTCTTCGCCTTGGTCTTTGCATTTGATTTCCTGGCCATTTTTTTCATCCTTTCGTCCAGCATGGAGTAAGGTCACCGGGGCGCCTTTTCAATGCACCGGTCTCACCGTGCCCCGACAGGCCTCGAAGGGAGAGGTGCCGGGGTGCTCAAAAGTCCGGGGATGCCCGAAGGAGAATTCCTTGGTCGGCAAGGGTTCCACAGGTGTTTAAGGGAATTCCGTGCGCTTCTTTTCTTCCATTAGAATTAGCGGCGGCCGGATGAAAGTCAAGGCCCCGCGCGGGCGGAACCGGGGCGCCGCCGCACAGGAGGCCTCCATTTCGCCGATGCAAGGCCCCGCGCAAGCGGAGCCGGGGCGGGAAGATTCAGGGCCACGGGTTTTCCCGGCGCGCCGGGCCTTCAGGAGAGGTCGAGGGGAAGGCGCCCGGCCACGGTCATGCCCGCGAGCGTGACGCGCGCCGCATAGGCGAGAACCTCGACACCCGCGGCGCTGGCCTTCCTGAGCTCCCGGCCCCAGAGGGGGTCGATGTGGTCGGCGGGGCGGAAGGACCGTGCGTCCATGCGCTGGACCAGGAGGAGCAGGACGGAGCGCATGCCCCGGGCGAGCCCTGCCTGGAGCTCCACGAGGTGCTTGAGGCCCCGGGAGGTCACGGCGTCGGGGAACATGGCCACCCCGTTTACCGCGTAGGTGCTGCTTTTGACCTCCACCATGCACGGGGCCCGTCCGCCGCCCTCAAGGGTGAGGTCGATTCGCGTGCCCGGGGTGGTGACCACCTCGCTCTTCACCTCCGGGTAGCCCGCGAGCTCCGGGACGAGGCCCAGGATCGCTGCGGCCTTTGCCAGGGCGTTCGCCCGCAGCGTGTTGACCACCACCAGGCTCGAGGGCATTTCGATGAGCTCCCAGGTGTGGGCGCATTTCCGGGCGGGGTTTTTCGACAGGGACAGGTACACGGGCCTGCCCGGTTCCGAGCACTGGAGCATCCTGCCCGAGTTGGGGCAGTGGGCGGTGACCATACCGCCGGCCTTCAGCTCCACGTCGGCCAGGAAGCGCCGGTAGCGGCGGGCGAGGGTGCCGGGAACCAGCTCGGGCCAGGTGACGGGAAGGGCTGGCATGGCGGCGCTCATGAGCCGGCGGGCGACGCGGGGTTCAGAGGACTTCCTGCAGGCACTTGATGGCGCAGAACTCCCCGCACATGGTGCACACGTCGTCCCTGCCGATCTCGCTCGACTCCCGCAGACGCCGGGCCTTGTCCGGGTCGAGGCAGCAGCTCATCTGGGCCTCCCAGTCCAGGGCCTTGCGGGCGCGGGCCATGGCCTCCTCCCGGTCCCGGGCGTACTGCATGCCCTTGGCCAGGTCCGCCGCGTGGGCGGCGATCTTCGAGGCCATCACGCCCTCGACCACGTGCTCCACCGTGGGGAGCCTGAGGTGCTCCGCCGGGGTGACGTAGCACAGGAAGTCCGCGCCGAAGAACGCCGCGAGCGCACCGCCGATGGCGCCCGCGATGTGGTCGTGGCCCGCCGCGCAGTCCGTGACCAGGGGGCCGAGCACGTAGAAGGGGGCACCCTGGCACAGGGACTTCTGGAGGCGGATGTTTTCCTCCACCATGTTGAGGGGCACGTGGCCCGGGCCCTCGATGATCACCTGCACGCCCTTGTCCCAGGCCCGCTGGGCGAGCTCGCCCAGGATGACGAGCTCGGTGATCTGGGCCCGGTCCGTGGCGTCCGCCGTGGCGCCGGGGCGCATGCCGTCGCCCAGGGAGATGGTCACGTCGTGGGCCGCGAGGATGTCGAGGATCTCGTCGTAGAATTCGAAGAGGGGTGACTGCCGGCGGTTCTTCTTCATCCACGATACGAGGAAGGACCCGCCCCGGCTCACCACGTCGAGGATCCGGCCCTGCCCCTCGAGGGCCGAGAGGGACTGCAGGGTCACGCCGGAGTGGATGGTCATGAAGTCGACCCCCTCCTCGGCCTGGTTCCGGACGGTCTTCAGGAAGTCGTCGATGGTCATGTCCGTGATCCCCCGGCGCTCCGAGCTGAGCTCGAAGGCGGTCTGGTAGATGGGCACCGTGCCCACCATCACGGGGGACTGCCTGATGATCTCCCGGCGGATCTCGATGATCTCGGAACCGAGCGAGAGGTCCATCACCGCGTCCGCGCCTGAGCCCACCGCCGCGTGGAGCTTCTCCACCTCCTCGGCCATGTCCATGTGGTAGGGCGACGAGCCGATGTTCGCGTTGATCTTGGTCTTGAGCCCTTTCCCCACCCCCCGGACCTGCGGGAGGGACTTGCCGGCGTTCTTGGGGATGGCGATGGTGCCTCCGGCCACGCCCGCGCGGACGACCTCGGGGTCGATCCCCTCGTGGCGCGCCGCCTCCTCCATTTCCGGGGTGATGGTGCCCTTGAGGGCCTCTGTTCTCTGCGTCATATGATTTCTCCTGTCGATTGGAGCAGTTCGCCCAGCTTTCCCTCACCGGGGGTGCAGGCCACGCCCTGGAGGGGGGTCCCGGCGAGGGAGGAAAGCGTCGCCCCGTTCACTGCGCACCGGGCCACCACCGGGAGCCTCGAGAGCCCGGCAGCCTGCCGGATCTCCTCCGCCCCGGAAGGGCCGGGCGAGGCCGGCCCGAACACGAGGTAGTCGACGGGCTCGCCCTGCGCCCGCTCCACCCCTTCGAGCGTGTCCGCCGAAAGGCCCAGAAGGATGAAGTCGCCCGCGAGGGCCCGGGCCTCCTTCGGGGGCAGGCTGTCTTTCCCGAGGTGAATGCCGTCCGCACCCGCGGCGAGGGCGACATCCACCCGGTCTTCCACCAGGAGCCTGGTGGGGCTTCCCCTGGTGATCTCCTTTAAGGTGCGGGCGAGCTCGTAAAAGAGGCGGGCGTCTGCCCCCGGGCACCCGAGCACCACGGCGGGGACCTTTGCCGCCACCGCTTCCCCGGCCAGGTCTTCGCACGCGTCCCCGGGGTGTCGCATCACGAGGAAGAGCCCCGCCGGCGGCCTTCTCCTCTCCCTGAGCTCCAGCTCGTTTTCGAGCCCGTAGCTCTCGTACCGGAGCTCCTTCATGACGAGCGCCGCCCCGGGGCTTTCGATCTTCAGGACCTCCTCGAGGACCCGGCACGCCTCCTGGGCCCGTTTCAGGTTTGCCCTCACGACGTCCCCGAGCGAGCCCCTGCGGTTCTCCAGCGAGCCCCGGGCCCGCAACCCCACGTCGCCGGCCGCGTTCCGGGACATGACAAGGGCGCCCGCGGGCACCGCGGACGAGGCGCGGTGCCTCATGCTTTTGAGCCGCTGCTGCAGGGGGGCGTCGTCACGGGCGTACCGGAGCACGTCCTCCACGACCCGCAGCCCTTCGGTGAGGCGGTTGAGGTTCGCATCGATGATCCGCATGACATGGCGATCCACCGTGGTTCTCCTTCGGGGGGGCTCCGGGGAAGAAAAAACGCCTCCAGGAAAAGGAGACGGCCATGAGGTGCGTATTCTCCCTTCGCTGGCATTACCCAGATCAGGTTCAATGGGTATGATCTCAGGCTCTCGAGCGAACCACCCCACGTAAACTGCGACACTGTTTTTATACCATGGGCCGGCGCCCCGTCAAGGTGCAATCCGGGAGCGGGGAGGCAGGCGGTGCCCGGGGCAGAAGGCCTGCGCGGGCATTTCCTCTGGACAGGGGCCGGGACATCATGTTCTTAAAGGGACATGAGGGGCGCCTGGAAAAAGGTCATGGCCGACCGCTGGGGCAAGAGGAACGTCCTGGGCATGGGGCTCATCAGCCTCATGAACGACGTGGCGAGCGAGATGATCTACCCCCTGCTGCCGGTCTTCCTCACGGGCGTCCTCCATGCCGGCGCGGCCGCCGTCGGGGTCATCGAGGGGGTTGCCGAGACCACCGTGTCCCTCCTCAAGTATTTTTCCGGGCTCTATTCCGACAGGCTGCGGCGGCGCAAGCCCCTGTTCGCCATCGGCTACGGCGTCGCCAACGCGGTGCGCCCCCTCATCGGGCTGGCCACGAGCTGGCACCAGGTGCTCCTCATCCGGTTCGCCGACCGGGTGGGCAAGGGGATCAGGAGCGCGCCCCGGGACGCGCTCCTGGCGGAGTCGGTGGAAAAGGAGCACCTGGGGCTCGCCTTCGGGTTCCAGCGCGCCATGGACCACACGGGGGCCCTGGCCGGCCCGCTCATCGCCACGGCGCTCCTGTACTGGGGGTTCTCCCTCCGGGGCATCTTCCTGCTCGCCGTCATCCCCGGGGTGATCACGATGATCCTGGCCTTTTTCCTCGTGAAGGAAAGGCCCCTCGCCGGGGCCGGGGAGGCGCACGGGATATCGCTTACCTCCGTGGCGAAGCCCGGGTTCCTGTGGTACCTGGCCACGGTGGGGGTGTTCACGCTGGGCAACTCCACGGACGCGTTTCTCCTGCTGAAGGCCCGGGAAGCGGGCGTGGGCGTGGCCATGCTGCCCGTGCTGTGGGCCCTGCTCCACTTCTCCAAGGCCGTCTTCTCCATGCCCGGCGGGTACCTCTCGGACAGGCTGGGCAGGAAGCCGGTGATCATGCTGGGCTGGCTCACCTACGCCCTGGTCTACGCGGGGTTCGCCCGGGCGGGGACGACGGAAGCCATCTGGGCGCTGTTCTTCGCCTACGGCCTGTACTTCGGCCTGTGCGAGGGGGTCGAGAAGGCCTTCGTGGCCGACCTCATGCCCGCAAGCGTCCGCGGGAGCGCATACGGGGCCTACAGCCTCGCCGTGAGCATCACCGCCCTGCCTGCGTCGGTGGCCTTCGGCCTCGTGTGGCAGGGCTACGGGGACAGGGCCGCGTTCCTCATGGGCGCGGGCCTGGCGCTGGCCGCTTCGGTGATGCTCCTGTTCGTGAAGCCGGGAAAGGCCCGGTAGCAGGAAGACGGAGGGCGCCCCCCCCGGCATGGCGAAGAAAAGGGTGCAGACGACGATCACCGCAATGACAATCCGGGCATGACTGTGCGGGGCCGGCGAAGAAGGAGGCGGGCCGTGCGCCGGGCGGCCGCGGAAGGCGGCGAAAGCCCCGGTTTCCCCTGCGGTAAATTTTTGACACCGCCCCTTCGATACGGTATAAGGCCACCATGATCAGCTCGTATATTCAGGAGATAGCGCTCCTCGCGGTGCCGGTGCTCTTTTCCATCACCTTCCACGAGGTCAGCCACGGATACGCGGCCTTCAGGCTGGGCGACCCCACCGCCAGAAACGCGGGGAGGCTCACCCTCAACCCCATAAGCCACATCGACCCGGTGGGCCTGCTGGTGCTCGTGGTGACGCGCATGATCGGCTGGGCCAAGCCGGTGCCCGTGGACCCCCGGTATTTCAAGAACCCGAGGCAGGACATGATGTGGGTGTCCCTGGCGGGGCCGGCCTCGAACCTCCTGCTCGCCGTCGTCTTCGCGGTGATCTCCAGGGTGGTGCCGCCCATCGCCCCGTCGTCGTTTCTGTACCCCCTGGCCATCATGCTGCAGTTCATGATCGTCATCAACGTGGGCCTGGCCGTGTTCAACCTCATCCCCATCCCGCCCCTGGACGGCAGCCACATCCTCCAGGGCCTCCTGCCCTACGAGATGGCGAGGTCGTACTCGAAGATCGAGCCCTACGGGTTCATCATCCTGCTGGTGCTGGTCTTCACCAGAACGGTGAACGTGGTCATCTTCCCCGTCATCGACTTCATCACCGGCCTGCTGATGAGAATATAGCGAGGAGCAGTATGGAAAGGAAACGCATCGTATCGGGAATCAGGCCCACCGGCGACCTCCACGTCGGCCACTACCTGGGCGTGCTCAGGAACTGGGTGGAGCTCCAGAAGGAGTACCAGTGCTTCTACTTCGCCGCCGACTGGCACGCGCTGACCACCGAGTACCGGGACCCCTCGGTCATCACCCGGAGCACCCGGGACATGGTCATGACCTGGCTGAGCGTGGGCCTCGACCCGGAGCGGTCCGTGCTGTTCCGGCAGTCGGACATCAAGAGCCACGCCGAGCTTTTTCTCCTCCTGTCCATGATCACCCCCATCTCGTGGCTGGAGAGGAACCCCACCTACAAGGAGATGAAGGAGGAGCTCAAGGAAAAGGACCTGAGCACCCTGGGCTTCCTGGGCTATCCCGTGCTCCAGGCGGCGGACATCGTCATGTACCACGGCGACCGGGTGCCCATAGGCGAAGACCAGCTCCCCCACCTGGAGCTCACCCGGGAGATCGTCCGGAGGTTCAACTTCATCTACGGCGAGAACACCCTCAGGGAGCCCAGAGAGATCCTCACCGAGGCGGCGAGGGTCCTGGGGATCGACGGCCGGAAGATGTCGAAGTCCTACGGCAACGCCATTTTCATCTACGAGACCGGGGAGAGCCTCAAGGGCAAGGTCATGCAGATGCTCACCGACGTGAAAAGGGTCAGGCGCAAGGACCCGGGCGAGCCCGGGGACTGCAACCTCTACCCCCTGCACGAGTACTTCACGGACGAGGGCGCGAGGGGGGAGATCCAGGCCGGGTGCCGCAGCGCGGGCCTGGGCTGCGTGGACTGCAAAAAGATCCTGCTGGAAAACCTCATGAAGGAATTTTCGCCCATCTGGGAAAAGATCGACTACTACAGGGCCCATGCTTCGCTGGTGGACGACGTGCTCGCCCTGGGCGGGAAGAGGGCGGCAGAGGAATCGGAAGCCACCATGGAACGGGTCCGGAAGGTCATGAAGCTCATAGGATAGGAGAACGCGATGCTGCCGATGGTGAACGACCCCGGAAAAGCCCCCTTCGTGCTTCGCCTGCCCGCTTTCGAGGGCCCGCTCGACCTCCTGCTCTATCTCATCGAAAAGAACCGCTTCACCCTCGAGAACCTGGAGGTCTGCCCCATCATCGAGCAGTACCTGCGCTACGTCGAGCAGGCCCGGTCCCTCGACGTCTCCCTGGCCGGCGAGTTTCTGGAGATGGCCTCGTACCTCATCTGGCTCAAGTCCTGCCTGCTCCTGCCCTCGGCAAAGAACGAGGACGGCGGGGAGGAGATCAACCCCGCCCGGGAGCTCAAGGAGATGCTCCAGGCCTACCGGGCCATACGCATGGCCTCCCAGGACCTGAACACGCGGCCCATGCTCTACCGCGACCGGTTCCCCAAGGGCCTGCCCCAGGAGGAGCGGGACGTCGCCTCCCTGGGCATCGGCGCGCTCCTCGAGGCCATCAGCTCCATCAGGGCCCGCACGAGAAAGCACGTCCTGAACGTCACCTTCACCCGGTTCAACATCGCCCTCATGATCGAGAAGATCCAGGGCCTGCTCAAGCTCAAAGGGAGGGTGTCGCTCCTGGAGGTGGCGGACGCCAGGGGCCGCACGGAGCTCATCGGCGCGTTTCTGGCCGTGCTCGAGCTCTCGAAGAGGTCGCTGGCGCGCATCATCCAGAGCAGGCTCTTCGCCATGATCTACATCACCGGGCGCTGACGGGGCCCGGAATCTTACCAGGGGGGGTGTTCCATGAACAGGAGGGAGATCGTCGAGGCCCTCATCTTTTCCGGGAGCGGCGCGCTCCAGGTCCGGGACATCCTCAAGGCCCTCCCGGAGACGGGCGAGGAAGAGCTCGAGGGGCTGGTGGACGAGCTCAACAAGCTGTATCTCGAAACGGGCAGGAGCTTCCGCATCGAGCGGGCAGCTGCCGGATACCTCTTCGTCACCCGGGAGGAGTTCACCCCGTACCTGCGGGCCCTCCACACGCCCGCCCGGCTCACCATGGCCGCGCTGGAGGCGCTGGCCGTCATCGCGTACAAGGGGCCCTGCTCCAAGGGCACCATCGACTCCATCCGCGGGGTCGACTCCGCGTCGTCCCTCAAAAGCCTGCTCAAGCACCAGCTCATCGACATCAAGGGCGGCAAGCCCCTGACCTACTACACCACGGCCAAGTTCCTCGAGGTCTTCGGGCTCGATTCCCTGGCGGACCTGCCGGACCTCAAGCAGTTCGAGGAGGTCTTCCGGGAAGAGTCCGGCGCGGGGGCGGGCGGGGACACCTAGGGGCCCTCGGCCTGCAGCAGGTTTCCTGGTGTTCAGGGACGGGTCGATGCCCTCGGCCTCCACCTTGAGCCTGCTGACAGCACCCCGGCTTCACCGGAGTCCTCCGGCCGGAAAGATGAACTAGGCGTCTCCACCGGTTTCAGGGGCGGGTGTCTTAAGCAGGAGGGGACGCTATGTGTTCGGGGCGCAGTCGCTCATGTCGCCGCCCAGCTTGGACAGGGCGTGGGGAAGCGCGGGGGCGATGCTTTCGAGGCACTCCCTGGCCCCCGCCGGCGAGCCGGGCAGGTTGACGATGAGGGTTCTCTTCCTGACCCCGACGATGGCGCGGGATATCATGGCGTGGGGGGTTTTCTCGAGGCTTCTGCTGCGCATGACCTCTTCCATGCCGGGCACGCGTTTGTCGACCACGGCCAGCGTGGCCTCGGGGGTGACGTCCCGGGGGGACAGGCCCGTTCCCCCGGTGGTGACGATGAGGTCGAGGCCGAGTTCGTCGGACCAGGTGACGAGCATGTCGCGGATGAGCTCTTTTTCGTCCGGGATGATCTCGTAGCGTTCGATGGCGAGCCCGAGGCCCTTGAGGATGCCCTGTACGATCTCCCCGCTCCGGTCTTCCCGCTGCCCCTTCGAACCCTTGTCGCTCAGGGTGAGCACGCCTGCTTTCATCATTTCTTCACCTGCCTGAGCCGCTGCTCCGCGGCGATGTTCATGGCGCGGGAGACCGACCTGGACTTCGCCAGGACCGTCAGCTCACGCTGCTTGAGATAGTTGACCTGTTTGAGGGCCTCTGCCAGGGGCGTCTTGGGGTTGTTCGCCAGGGCGACCCTGATCTGGTAGTTCTTCATCCAGTCCCGGTTGATGGCAATCTGCTTGAGGACCTCGTCGTCGATCTGCCGGTTGTTCGCGATGGCCAGCACCTCGCCCTCGGTGATCTTGGCCGACTGGATGACGGCCATCTGGACCAGTCGGCTGGAGTCCCGGACGAGAACGGTCCGCGCCTCCTTGCCGCCTTTGTGCGCCAGGTCGAGCTTCTCCGAGACGCTCATGGACTGGATGCTCTGAAACAGACTCGCTAAGGAATCCGTTCCGTTCCCGTCATTTGCTGGCATCTTTTGCCGCTTTGGCCTCCTGCACTACCTTGTCCTGGATGCTGAAGGGAACCGGGTCCATGTGGGAGAACTTCATGGTGTAGGTGCCCCTTCCAGAGGTGATGGAGGTGAGGTTCGGGGCATAGGTGAGCATCTCCGCCAGCGGCACCTGGGCCTTGAGCTCCTGGTACTTGCCGCGGGCGTTCATGCCCTCGATCTTGGCGCGGCGGGTGTTGAGGTCGCCCATGACATCGCCCATGCACTCCTCGGGGATGACCACGGTGATGTCCATGATGGGCTCCAGCAGGATGGGCCTGCACTCTTCCATGGCCTTCTTGAACGCGAGCGACCCCGCGATCTTGAACGCCATTTCCGAGGAGTCCACCTCGTGGTAGGAGCCGAAGTCCAGCGTGACCCTCACGTCCACCACGGGGTTGCCCGTGAGGGGGCCCTGCTGCATGGACTCGACCACGCCCTTTTCCACCGCCGGGATGTAGGTCTTGGGGATGACGCCGCCCACGATGGCGTTGACGAACTCGAACCCGGCGCCCCTGTCCGTGGGCTCCACCTGGATCCAGCAGTCGCCGTACTGGCCGTGGCCGCCGGTCTGCTTCTTGTGCTTGCCCTGCACGCGGCACTTGCCGGTGATGGTCTCCTTGTAGGGGACCCGGGGCGTCTTCAGCTCCACGTCCACGCCGAAGCGCCTTTTCAGCCTGTCCACCGCGATCTCGATGTGGAGCTGGCCCAGGCCGGACATGATGAACTCGCCCGTCTGCTCGTCGCGGTAAACCTTGAGCACCGGGTCTTCGTCCATGAGCTTCTGCATGGCGGGCATGATCTTTTCCACGTCCGCCTTGGTCTTGGGGTTGACGGCCATGTTCATGATGGTGTCCGGGAACTCGGGGGAAGCCAGGGTGAAGCT
>JAKLDU010000067.1 GCA_022703355.1 Deltaproteobacteria bacterium | reverse complement strand
GAAGGAAAAGAAGGAGCGCCTCAGGCGGGAGAAGGAGCGCAGGGAGCGGGAGCGGAAAGCCCGGGAGCGGAAGGGGGAGAGGGTCAGGGAGAAAGAGGCCCCCCTCGCGGCGAGCGGGGGGATCTACGAGAACCGGGGCCGACTCCCGTGGCCCGCACGGGGCAGGGTCGTGCGCCCCTTCGGCCAGATCAGGGTGGGAGGCGTGCTCCAGAAGTCCCAGGGCATCGACATCGAGGTGCCCGTGGGCGCGCTCGTCAGGAGCATATACCCGGGCACCGTGGTGTACGCGAACTGGATGGGCAAGTACGGCAACACGGTCATCCTCGACCACGGGGACGGGTTTTACACCATCTACGGGTATCTCCAGGACGCGCTGAAGGCTTCCGGGGACAAGGTCGCGGCACGGGAGGTCATCGGCCGGGTGGGGCAGAGCGGCAGCGCCCTCAAGCCCGCGCTCCACTTCGAGGTGCGATTCCACCAGAAGGCACTGGACCCCTCCCGGTGGCTGGGCAGGGAATAGAAGCTATGTTATCGTGCGGACAACTGTGTTATACGGCGGTAAGGGAATCGATGCGTTCAATAACGGTGCAGGAGCTGGTATGAAAATAAACAAGGCTGTCCTTTTCGTCGTGCTTGCCGCCGCAGTCATTTCCGTCGTCGTGGCGTTCAACGGCACCAGGGGCGAAAGCGCAAACACGGCGGGGATCTTCCCGGAGCTGGAAAAGTTCACCGACTGCCTCAACATCATAGAAAAGAACTATGTGGAGGAGGTTCCCCCGGAAAAGCTCGTCGAGGGGGCCATCAAGGGCATGGTATCGGTCCTCGACCCCCACTCGTCCTACCTCACCAAGGAAGGCTACAAGGAGATGCAGATCAGCACCACCGGGTCCTTCGGCGGCCTGGGCATCGAGATCGGCATCCGCGACAACCTCCTCATGGTCATCTCCCCCATCGAGGGCACGCCTGCGTTCAACGCAGGCGTGCTCCCCGGCGACAGGATCGTCAGGATAAACGGCAAGTCCACCGCGGACATGGGCCTCGAGGACGCGGTAAACCTCCTGAGGGGGCCCAAAGGCACGAACGTCACCATCAGCATCGTGAGGGAGAAGCTCGACAGCCCCCTCGAGCTGACGCTCACCCGCGCCATCATCCACATCGACAGCGTCAAATCCCAGACGCTCGAGCCCGGCTACGGGTATGTCAAGGTCAGGAACTTCCAGGTTGACACCGCCGACGACATCAAGAAGGCGCTCGACGGCATGGGCAAGCTCAAGGGCCTCGTCCTGGATCTCAGGTACAACCCCGGCGGCCTGCTCGACCAGGCCGTGTCCGTGAGCGACCTCTTCCTGGACGAGGGGCTCATCGTCTACACCGACGGCCGCAGGCCCGAGGAAAAGACGGAGTACCGCGCCCGCAAGGAGGGGACCTTCGAGGGGTTCCCCATGATCGTCCTCATCAACGGAGGCAGCGCCAGCGCGGCCGAGATCGTCGCGGGCGCCTTGCAGGACAACAGGCGCGCCGTGGTCGTGGGGGTGAAGAGCTTCGGCAAGGCCTCGGTCCAGACCATCAGGCCCCTAAGCGACGGCTCCGCGCTCAAGCTCACCGTGGCGCGCTACTACACCCCGCTGGGCCGCTCCATCCAGGCCACGGGCATCGAGCCGGACATCAGGGTGGACCAGAAGGGCCTCTCTCCCGAGGAAGAGAAGGAGCAGACGTTCATCCGGGAAAAGGACCTCAAGGACCACCTCGAGCCCAGGGCCGGGGGTGCGGCGAAGGACATCCAGGCCGCCCCCGGGGAGCCCGGGAAGAACAAGCTCCTCGAGGAGGACTTCCAGCTCAAGTACGGCCTTGACCTCCTCAAGTCCTGGCAGGTGTTCCACTCGGTCAGAAAGGCCGCATGAAGAAGCGGAAAACCGACCCCCGGATGCTCGTCGCCGGGGGCATCATCGCCGTGCTCGCCATCCTGGTGGGCATCGCCCTCGTGCTCCAGGAGGCGGAGAAGACCCCCGGAAAGCCCGGGACGAAGCCCCTGAAGCCCCCAGCCGCCCGCGTGTCCCCGAAGGTGGCGAAGGGGTACGCCCTGCCCGCTCTCCTGATCAAGGGCTGCCTCCTCGACCTGGGTGTGGCCCGGCAGGACGTGAGCGTCGCGGGCCGTACCGTGCGGGTGAGAACGGAAGCGCTTCCCCCGGATGAGCGCATTCTGAACGCCTTCGAGCCGCTCAAGGAGGCCGGGGGATTCAGCCTGGCAGCACCGGGCCACCTGAAGGTGAGGGTGGGCGGGGAAGTCTGGGACGTCGTCTTTTTCCGGGCGACCGCGAGTCCGGCCAGGTGCGCCATCATCGTCGACGACATGGGGCAGAGCCTGCAGTCCGCCCGGGAGCTGGCCGCCATCGACGCGGACCTCACCTTTGCCGTGCTCCCCGACCTTCCCCATTCGCGCCCCGTGGCGGAGCTCCTCCATGGGCACGGCAGGGAGCTGCTTCTCCACCTGCCCATGCAGGGCAACGGAAAGGACCCCGGGCCGGGGGCCATCCTCGAAGGCATGTCCCCCGGGCAGGTCAGAGCAGTCCTGAGGGAGAACATCGGGAAGGTCCCCTACATAGAAGGCGTCAACAACCACATGGGATCCGTCGTCACCGCCGATCCCCGGGACATGCGCCCGGTTTTCCGGGAGCTCAGGAAAAACGGGCTGTTCTTCGTGGACAGCCTCACCACCAGCGGGTCCGTGTGCCAGGCCATGGCGGCCGAGGCGAAGGTCCCCTTCATCGCCCGGGACGTGTTCCTCGACAACGAGCAGAATGACTCCTACATCTCCGGCCAGATACACAAGCTCGTGAGCCTCTCCCTCAAGCACTCGAAGGCGGTGGGCATCTGCCACCCCTATCCCGAGACCATAGCCGTGCTTCAACGCGAGGCGCCCAGGCTCAGGAGCCTCGGCGTGGAAATCGTGGGGGTGTCTGCGCTCCTGGAGGAACCGGGCCAGGCCAGGTGAACGCCGCCGGAAGCGGGGCCCCCCTCGATTGACTGCCGGTATTCTTTGGACTATACAGGGGAGGACAACGCCCATGGAGCCGTTTTCATGAAGCAGTGGTTTGTAATCCAGACGAATCCGAAGGAAGGAGACATCGCCTGCCTCGTCCTGAAGCAGCAGGGGGTCGCCATCTATCAGCCGTTCATGGAAAAGTACGTCTTTCATGCGCGCAAAAAGACCCTGAAGCGCTACCCCCTCTTCCCCGGCTACGCCTTCGCCCGCATCGACCCCACCGAGGAGGAGTTGCACAAGATCAGGTGGTGCCGGGGGGTCCGCAGGATCCTGCTGGACAACTACCAGCCCGTGCCCATCGACGACGATTTCATCGAGGGGCTCAGGGACCTCGAGGACAGGAAGTCCGGCACCATCAGGAAGCCCGTGACCTTCGAACCCGGCGACCAGGTGAGAATCAAGTCGGGCCCCATGAAAGATCTGTACGGGGTGTTCGAAGAGTGGGGCTCCGACGAGGGCCGCGTGAAGATCCTCATCGAGATGGTGAACAACAAGGCCAAGGTGGTGATGCACTCCTCCCTCATCGAGAAGGCGTGAGGCAAGGAGGGTCTCATAGAAAGAATCTACGGCAGCACGAAATCCCTCAAGGCTTCCGAGCACAAGGCCCTGGAGCATCTTTACCGGCGCAGGGTCCCCCCGCAGTCCGTGGTGTCCCAGGACCTGAGTGTCGAGATCTCTCGCCTTTCCCGCCAGATCGGCATCCAGATCGGGCTGCTCATCAGCCGCAAGGGGACCGTGGAGTACGTCATCGCGGGAACCGCCGGCGGCATCTCCATCCCCGAACCGCACCGGCGGCGCACGCACCCGGGCCGCCTGGCCGGGTTGAGGCTCATCCACACGCACCTCTCCGGGGAAGAGCTCTCCTCCGAAGACCTCACCGACCTCGCGAAGCTCAGGCTCGACATGGTCTATGCCCTCGAAGTGAGGGAGAACGGCGACCCGGGGCTCGCCTACGGTGCCTGCCTCGTCCCGGCCGACGACGGGGCCGTGGTGTGGCAGACCCTCGACCCCGTGCCCACCCACCGCATCGACATCCCCTTCGAGACCTTCATCGCCGACCTCGAGGACCGGATCACCCGGACCCAGGCCGCCTTTTCCGCCGGGGCGAACGAAGACCGGGCCATCCTCGTGGCCGTGGTGCCCTCCCTGTCCGAAGATGCCCGGATCGCGCTCTTAGAGTTCCAGTCCCTGGCGAAGTCGGCGGGCATCACCGTCATGGACACCGTGGTGCAGCGCCGGCCCAAGCCAGACCCCCGCTACGTGGCGGGCAAGGGCAAGGTGGTGGACATCTACACCCGGGCGCTCGCCCTGGACGCGAACCTCATCATTTTCGACCACGAGCTTTCCCCCTCCCAGGCGCGCTCCATCGCCGACCTCGTGAACGTGCGCGTCCTCGACCGCACCCAGCTCATCCTCGACATCTTCGCCCGCCGGGCCAAGACCCGGGAAGGCAAGATCCAGGTGGAGCTGGCCCAGCTGCGCTACAACATGCCCCGGCTCGTGGGGAAGAACCCCTCCCTGAGCCGGCTCGCCGGTGGCATCGGCACCCGGGGCCCCGGCGAGAGCAAGCTCGAGATCGACCGCAGGCGCGCCAAGGACCGCATGACCAGGCTCGAAAAGGACGCGGCGGCCATCTCGAAGAAGCGCAGGCTCACCCGCCAGAGGAGGGGCAGGGGTAACGTCCCGGTCATCTCCATCATCGGCTACACGAACACGGGCAAGTCCACCCTGCTCAACACCCTGACGAAGAGCTCCGTGCTCACGGCGGACATGCCCTTCGCCACCCTGGACCCCTCGAGCAAGCGTCTGAGGTTCCCCCGGGAGGTCGAGGCGGTCGTCACCGACACGGTGGGGTTCATCCGCGACCTGCCCGCCGACCTGAGGGTCGCGTTCATGGCCACCCTCGAGGAGCTCGAGGACGCGAACCTGCTCCTGGAGGTCATCGATGTGGCCGACCCCGACATGGAGTACCGGATGAAGGCGGTGGACGAGATCCTCAAGGGGCTTGCCCTCGAAAGCAAGCCCAGGCTCAAGGTGTTCAACAAGGCCGACCGGTGCCCGCGGGACTTTGCTCAGGACGTCGCCCGCAGATACGGCGGGGTGGCCGTCTCCGCCCTGGACCGCTCGACGCTGGCGCCGCTCATCGAGAGGATGGAGTCGTTTCTCCTGAGCGCCCCCGGCCCCTCATGAGCCTTTCTTGCCCCTGAGCAGGTCGCGGGAATCCTTCAGGAGCTCCGAGGGGAGCTTCAGCGCCCTGATCAGGGACTCCTTCACCGGGTCGGAGACCGTTTTCACGGGCTGGAAGGTCACGCCGGGGTCGTCGATTTTGCCCGTCACCTTGAGGCTCACGATGAAGAGCTGGCCCTTGTCCCCGGTGAGGACCCACCCGATGAGGGGGATCGCGCGGATGGTCCTGTCGAGGCTTTCGAAGGGTTGCACCCCCAGGATCGCATCGACGGTGCCGGTCCTGAGGGAGTAGCTGCCCACGGCCGAGAACTGCAGGGAGTTGCTGTCGAGGAAGAAGTCGTCGAAGCGGGCGACACTGTCCTTGATGACGAAGGTGCCCGCGATCTGATTGTACGGGAAGTTCTTGCTGGTGAGCTCCAGGTCCCGGGACTTGATGATCTTGTAGACGTTGAGCACGGCGAACACCCTCGAGATCAGGGCGTAGCGCTTGAGCCTCCCGTCCTTTGCGGAGAGCTTCACCGTGCCGTTTATCGAATCGTTCCCGCCCGAAAGCCTGCCGTCGAGGTTTATGTTCCCGCGGATGAAGTCCTGGTTCGGGGAATAGCGCTCCAGGAGTTTGGAGATGCTGACCCCCTTGAGGGAAAACTCCGTATCGAAGGAGAGCAGGCCGGCGGTCCCCGCCGTCATCCGACCCGATGCAAGGACGGACGCACCCTGCATGCGCATGTTCGCAAAGCTCGCCACGCCTCCTTTGAGCACGGCGTCCGCCTGCGCCTCTTCCACCGGGATGCCGTAGAAGTCGAGGTTCACGATCCTGAGATGCCCCTGGGCGGTCAGGTCCCCGAGGTCCCCGGGCACTCCGCCCCGGGTGCCGGGCAGCGGCAGGCTCAGGCCGTCGACCGTGACGTTCCCCTTGAACGCGGGCGTGCCCGAGAGGTCGAGCGTCCAGTCGGAGGCGACGAACTTCAGGGTGTCCCGGGCGACCCTGAGCCTTTTGCCCGAGAGCATGGGCCCCGACAACCTCACGTCCCCCGCGAGCTTCAGGGGGGTTCCCTTCACCGGGAGCAGGGCGTTCCTCAAGCCCAGGGTGGCGGTGACCGCCACGTCCCCGGCGGAAAGAACGTTCACGTCCCCCGCGAGCTTTCCGGAAAGCGGGTACACCTTCTGCCCCTGGACTGCCTCGAACTGGTCCAGGGGGAGGGTGCCCCGGATGACTATCCGCTCCTGCGCGTCCTCGAGGCTGCCCGTCAAGGCGAGCCTGCCCGTGGAGAGCCCGGCGGCCTCCCCGGTGAAGGACAGGGACATCTTCGGAGCGAGCGGCCCCTTGAGCCGGGCCGTCAGGGTGATGGGCCTTCCCTTCATCCGGTAGACCGTGTCGAACAGGGTCACGCTCTCGGAAGAGACCTCCGCAGAGGCGCTGATGTTCAAGCCCGTGCCCGTTCCCCTGATGGCGATGGTCGTCCCTTTTCCCATGTCGAAGTCCTTCGAGGTCACCAGGCCTTCGACGTATGCCGCGAAGGTCGACTGCATGGTGTCGAAGGGGTCCGCGATGACGATGTTCAGAGACCTCACGGCGCGGCCGTCGGCGTTCATCCGGGAGGTGATTTCCAGGGGGGCGCCGTATGCCGGCCAGACAGCCGAGCCGGTGTGGCCGGTGATGACCGCCTTTCCCCAGCGGTACGAGCAGTCGTCGAGATCGACCCTTCCCTGTGCCTGGACGGGTTTTCCCGTGCGATCGTCCCAGGCGAAGCGCATAGCCCCCCTGACCCTGCCCGACTGGACCCGGGAGATGTCCCCGAAGAGGTCGATGACGTATCCGGGCATGCCCGCGGCGTTCCACGCGTCGAGAAAGTCCCGGGCCGCCATGTCGACGCGTGCGTCCACGCCGATGATCCACCAGGGCGACATGACCTGGTAAAAGGAGATGTCCAGCTTCTGGAGCACCGAGCTGCGCACGTTCCCGCGGAGGTTCCTGAGAAAGATGCCCCCGCGGCTGTAGACGACCTGGCCGGTGATGCCGGTGATCCTTTCCAGGCCGGGCCGGGCGGCGAAGCCCTGGCCCATGGCCTCCTGGACCACGTGGATGCGGTCGAGGAAGCGGTCGAAGGTGAGCAGCTCCCGGAGAGTCCCCTCGTACCGGGCGGTGGAGAAGGAGGACATGCCACCCCTGATCTGCGAGGTCAGGAGCTCCGAGAGCCAGGGGTCGAACTCCTTCGTGGGGATGAACGCCAGGACCTTCTCGTAGACGAACGGGCTCGACGAGAGGTTCAGCGAGACCCCGGCGGCCGTTCCCTTCCCGATGTCGCGGACGAGGCCGGTTCCGGAAACCTTCACCAGGGGCGTCGAAGCCTCGATCTGGTGTAGGGAGAGAGCCTTGTCGTTCCCGTTCGCCCCGAGCCGGAGCCCGAACGTGGGGATCACGGCCTCCGACCACGGGAGGCGCAGGCGCTTGCCGGTGACGTTCAGGGAGGAGGCGGTCCGGTTTCCCGAGAGGTCGAAGTCGAGCTCCACGCCGAAGGTCCCCCCGATGTCCTCAGAGATGCGGGAGAGGTCCATGCCCGACGAGGAGAGGGTGCCTTTCCAGCCCGAACCGGTGTACTTCGCCTTCAGGCGGGTCCTGCCGCCGAGCACCACGGCGCCGAGCGAGGCGCCCTTCTGCTCGATCAGGCCGGCGATGCCCTCGGCCACGGTGCGCTCCCCCTCGCCCGGGAGCTTCACAATGCCGCCGCGGATCTCGACGGGGGGGATATCCCCGTGCTCCTGCTTGAGCTTGATCTTCTCGAGGGCTTCCCGGTCGAGGAAGATGACGGGGTTCTCGAGGCTCACCCGGGACAGGCGGACCGTGCCCGACAGGGCGCGCCACAGGGAGACGCGCACCCTTACGCGGCGGGCCTCCACGAGGGTTTTGCCCGGCGGGCCCACCCGGACGTCCCCGATGCTGATGTTTATCCCCGGGAAGAGCTTCACGGAGGTGGCCCCGATGGACACGGGCTGGCCCGTGGCCTCGGAAAGGAGCGCGCCCAGGTTCGCGGAAAGGACGGTGGGGAGCGCTTTCCTGGCAATGGCGTACGCGAAGAGCGCTCCGGCCACGATGAAGACGGCGAGGAGCAGTGCCGCGAGTTTTGGTTTCGAGATGTTCATCATCCTTCAGGCCCCGGAGCCTGGCCTGAGGAAGGCTTTTATCACAAAGGGAGCTTTTTGTAATGGGGAAATGGGCCCCTGAAGGCCCGGGCCGAAGGCCGTGGTGAGGGGGAATCTCCCGGTTTCACACCGAGTGACGGCTTGACGGGACAGTCCCTGCAATGATAGGGTATTCCCCATGCTAGACATCAAAACGATCCGACAAAACATCGACCTCGTCAAGACGGCACTGAAGAACCGCGGCACGGACGTGGACCTGAACGTCCTCATCGATCTCGACGCCAGGCGGAGGGCGCTCATCCAGGAGGCCGAAGACCTCAAGGCGAAGCGCAACCAGTTCTCCCAGCTCATGGCCAAGGGCAAGTCCGAAGGGATCGACATCGACGCCAGGAAAAACGAGATGCGCGAGATCTCCGAGCGGATCAAGGCCATCGACGGGGAGCTCAAGGAGGCGGAAGACGCCGTGACCTCCTTCGTCCTGGAGATCCCCAACATCCCCCACGAGAGCGTGCCGGTGGGGCACTCCTCCGAGGACAACCCCGTTGTTCGCACCTGGGGGGAGAAGCCCGAATTTTCCTTTGCCCCGAAGGAGCACTGGGACATCGGCGAGGCGCTGGGCATCCTCGACTTCAAGCGCGCGGCGAAGATCACCGGCACCCGCTTCTGCGTGAACTGGGGCGCGGGCGCGGCCCTCGAGCGGGCCATCATCTCCTTCATGCTCGCCTGCCACACCCGGGAGCACGGCTGCACCGAGGTCTACACGCCCTTCATGGTGAACCGCGACAGCATGACCGCCACGGGCCAGCTCCCCAAGTTCGAGGCGGACCTCTTCCACACGGACATGGACTACTTCCTCGTGCCCACGGCCGAGGTCCCGGTGACGAACCTGTACCGCGACGAGACGCTGGCCGAGGAGGCGCTCCCCGTCAAGCTCGTCTCCTACACCCCCTGCTTCAGGCTGGAGGCCGGCTCCTACGGCAAGGACACCCGGGGGCTCATCAGGCAGCACCAGTTCGACAAGGTCGAGCTCGTGCGGTTCGCCCACCCGGACCGGTCCTACACGGACCTCGAGGAGCTCACCGCAGACGCCGAGGACATCCTGAAGAAGCTCGGCCTGCACTACCGCGTGGTGTGCCTGTGCACCGGCGACCTGGGGTTCTCGTCGGCCAAGACCTACGACCTCGAGGTGTGGATGCCCGCCCAGGGCGTGTACCGGGAGATCTCCTCGTGCTCCAACTTCGGCGACTTCCAGTCCCGCCGGGGCCAGATCCGCTACAAGGGCAGGCAGTCGAAGAAGTCCGAGCTCTGCCACACCCTGAACGGCAGCGGCCTCGCGGTGGGCAGGACGCTCGCCGCCATTCTCGAGAACTACCAGCGGGAAGACGGCACCGTGGTCGTCCCGGAGGTCCTGCGCGAGTACATGAAGCTTGACCTCATAACCCCAATCAGTTAAGTAAAATAGTCGACCGGAGGGATGGCCGAGTGGTTTAAGGCGGCGGTCTTGAAAACCGTTGTGCCGCAAGGTACCGCGGGTTCGAATCCTGCTCCCTCCGCCAGGGCTGGAGAGTTGGCCGAGTGGACGAAGGCGTTCGCCTGCTAAGCGAATGTAGGGCCAAAAGCTCTACCGAGGGTTCGAATCCCTCACTCTCCGCCAGTTCCCCCTCCCCCCGGGTTTTCGGAAAAAAAGATTTCGCCTGGTCCTTCGCCCGTCCTCCCGTTGCCGGTGCTCCGGCGAACACTCTTGCGGTCTTCTGGAAGAAACGCATTTGCCCCCTGCTCCGCGCGGGGCGGGGATTTATAGGTTATGGGCATGCTGGAATTCGAACAGCTGCCCGTGCTCGGAGTGGGGCGGGGGTTTATTCGTTGACACCGGCATGCAAGCAATCTACAGTCAGGACGTTTAAGGATGTCTTACGGGAAGATGTTGCTTCATCTCCGCCTCGAATCACTGAAAAAATACACATACCAGGGAGGATGACACCATGACATACGAAACCATCGCATACGAAGTTCCGGAACAGGGGATCGGCGTCTTGAGCCTGAACCGCCCGAAGGCCTACAACGCCGTCAACACGAAGATGGTCGAGGAGCTGGAGCACTTCTGGAACGAGCGCCTCTACGACCTCGACACCTTCGTCATCGTGCTCAAGTCGAACAGCGAGAAAGGCTTCTGCGCCGGCCTGGACATGAAGGAGACCACCGAGCTCGCGCCCACCATGACCATCCCCGTCCTCTACCGCTTCCAGATGCGCCTCGCCCGCCTGAACCTCGCCATGCGCCGGGCCCCCCAGCCCATCATCTGCGCGGTCCACGGCGCGGCCTCCGGCCAGGGGTTCAGCTTCGCTCTCGCCTCGGACATCCGCGTGATCACGCCCGACGCCCGCTTCAACGCGGCCTACATCAACATCGGCCTGGGCGGCGCCGACATGTCGTGCAGCTATTTCCTCCCCCGGATGATCGGGACGGGGCGTGCCCACGAGTTCATGCTCACGGGCGATTTCATGACCGCGCAGGAGGCGCTCTCCCTCGGGTTCGTCTCGAAGATCGTCGAGCGCGAAGAGCTCTTCGACGCCGCCATGGGGTACGCGAAAAAGCTCATGACGAAGAACCACATGGCTCTGCGGCTGACGAAAGAGGCCATTAACGTCAACATCGACGCGGGCGGCCTGGAAAACGCCCTGCAGGTGGAGGACCGCAACCAGACCCTCCTTTCCGTGGGGCTCTTCCTCGGCCAGAAGTAGACCGGAACCGGTCTGAAAGCGGGAGGGGACAGGGGGCACCCGGGAACACCCCCCTGAGCCCTCCCGGCCGCTTTTGCCAAAGGGCCGCCCCTGAGCCGACCGCGGCACGGCGGCCCTGCAGCGGAATTCTTCGAGAAGACAAATAACTCGTCTGCGCCGATCAGCAGATGCAAGGCGGCGCAGCGGCGCTGCAGCCCGCGGCAGAATGCATGGAGACGGCAGACCTCGCCCCCGGGAAAATCCAGCCGCACCGGGGGCACAATATTTTTGTTTGACAATAATTATCC
>JAKLDU010000066.1 GCA_022703355.1 Deltaproteobacteria bacterium | reverse complement strand
CCTCACCGGCCCCGACGCACCCTCGAAGCTCCTGGCGCTGACGAACCCCGACATCGTGGTGAACGGGATCTCGGGCGCGGCGGGGTTCCTCCCCTCGGTGGAGGCCGTCAGGCGGGGGGCGCTGCTCGCCCTGGCCAACAAGGAGTCCCTGGTCATCGGCGGGTCCTTCATCAGTGAAATGCTCACGGTGTCCGGGGCGTCCGTCATCCCGGTGGACTCGGAGCATTCGGCGGTCTTCCAGTGCCTCGCGGGCGAGTCCAGGAGCGAGGTGTCGCGCATCATCCTCACGGCGTCCGGCGGCCCGTTCAGGACCAGGCCGAAGGAGACCTTCCGGGACATCACCCCCGCCCAGGCGCTGAGCCACCCCACCTGGGCCATGGGCCGGAGGATCACCATCGACTCAGCCACCATGATGAACAAGGGCCTCGAGATCATCGAGGCGTACTGGCTCTTCGGCGTTCCCCTCGACAGGATCGAGGTGACCGTCCACCCCCAGAGCATCGTCCACTCCCTGGTAGAGTTCCGGGACCGAAGCGTCAAGGCCCAGCTCTCCCTTCCGGACATGCGCCTGGCCATTGCCTACGCCCTCTCCTGGCCGGGCCGGATGGAGCTCGCCCTGGCGCCCCTGGACCTGGCGAAGGCGGGCGCCCTGGAGTTCTTTCCCCCGGACGAGGAGAAGTTCCCCGCCCTGGCCCTGGCCCGCGCCGCCATGCGGGAGCCCCGGGTGCTCCCGTGCATCATGAACGCGGCGGACGAGGTGGCCGTGGAGGGGTTCCTGGGCGGGCGCATCCCCTTCGACGCCATCGTCGGGGTCGCTTCGAAAACTATGGACAAGCTCGGCGGTTCGAAGGTAGACTCACCCGCTGAGCTGATCGAACTCGATAAAAAATCCAGAATCTTTGCGGAGAAGCTGTTATCATGACGACCATTATCGCTTTTGTCATTGTGCTGGGCATCCTGATCTTCATCCACGAGCTCGGGCATTTCATCTTTGCCAAGATCAACGGCGTGGGCGTGCTGAAGTTCTCCCTGGGCTTCGGGCCCGCCATCATCAGAAAGAGGATCGGCGAGACGGAGTACATGGTTTCCGCCGTGCCCCTGGGCGGGTACGTGAAGATGCTCGGCGAGGACCCCTCCCGGAAGGACGACGGGATGACGCCCATCGACCCCGCGCGCTCCTTCGCCGGGAAGAGCCTCAAGGCCCGGGCAGCCATCGTCGTGGCGGGCCCGGTCTTCAACCTGCTGCTGGCCATCCTGATCTACATGGCCATCGCCTGGGCCGGCCTTCCCATGGTCCCACCGGTCATCGGGAGCGTGCTCAAGGGCTCCCCCGCCGACGCCTCGGGGCTCAAGGGCGGCGACCGGATCGTGTCCATCCAGAACAAACCCGTGGAAGCCTGGGACGACATCCCCGCGATCATGGAGAACGCCAGTGCCAGGGACACCTACGAGATCATCATCCTGCGCGATGGCACCCAGTTCGCGGTGCACGTGAAGCCGGTCATGACCAAGGGCAAGAACATCTTCGGGGAAGAGGTCGCCCGGGGCATGATAGGCATCACCCGCTCCGGGGAGATCGTCAGGAAAAAGCTCGGCTTCATCGGCGGCATCGGCTACGGCTTCACCCAGACCTGGGAGGTCGTCAGGCTCACCGGCATCGGCGTGTGGAAGATGCTCGACGGCTCCATCGACGTGCGCAAGAACCTGGGGGGCCCCATCCTCATCGCCCAGGTGTCGGGCCAGACGTTCAAGGCCGGCATGATGCCCTTCTTTTCCATGATCGCCTTCATCTCCATCAACCTCTTCCTCATCAACCTCCTGCCCATCCCCGTGCTCGACGGCGGCCACCTGCTGCTCTTCGGCATCGAGGGGGTCATCGGCAGGCCGCTGAAGGACAGGGCCCGGGAGACGGCCCAGCAGATCGGGCTGTTCCTGCTCATCGTCATCATGCTCCTGGCGCTCTACAACGACATCATGAGACTCGTCTCGGGAGGCTAGCCATTCCTGTCCTCGCCCTCGACACGTCCACGGACGCCTGCACCGTCGCCCTCCTGGGAGACCCCGGGCCCGCCCGGGAGATCACCGTCCCGGTGAGGGCCGGCCACGCCGGGAGCCTGCTGCCGCTCATCGACACGCTCTTTTCCTTGAGCCCGTACAAAAAGGAAGAGGTCGACCTCGTGGCCGTGGGCATCGGCCCCGGCTCGTTCACGGGCATCCGCATCGGCATCGCCACCGCCAGGGGCCTCTCGACGGCCCTGGGCTGCGCGCTGGCGGGGGTAGGCACCCTCGACGCCCTGGCGCGGGGATGCGCGCCCTCCCCCCTGCCGGTCATGCCGGTCATCGACGCCCGGAAGTCCGAGGTCTTCTGCGCGCTGTACGCCCCCGACGGCTCGCTTCTCACGCCCCCCGCCAACGCGCGGCCGGAGGGCCTGGCAAGCCTGGTCACCGCGCCGACCCTGTTCATCGGCAACGCCGTGCCCCTCTACCGCGAGACCTTCTCCCGCCTCCTGGGAAACAAATATGTCGAAGGCCCCGAGGACCTCTGGTACCCGAGGGCGTCGGTGGTGGGACGGATGGCCGTGGCGCAGCGGGAAGCAGGCGCGCTCGCGCCCGCCCTGCCCCTCTACGTGAGGGCCTCGGACGCCGAGATCAAGGTGAAGCGGTAACCGGCTGCCCGGGAGGGGACGTAGGCGGGGAGGGGGCCTTTCCGGTCCTGCGACGAAACCCCGGTCAGAAGAATGCTGTGCGTTTCGATCCCCGGGACCTTCCCGGTTCGTCGTGGGGAAGGCCGATCACGCGGGTGCGTGGGTTCCCTTTCAACACGGTCGAGATGGTGACGGCGATCACCCCGCTCACGCGGGTGCAGGGGTTCCCACCCCTCACTCCAGCCCTTCCCTGTTCCCGATCCTCACCCGCGACACCCGGTTGCCGCGCATGCGCTCCACCTTGAACTGCATGTCCCGCCAGGAGACCTTGTCCCCCTCTTCGGGGATGCGGTCCAGAAGCTCGTAGATGAGGCCCGAGAGGGTGTCGTACTCCTCGGGGAACTCGCGGTCCATGAACTTGCCCAGGTCGCGCAGCGAGATGCTGCCGTTCACGATGAAGCTCCCCTCGCCCGCAGGGACGACGTGCGCGAGGATGGCGTCGTGCTCGTCCACGATGTCGCCGGTGATCTCCTCGATGATGTCCTCGAGGGTGATGGCCCCCTTGAGCGTGCCGAACTCGTCCACGATGAAGGCGATGTGGAGCCGCTTCTTCTGGAAGTCGATGAGCTGCTTGAGGATGGACTTGGTGTCCGGGATGAAGTAGGCCTCCCGCAGGACGGACTGGACCCTGAACGCGGGCTGGTCCTCGTAGTAGCGCCACAGGTCGCGGATGTGGACGTACCCCAGGATGTTGTCCCGCTCGCCCTCGTACACCGGGTAGCGGCTGTGGGTCCGGGCGATGATGGTGTTCACGACCCCCTCGAAGGTGCTGTCCACGGGGATGAGCTCCAGGTCGCTCATGGGCCGCATGGCCTTGCGCACGGGCACCGAGTCCATGTCCAGGACGTTCACCATCATCTTCGCCTTGGATTCCTGGATGAACCCCTCCCGGTGGCCCATGGCGATGACCGACTCCACGTCATCCTCCGTGAGCCCGCTCAGCTCGCCGTGCTTGAACCGGAAGACCGACAGGATGCCCCGCGAGATCAGGGCCAGGATGCGGGCCACGGGGTTGAAGAGCCTGATGATGACGACCACCGGGCGGGAAAAGAGCATGGCGATTTCATCCGCCTTGTAGGCGGCGATGGTCTTGGGGGTGATCTCCGAGAAGATGAGCAGGATCACGGTCATGGCCAGGGACGCGTACAGGATGCCCTCCTCGCCGAAGACCTCGATGAAGAGCACGGTGGCGATGGCCGACCCGAGGATGTTCACGAAGTTGTTCCCCAGGAGGATGGAGCTGATGAGGCGGTCGGGCTCCTTGAGGATGGTCTCGACGCGCCTGGCCTCCCGGTTGCCTTTTTCCGCGAGGCCCCTCAGGCGGAAGGGGTTGGCGCGCATGAACGCGATCTCCCCCGCGGCGAAGAAGGCCGACAGCAGGATGGTGACCAGGAGAACGACCAGGTAGACGAACTCTTTACCGCTGAACTCCATGGGTGTTGTGCTCCTTCATTTCCCTCCCGGGACAGTGCCGGGGATGTCAACCCTTGAATAATACGTGGCGGACGGGAAAAAATCCAGACCAATCACGCGCAGCGGAGTCGCAGACCGGCCTCCCGCCGGGAAGTGCGGGGGGTGCGGGGCCGGCTTCATTCCGGCAGTGCCGTCGGGCAGGAGCGCTCAGCCATCAAAGCGCATGGGCTGCCCGGTCTTCCCCTTCGCCCTTGCCCCGCCTTTTTTCGGGCGGCCCAGGGGCGTGCCCAGAAGCTCGCCGGAAGACAGCCGGTCCCCCTCGCTGTCCCGGAAGATGCGGATCCTGCCGTACTCGCCGTCGAAGCCAGCCTCCCGGTGCACCTCGCCCGCGCGCATGCGGCCCACGGCCAGGGCGAGGGTGTCCCCCGCGGCGGCCCGGATGTCCTCGACATCGGCTTCCCGCAGCAGGTGCAGCTCGCTGCCCAGGGAGGCGATCAGGCTGTCGCAGGCCTGCCTGACCCTTTTCGTGGCGCTCCCCACGCCCATGAGCTCGGCCACGATCTCCGCGAGGGGGATGAGAGAGGAAAACGGCCGGCCGCTCTCCGGCATGGTCCCGTCGTGCCGGTCCGCGAGCTCCTCCACCCGGCTGAGCACGCCCACGGTGACCTTCCTGCCGCACACCGGGCAGATGCCGCCGCGCTCCGCCGTCTCCTCCGGGGTGAGCACCACGCCGCAGCCCCGGTGGCCGTCGAGGTGGTACTTGCCCTCCTCGGGGAAGAACTCCACGGTGCCTTCGAGCCCCTCGCCCGTCCTGAAGGCCCGCTCGATGGCGAAGTAGTCGAGCCCGCAGCTCAAAACCGTGGCCTCCCGGCCGAGCTTGTCCGCGGAGTGGGCGTCGGAGTTCGAGATCAGCCGGTACCCGTCGAGGCTCTTCACCATCCAGTTCATGGCCGGGTCGGACGACAGGCCCGTCTCCACGGCGAAGACGTGCCCGGCCAGGTCGCCGTAGCACTCCGCGATGCTGTCGAAACCGGACTTCGAGCCCAGGGCCGAGAACCACGGCGTCCAGATGTGCGCCGGCACGAGCATGGTGCCCTCCCCCGCCTGGAGCACGATCTCCAGGAGGTTGCGGGAGGTGATGCCCAGGATGGGCCTGCCGTCGGAGAGGATGTTGCCCACCTTCGCCAGCGAGGAGGAGATCTTCCGGGCGGCGTCCATGCCCGGCGCGGTGACCAGGTGGTGCACCTTGCGCACCCTGTCGCCCTGCTTGTAGATGGTGCTGATCTCGGCGGTGAGCATGAACCGCACCCCGGGCGGGCCGTCCTCGAGCCTGAACAGCCCCGGCTCCGCCCCGGCGAGCCCGGCCTCGAGCTCGGCAAACCACGCGGGGTGGGTGAAGTCTCCCGTGCCCAGCACGGAGATGCCCTTTCTCGCCGCGCCCTCCGCGAGGGTTCTCAGGGTGAGCCCCCTGCTGGTGGCGCGGGAAAACCTGGAGTGGATGTGGAGGTCCGCGAAGAATCCCATGCCTGACCGTACCCACGATGCGTGGGCTGTGCAAGGGAAAACTGCCGAGGGGGTGGCAATGGAAAGGTTAACACCCTATGCATGCGCCTGTGCGAGGGAAAACTGATGGCTTGTCCTTCACCCTGCGTTCTGTTATCGTTTCGTCTATTATGAAGAGACTGCCCTGTCTGCTCATCGCCTTGGCCCTCGTCCTGACCCTCACCACCGCCTGCTCCCGGGGCACGGAGCCGCCGCATGCAAAGCTGCCCGCGGCCGCCTCCGAAAGTGCGCCCGTGCCCGGAGACGTCCTTGTGCTGGCCTCCATCGGCGACGCGTCGAACCTCATCCCCATGCTCTCGACCGACTCGTCCTCCCACGAGGTGGCGGGCTTCATGTACAACGGGCTCGTGAAGTACGACAGGGACTACAACATCGTGCCCGACCTGGCGAGCTCGTGGGACATCGAGAACGACGGCAAGCTCATCCGCTTCCACCTGCGCACGGACGTGCTCTGGCACGACGGGGAGAAGTTCACGGCGGGCGACGTCATGTTCACCTACAAGACCATCGTCGACCCGAAAACCCCCACGGCCTATGCGAGCGACTACAAGCTCGTGAAGGAGGCGCGGGTCGTGGACGACTACACCTTCGAGGTGACCTACGACAAGCCCCTGGCGCCGGCGCTCATCTCCTGGGGCTCGCTCCAGATGCTCCCCGAGCACCTGCTCAAGGGCAAGGACATCTCGAAAAGCGGGCTCGCCCGCAAGCCCGTGGGCACCGGCCCCTTCAAGTTCAAGACGTGGGAGTCGGGCAGCAGGATCGTGCTCGAGGCGAACGAGCGGTACTTCGACGGCAAGCCCCCGCTCCTGGGCATCCTCTACCGGATCATCCCGGACCAGAACACCGAGTTCATGGAGCTCAAGGCGGGCAACATCGACTTCATGGGCCTGACCCCGCTGCAGCACCTCAGGCAGACCGCCGCGCCCGACTTCGCGCAGAAGTACAACAAGTACAAGTATCTCGCCGACGGCTACACCTTCCTGGGCTTCAACCTCACCCGGGCGCCCTTCGACGACGTGCGGGTGCGCCGGGCCATGGCCCACGCCATCGACAAGCAGGAGATCATCAGGGGCGTGCTCATGGGCCTGGGCGAAGAGGCGGTGGGGCCCTACAAGCCGGGCACCAGGTGGTTCAACAAGGACGTGCAGCGCTACCCCTACGACCCGGCCAAGGCCCGCGGACTGCTCAGGGAGGCGGGCTTCGAGGACACGGACGGCGACGGCGTCGTGGACAAGGGCGGCAGGCCGCTGGCCTTCACCATCATCACGAACCAGGGCAACCCCCTGCGGGAGAAGACCCTCCAGATCATCCAGGAGCGGCTCAAGGGCGTGGGCATCCAGGCGAAGATCCGCGTCATCGAGTGGACGTCCTTCCTGAAGAACTACGTGGACAAGGGCGACTTCGACGCCGTGCTCCTGGGCTGGAACATCACCCAGGACCCGGACAACCACACCGTGTGGCACTCGAGCAACGCCGTGAAGGGCGGCCTGAACTTCATCTCCTACAAGAACCCCGAGGTGGACAGGCTCCTCGAGGAGGGCCGGTCGACCTTCAACGAGGAGGAGCGCCGCAAGGCCTACTTCCGGTTCCAGGAGATCCTGGCGCAGGACCAGCCCTACGTGTTCCTCTACGTGCCCTACGCCCTGCCCGCGGTGAGCTCGCGCATCCGGGGCATCGTGCCCGCCCCTGCCGGGATCACCTACAACCTGGAGAAGTGGTACGTGCCGGCGAACCTGCAGAAGTACCGGGCCGTGCCCTAGGACCGCGATGCTGAGATACCTGCTGAAGCGCCTCGCGATCCTTGTCCCCACGTTCATCGGCATCACCGTCGTGTGCTTCCTGGTGATCCACCTGGCACCGGGCGAGCCCACGAGCATGCAGGCCGAGCTGAACCCCAAGATCACGCCCGAGGCGATACAACAGCTCAAGCACCACTACGGCCTCGACAAGCCCCTGCCCGTCCAGTACCTCATCTGGATGAAGAACCTCTCGAGGCTCGACTTCGGCGCCTCCATCTCCGCCGACTCCCGGCCCGTGTGGGACAAGATCAGGGAGCGCCTGCCCATCACCATCTCCATCAACGTGGCCTCCATGATCATCATCTTCATCGTGTCGATCCCCCTGGGGGTGATCTCGGCGGTGCGGAGGGGCTCAATGCTCGACCGGGCCATCACGGTCTTCGTGTTCATCGGCTTCTCCATCCCGGGCTTCTGGCTCGCCCTGATCTGCATGGACTTCCTGGGGGTCCGGCTCATGTGGCTGCCCATCTCGGGCATCCACTCCCAGGGCTACGAGCACCTGGGCGCGCTGGCAAAGGTCTGGGACATCACGAGGCACCTGGCCCTGCCGGTGTTCATCTCGGCCTTCGGGTCGCTGGCGGGCATGAGCCGGTACATGCGCTCGAGCATGCTGGAGATCATCCGCCAGGACTACATCCTCACGGCCCGGGCCAAGGGCCTGTCCGAGCGGGCGGTGATCTACCGGCACGCCATGCGCAACGCCCTGCTCCCGGTGATCACCATCCTGGGCCTCTCCGTGCCCGGCCTCATCGGCGGCTCGGTGATCTTCGAGAGCATCTTCTCCATCCCGGGCCTGGGCAAGCTCTTCTACGACGGCATCATGATGCGCGACTACAACCTCATCATGGGCAGCCTCACCATCGGTGCGGTGCTCACGCTGCTGGGCAACCTCATCGCGGACCTCGCCTACAGCGTGGCCGACCCGCGGATACGGGCGAGCTGACATGGGCTTCTGGGCGCGCTTCTTCCGGGACAAGCTGGCCGCGGGCGGCCTCATCATCGTGCTCGCCCTCTTCCTCGTCTCCGCCCTCACGCCCCTGCTGGCGCCCTACGACCCCAGCGCCATCGACGTGGACAACATCCTCGCGAGCCCGTCGGCCGCCCACCTCTTCGGCACGGACGAGCTGGGCCGGGACGTGTTCACCCGCATGCTCTTTGGCGCGGGCATCTCGCTCAAGGTGGGGTTCGTGGCCGTGGGCATCGCCACGCTCATCGGCGTGCTCCTGGGGGCCGTCTCCGGCTACTACGGCGGCTGGGTGGACATCGTGGTCATGCGCTTCGTGGACATCATGCTCTGCTTCCCGTCGTTCTTCCTGATCCTGGCGGTCATCGCCTTCCTGGAGCCCTCGATCTTCAACATCATGGCGGTCATCGGGCTCACCTCGTGGATGGGCATCACCCGGCTCGTGCGTGCGGAGTTCCTGAGCCTGAAAGAGCGGGACTTCGTGCTGGCGGCCAGGGCCATGGGGGCGAGCGCGCCTCGCATCATCTTCATCCACATCCTGCCCAACGCCATGGCGCCCGTGCTCGTGTCCGCCACCCTGGGCATCGCCTCTGCGGTGCTCGTGGAGTCGGCCCTGTCGTTCCTCGGCATCGGCGTGCAGCCGCCCACGCCTTCCTGGGGCAACATCCTCACCCAGGGCCAGAGCACACTGGGCGTGGCCTGGTGGCTCTCGTTCTACCCGGGCATGGCCATCCTCGTGACCGTTCTGGGCTACAACCTCCTGGGGGAAGGCATCCGCGACGCCATCGACCCGCGGCTGCGGGGGTGAGCATCCCTCCCCTAGGGCTGAAAGATCTCTGCCTTCCTCTGGACGGCAAGAATTATATGGATTCAATCAACTGATATTGCTATAATATTTGTGCGTTTTGCGATGGTTTTCGATGGGGTTCCGTTTCTTATTTCTGTTTATGCACAGAGAGGCCGGTCTTTTTGCCCAGTTCACCTGCCCAAACGGAGTACGCCCGCGAACAGCGGTTTTTTCACGGGTCGAGCGGATTATTGACCGCCCTGGCCCCCTTGTGCATCCGTGCTGGGGAAATAGTTCTTCCTGCGCATGACGGGATGGATCTGATCTAAGAGTTTGCGGTTGCCATGGTTCACGTTCATGACAATCAACCCCCGGAAACTCGTTTCATGCAATCAATCATTGCATCTATCACAATATTATGTTTAATCATTCAAGAGAAAATCAGGAGGCTTTGGGCGTTGGCTCATCGAATATTTCCGTAAAAGCCCCCTCATTAGCCACTTATACAGATTATTCTGAGGCCGTTTTCCGGACCAGAAACTTCTGTATAGAATATATGATGTTCAATAAAGGAGAGTTACATTGTGATCAGTTTTTGCATTTGCCCGTAAAACATCCCCTATTAGCCACTTATACGAAAAATGGACATTCGGTATAGTTAATAGTTAAACTAGGGAATAGATTGAGATGGAAGAGCACTTTAAAATACTAGAATTAGCAGTACGAGATGAGTTACCTGAGCAAATCGATGAGCGTTCTGACATATCCGTCTGTATTGTTGGTGAATTAGTGGAAGCGAAATATTTAACAGCGATTGATGCATCATCATTCGATGGAATTGCATATTATAAACCCAAGATTACTATCGCGGGGAGAGAATACTTACATAAACATCAAAATGAAGGTTTAGAATCTGATACTGAGCTTATAGCCGCACTTGAGAAAATGCGAGATATCATGATTGCAGTCTCTACAGGCGGACCACGGATAGACACTGTGAATAAAGATTACAAAAAATTATTTTTTGCCGTGGAACAAGAATTTAACCAACGAGGCTTATATTTTATAAATCCATTTCCTGATCTCTGGGACTGGTATGGCCATTGGAGTAGTGGTGATCTCCCTTCATACCAGTCACGACGTCAGTATATTTCTGAAATGTTTTATCAACTAGTAGAACAAGTACATCGTTATAAGAGTGGTCTGTCAAAACAAATACTTGAACCTACGGGGTGGCAAAAGGTTGACCGTATTGTTAGCGAAATCCGTCTAAGATTAGCTGATGCTGAAACAGAAGAGCAGTATCAAGCAGTAGGCTTACTATGTAGAGAAGCTATCATATCACTTGCTCAAGCTGTTCATATACCAGAGAAGCATCCTCCTCTTGATGATGTCCAACCAAGTAACACTGATGCTAAACGACTATTGGATTCGTTTATATCAGTTGAACTTCAAGGATCATCGAATGAAGCATCAAGACGTCATGCTCGTGCTGCGTTTGATCTTGCGAATGATCTTCAACACAGAAGCACAGCATCATTTCGTCAAGCGGCTCTCTGTGTAGAAGCTACAAGCTCATTGATAAATGCTATTGCTATTGTGTCTGGTAGACGTGATCCTTTGAAATTGTAGAAGAATATTTTCCAACCAGCAAATCCATCGGACGGCTTACAGCCGCCGCGATCGGCACGTTAGCCAGAAAGGCGCATTATGTCAGAAACGTTGATTGGAGTTATAGTAGGTGGTCTCATCGCGAGCATTTCACCGATTGCACAGCTGATCTATAACCACTATCATTGGAAACGTGAGACAAGAATTGCTTATTTAAAAGAAGAGCGTGTGAGACTTGAACAAAGAAAAGATCAAGTTATTGAAATGGTGATTGAATCTTTAGATAGAAATACAATCTCAAGCAACTTTGCAGCCGAGCTTGAAGTTCATATGCCAAGGCCAGCGGCTAAATTATACCAAGAATACTTAGATAATGAAGATACCTCAGAAAAAACTAAGAAAGAACTGATTTTTAGCATAACAATTGAGATGAGTCAGGCAATTGCAGATATCGATGAACAGATAAAAAATCTGCTTTCATAAAAGGCTAATCCGCATATCCAGCGGACGGTGTCAATGGGCGTGTGAAGGGGTACCAATTCTGGGCGTGAAAAGGGTACCACTCTTACGCAATACCACCATGTGT
>JAKLDU010000065.1 GCA_022703355.1 Deltaproteobacteria bacterium | reverse complement strand
GAGGCGGAGATCAAGGTGGGCGCCAACGTGCCCTACCTCACCCGGGAGCAGACCGACTCCACGAACCTGGACAACACCGTGCGCTCCTATGACTACCGCGACGTGGGCGTGACGCTGCGCCTGACCCCGCAGATCAACCAGCAGGGGAACATCCGCCTGGAGCTGTTCCAGGAGAACACCAGCCTGGTGGAGGGCACCGGAGAGCAGCAGTACGCCCCCACCACGCTCAAGCGCTCCGCCAAGACCACGGTCACCGTCAAGGACGGCACCAACATCGTCATCGGCGGCCTCATCGGCGACACCATCACCAGGGGCGAGTCCGGGGTGCCCATCCTGAGGAGCATCCCCCTTCTGGGCTACCTCTTCAAGTCGAACTCGCGCAGGACGGAGAAGACCAACCTCTACATCTTCCTCACGCCGAAGATCATCGACACGGACGATAAGGCCTCCGAGCTTTTCACCGAGAAGTACGGCGAGGCCAGAAAGACGGTGGGCAAGGAAATACCCGGCACCGAGAAGGGGAAGGCAGATGCGGATCCCAAGCCTTGAGCAGGCGCTTCAGGACCTCAAGCTCATCGACCAGGCCGGCCTCGAGAAGGTCCGGACCGTCCAGCTGGAGAAGGCCCTGCCCCTGCAGGAGGCCCTGCTCGCATCCGGGGCCGTGAGCGACCACGACATCCTCCAGGCCCTCTCGAAGCTCTGGGACATCCCGCTGATGATAAGGATCGAGGAGATCGAGGTCGACCCGGCCATCGTGGACCTCCTGCCCATGTCCTTTCTCCGGAAATACCTCATGGTCCCGGTGAAGCTCCACGAAGGCACGCTCCTCGTGGCGGTGAACGACCCGGCGGACCAGGACCCCATGTTCGACATCGCACGGCTCCTGAAGATCAGGGACGTCAAGCGGGTGCTCGCGCCCAAGCAGGAGATCCTGAGCGCCATCAACCGGGTCATGGAGATGAAGAACGAGAGCGCCAAGGACATCATGGAGGACATGGAGGAGGAGAGCGACGAGATCCTCAAGGACCTCGAGAACATCCAGGACATCACCCTCATGGAGACCGAGGCGCCCATCATCCGGATGGTCAACCGGCTCATGGTGCAGGCGTACCGCGACCGCGCCTCGGACATCCACGTCGAGCCCTACCAGACCGACGTAAAGGTGCGCTACCGCATCGACGGCATCCTCCACGACGTGCTGACCCTGCCCAAGCGTATCCACTCGCCCGTGGTGTCGCGCATCAAGATCATGGCCTCGCTCAACATCGCCGAGAAGAGGCTGCCCCAGGACGGCAGGATCGGCATCAAGCTGGGCGAGCACTCGGTGGACCTGAGGATCTCGGTGGTGCCCACGGTGAACGGCGAGCGCGTGGTCATGAGGATCCTGGACAAGTCCAGCGTGCTCCTGGGCCTCGAGGAGCTCGGGTTCTACCCGGACGACCTGCAGCGCATCGAGCGCCTCATCAGGCAGGAGCACGGCATCATCCTCGTGACGGGCCCCACGGGTTCCGGCAAGACCACTTCGCTCTATTCCATGCTTTCCCGGATCAACTCCCCGGACAAGAACATCCTCACCATCGAGGACCCCATCGAGTACCAGCTCAAGGGCATCGGCCAGATCCCCGTGAACACGAAGGTGGGGCTGACCTTCGCCTCGGGCCTGCGCTCCATCGTGCGCCAGGACCCGGACGTCATCCTCGTGGGCGAGATCAGGGACCTGGAGACCGCCGAGATAGCCATCCAGGCGGCGCTGACCGGCCACCTCGTGTTCTCCACCCTCCACACCAACGACTCCGCCAGCGCGGTCACGAGGCTCATCGACATGGGCATCGAGCCCTTCCTCGTCACCTCCTCGGTGAACGCCATCTTTGCGCAGCGGCTCGTGCGGGAGATCTGCCCCACCTGCAAGCAGGGGTACTTCCCCGAGGACGAGAGCCTCCAGGAGATCGGGCTCACCAAGGAGATGCTCCAGAAGGAAGGGTACCTCTACCGGGGCGCCGGGTGCCCCGAGTGCCTCGGTACGGGCTACAGGGGCCGGACGGGCATCTACGAGATCCTCCTCATGAGCGATGCCATCAAGAACACGATCCTCAAGAACTCCGACTCCACCATCATCAAGAACCAGGCCGTCTCGGAGGGCCTGCACACCCTGAGGCAGGACGGGGCCCGGAAGGTGGAGGACGGCCACACCACCATCGAAGAGGTCCTGAGAGTGACCCAGCAGTAATGCCCAGGCCCAGGCTCGTCTACCGGTGCCAGGCCTGCGGCCGGGCAAGCCCCCAGTGGATGGGGAAGTGCGCGGGCTGCGGCGAGTGGAACACCCTCGAGGAGGACGTCGAGGCCCCCCGCAAGCCGGCCTCCCCGGAGCGCACCGGGAAGTCCGCGCCCGTCCCCCTGAGCCAGGTCGCCTCCACGTCCTTTTCCCGGAGGGAGTGCGGCATCGGGGAGCTCGACCGCGTCCTCGGGGGCGGCATCGTGGAGGGCTCGCTGGTGCTCATCGGCGGTGACCCGGGGATCGGCAAGTCCACCATCATGCTCCAGATGGCCCACCGGCTCGCGCTGGCGGGCATGGCCACCCTGTACGTGAGCGGGGAGGAGTCCGCGGTCCAGCTCAGGATGCGCTCGGAACGCCTGGGCATCACCTCGGAGCGCATCCTCGTCTACGCGGAGGTGGTCCTCGAGGAGATCCGGGAGGAGATCGCCCGCTCCAGGCCCGACGTGGTGATTCTCGACTCCATTCAGTCCGTGTATTCGGCCGGTCTCGACGCCCCCCCGGGGAGCGTGTCCCAGATCAGGGAGAGCGCCGGCGTGCTCATGGAGATTGCCAAGGGCACGGGCACGGTGGTGTTCGTGGTGGGGCACGTCACCAAGGAGGGCTGGATCGCCGGGCCCAAGATGCTCGAGCACCTGGTGGACACGGTGCTCTACTTCGAGGGCGACGCCTCGGGAGCCTACCGGATCCTGCGGGCGGTGAAAAACCGCTTCGGCACCTCGGGGGAGATCGGCGTATTCGAGATGAAGTCCACGGGCCTCCATGAGGTGCGGGACCCCTCGTCGATTTTCATCCACGGCCTCGGCGGGGAGGTGTCCGGAAGCGCGGTCATGGCCACCATCGAGGGGAGCAGGGCCTTCGTGGTGGAGGTGCAGGCCCTGGTGAGCAGGACGGCCTACAGCATGCCGCGGCGCATCTCCATCGGCTCCGACCAGTCCCGGCTGTCCGTGCTCCTGGCCGTGCTGGAGAAGCGCTCCGGCGTGTTCCTCTCGAACTCGGATATCGTGGTCAACATCGCCGGGGGCATGAAGGTGAGCGAGCCCGCGGTGGACCTCGCCGTGGTCATGTCCATCCTGTCGGGGTCACTGGACAAGCCCATGAAGAAGGGCATGGTCTGCATCGGCGAGATCGGCCTCGGCGGTGAGCTCAGGCCGGTGAACCACATGGAGTCGAGGCTCAGGGAAGCGGTCAGGATGGGCTTCACGGGCGCCCTCATCCCCGCGTCGAACCTCGATTCGGTGTCCTCGCTCAAAGGCATGCAGCTCATTGCCCTTCAGCACGTCCGGGACGCCCTGGGCCACCTGTCCTGACCGGTCCGTACCCCTCCGGCACGGCGGGGACCCCGCCGGTTTCCCCCCAAGCGTTCAAGACAACGGGGGGAGTTGACGATAGCGGGGCTATGAGAAGATACAATCTTTCCGCGTTCATGCCGGCCCTGGGACGGTTCGAGATCATCAGGGAAACCGGGAAGCAGTCGGGCGGGCCCGAGGAAGACTACTGGCAGGAGTGCTTCACCTGGCCAGACCTCAAGAAGATCGTTCCGGCCCTCAAGGCCCAGGGGTGGCGGGTGACAGTGGAGCCGGTGTCCAGGGAAGAGATCTTCGGCAGGATACACATTTTCTCATTCACCTACGGAATCAACCACGATTTCCGTATACTCAATGTCGCGGGCATCCGCATCATCATCGCCCGGGACTGCGGCATCCCGAAAACCCTGAAAGAATCTTTCACCCCTGCGGGCTCTTGACTTATTTTCCTGCCGCATTAATAATTCTATATAGTTATACTGATTCGCGTTGAAAAGGAGGGAAGCATGGGCACCTTGACCAAGAGCGGGATCATCGATGAGGTCGTTCTCCACACGGGACTCTCGCGCAAGGAGGCGAGCGATGGGATCGAGACGGTCATCGAGATCATAAAGGAATCGCTCGAAAAAGGCGAACCGGTGAGCATCTCGGGGTTCGGCAAATGGAAGGTCAGGGGCAAGTCGGCCCGGAGGGGCCGCAACCCGAAGACAACCGAAGAGATCGTCATCTCCCCCCGCACCGTGGTCACCTTCTCCCTGTCGAATGTCCTGAGGACGAAGCTCGCGGGGAGCTGACGGTCAGCCGGGCGTCGCCGCCCGCACCAGGGTTTTGCCTCCATGAAAACGCCGGGCCCCGATCTTCGACGGCCCGGGCCACCTTCCGGAACGTTCGCGTTCACCCGCCCCTCAAAACCGGAGGATCTTCCGTTCACCGCAAGAACGGGTGCATCCGACCGGCGTGTGCCGGGCGGCAGGATGGCGGGCATGCGTTTTCGGCCTGGAAAGGCCGTGGGGATGGGTTCGTTCCTCAAAGGGTGTTGATGAAGGGAAAAACGTGGCCCGGAGAAACGGCTCTCCGGGCCACGTCAAACGTCCTCAAGACTCGGGGCGGGGACTTCACGCTCCGCCGGCGCAGCGCCCGGCCGGGCCGGGGGTCGCCGCCGAGACGTCACTCCCCGGGCTCTATGGCATCGGTGGGGCAGACATCGGCGCAGGCCCCGCAGTCCGTGCACGCATCGGCGTCGATGGTGTATTTGTCGTCGCCCTCGCTGATGGCCTCAACGGGGCATTCATCAATGCAGGTGCCGCAGCAGATACATTCATCCGTGATCACATAAGCCATTGGAGATCTCCTTTTACGCGTATTCTGCAAGGGTGGTATAAAAATTAGAGATAAATGGCAAGTCTTTTTTTGTCTTTTCCCCGGGGATGTGATATCCCGTCTGATCAGGGTCCGCAGGGAGCACCGGAAGGAAACATGGGAAAGAGAAAGCCCACGATGCAGGAAGTTCTGAAGGAGATGGCCCAGCACTCCTATTTCTTCGACAAGGGCATCAGGTTCGGGTGCCTGAGGTGCGGGGGGTGCTGCAACGGCGAGCCCGGCGTCATCTACGTGGCGAAGGACGAGATCACCCGCATTGCCCGGTACACCGACATCGAGGAGGACATCTTCGTGGATCGGTGCCTCTACCTCATGGAGAAAAGCTACAGCATCAGGGAGACGGACGACGGCCGGTGCATATTCTACGAAAACGGCTGCTCGATTTATCCTGTCCGTCCCCTGCAGTGCAGCACCTTCCCTTTCTGGTTCCAGAACCTGCGATCCCCCGATGCCTGGGAAAGCGCCCGGCTCAGGTGCCCGGGCATCGGCAGGGGTCCGCTCTTCAAGAAGGAAGCCATCCTCGAGCGGGTAGGGCTGAGCTATCCCATTTTCATCGCCCTGATGAAAGACCACCTGCTGGACTGAACCTCTTAAAAACGGGAGCAGGGCCTTTCCCTGCCGGAAATTGCTTTCTTGCGCGGCTGGCCTTTTTGTGGGAAACAACAGGTGTTCACTTCACGGGGGGGCATCGTGCCACGCAAGAAAGCGGTCATCTTCGATCTCGACGGCACCCTGCTGGATACCATTGCCGACATTGCCGACTCCATGAACCGCGTGCTCGCGGGCCACGGGCTCCCGGTCCACGAGCGCAGCGCCTACCTGGATTTCGTCGGCGGGGGCATGGACGTGCTCGTGCAGCGGGCACTGCCCGAAGGCAGCGACCCCGGGGAGCTCGCTCCAAAACTTCTCGCCTCCATGCGGGAGGAGTATGCGGCAAGCTGGCGGGCCGCGTCGAAGCCCTATCCCGGCATCCCCGGGCTCCTGGACGGACTCTCCTCGAGGGGTGTCCCCTTCTGCGTGCTCTCCAACAAGATCGACTCCTTCACCCGGGAGATGGTGAGCGCTCTCCTCGGCCCGTGGAAATTCTTCGCCGTGCGGGGCCTCGGTCCCGGCAGGGCCAGGAAACCCGACCCGGGACAGGCCCTTGAGCTGGCCGCCCGCCTGGGGGTGCAGCCGAGCGAGATCCTCTTCGTGGGGGACTCGGACGTGGACATGCAGACCGACCGTGGTGCCGGCATGGTCCCGGTGGGAGTGCTGTGGGGCTACCAGTCCCGGGTCCGGCTGCTCTCCGGCGGTGCGGAGCTCCTCCTGCAGAAGCCCGGTGACCTCCTGGAGCACCTGTAAACGGGGCTCGCCCCTCACGCCCCGGGCCTGCCTCACACCAGTTGCGCCAATTCATCCTGGGGAAACGCTCGCCCCTCACGCCGTGGGCCTGCCCCCCTCTGCCTGCCAGCGGGCAGATGTGCTTCAAGACCCGGCCGAGGACGCTTTCGACGTGCCGGTCGACCGGGGAGGAAGTACCCGCGCCTTGTCCGACCACCCGGCTGCACGGGGCCGGGGCGGCCCGGGAGGCGGGGGGGCCGGCCGCTTCGGCATCTTTTCCGATTGACCGGGCAGGCCCCCTTCGGTAAAACACACCCGGAAGAGAGGGAAAAGCAGTGGTAACCGGCACCCTGGTAAATTCAGCCGCCGTGCTCGCGGGATCCGTGTTCGGCCTGTTCGCGGGCAAGTACATCACCGAACGCCTCAGGGGCACGCTCATGAACGCCCTGGGCCTGGCGGTGGCCGTCATCGGCCTGAAGATGGCCCTGTCCGCGGAGAACCTCATCCCCATGGTCGCCTGCCTCCTCCTGGGGGGAATCACCGGGGAGCTCATGCGCATCGAAGACGGCGTCGCCTGGATCGGTGAGCGCCTCAAGCAGCGCTTCCGTTCGGATTCCCCCACCTTCGTGCAGGGCTTCGTGGCGGCCACTGTGCTTTACCTCACCGGCGCCATGATGATCGTGGGCTGCATCACCGAGGGCACCACCGGCGACGGCAGCATCCTCTTTCTCAAATCCATCCTGGACGGCGTGGCCTCGGTGGCCCTGGCCTCCACCCTGGGGGCGGGGGTGGCCTTCTCGGCCCTGTCGGTGTTCGTGGTGCAGGGGGGCCTCACCCTGGCGGCATCCCACATCGCCTTTCTCCAGCACCCCCCCGTGCTGGCGGCCATAACCGCCACGGGCGGCATGATCATCCTGGGCATTGGCATCAACCTCCTCGAGCTCAAGACGATCCGCGTGGGCAACCTCATCCCCGCGCTTCTCTACGCCGCAGTCTACGCCCTGTTCTTCTGAGGCGCGGGACCCCGGCTCCTTCCGAACGACAGTATTGCAAGATGAGCCCGTCTGTATTAAGAAACACGGGCAGACCGATGACCGGAGGGGCGCACATGAGCGTACATCCGCTGCGGGCGGAAGACTGCATGCTGATGGTGGTGGACATCCAGCAGAAGCTCTTTGCCGCCATGGAGGAGGGCTTTAAGGACACGTTTCTGAAGAATGCCCGCATCCTCATCCAGACGGCGCGGGACCTCGATCTGCCCGTCGTGGTGACCGAGCAGTACACCAGGGGCCTGGGCAGCACCATCGACGAGGTGGCTTCGGTCCTTGAGGGGGTGCCCCGGCACGAGAAGCTGTTCTTTTCCTGCTACCGGGACCAGGCCATCCAGGCGGCAGTCGACGGGCTCTCCCGGAAGACGGCCGTCATCCTGGGCATCGAGGCCCACGTGTGCGTTTTCCAGACAGCCCTCGACCTGCTCATGGCAGGGTACCGGGTGGTGGTTGCGGACGACGCCGTGTGCTCGCGCAGGGCGCACGACCGGCAGACCGCCCTGGCCGAGCTGGGCAGGGCGGGTGCGCTGGTCTACTCCACGGAGATGATCGCGTTCGTGCTCCTGGAGAAGGCAGGGACGCAGGCGTTCAGGAAGCTCTCCCCCCTGTTCAGATAAACGGCGGGGAAAAGGCGCCATTCTTATCGCTCGCCATGAAATTCAAGCCTTGAAACCGTGAGCCGTGTATGGTATGGGCTCACCAAAACACACGTCCATCTGTTTTCGGCTGGCCCGGGGTGTCCTGGTAAAGGATCGGCCCAGCCCGGACGGAGGAAAAACCAAGGAGGAACAGCAGCATGCCAGTAGTGACCATGAAGCAGCTTTTAGAGGCCGGGGTGCATTTCGGCCACCAGACACCGAGATGGAACCCCAAGATGAAACCTTATATTTTCGGATCCCGCAACGGCATCCACATCATCGACCTGCAGAAGACCGAGAAGCTCTTCGAGAAGGCCTGCGACTTCATCAAGGACGTGACCGCCGGCGGCGGCAAGGTCCTGTTCGTGGGCACCAAGAAGCAGGCCCAGGACGCCATCGAGGAAGAAGCCACGAGGGTGGGCGCCTTCTACGTCAACTTCCGCTGGCTCGGCGGGACGCTGACCAACTTCGAAACCATCAAGAAGAGCATCGAGAAGCTCAAGTGGCTCGAGAACATCATCGACAACGGCACCATCGAGGACTACCCCAAGAAAGAGCAGATCGCCATGAAGCGCCACAAGATGAAGCTCGAGCGCTCGCTCCACGGGATCAAGAACATGGAGGTCCTTCCGAACCTGCTCTACATCGTGGACCCGTCCCGGGAGTACATCGCGGTGCGCGAAGCCCGCAAGCTGGGCATCCCCATCGTGGCCATCGTGGACACCAACTGCGACCCCACGGTCATCGACTACGTGATCCCGGGCAACGACGACGCCATCAGGGCCATCAGGCTCTTCAGCTCCAAGATCGCCGACGCCGTGAACGAGGGCACGGGCCTGTACGTGGAGAAGCTCCAGTCCCAGTCCGGGCCGGAGGCCGCCGCCGAGGGCGCACCTTCAGCCGAGCAGGGAGCCGCGCAGGAGACCATGGGCAAGGGCCTCGAGGGCGAGATCGAGATCATCGTCAAGGAAGGCAAAACCCGCAGGAAGCCGGTGAAGAAGGAAGCGCCCGCAGACGCTGCCGCCGGTGCAGACGGTGGGGATGACGACGCGGATTTATCGTAAACACCAGGGAGGAAAGAACAGTGACAGTGCAGATATCATCGGAAGATGTAAAGAAACTCAGAGACAAGACCGGCGTGGGCATGATGGACTGCAAGAAGGCCCTGGCAGAGTGCGGCGGCGACTTCAGCAAGGCGGTGGAGCTCCTCCGCAAGAAGGGCATGGAAGTGGCGAACAAGCGCCAGGGAAGGACCGCTTCCCAGGGCATGGTGTCATCATATATCCACATGGGCGGCAAGGTGGGCGTGCTGGTGGAAGTGAATTGCGAGAGCGACTTCGTGGCCAAGTCGGACAACTTCACCTCCTTCGTGAAGGACGTGGCCATGCACATCGCCGCCGCGAGCCCGGACTGGGTAAGCAGGGAAGATGTGCCCCAGGAAGTGCTCGATAAGGAAAGAGAGATCTACAAGGAGCAGGCGCTCAAGTCCGGCAAGCCGGAAAAGATCCTCGAGAAGATCGCCGAAGGCCGGCTCACCAAGTTCTACTCCGAGCGGTGCCTGATGGACCAGCCCTTCGTGAAGGACACGGACAAGACCATCAAGGGACTCCTGGACGAGCTCATGGGCAAGACGGGAGAGAAGTGCCAGATCAGGCGCTTCGCACGGTATCAGCTGGGAGAAGAGATTTAGGAGGGTAGGGTGCCCTATTCGCGCATTCTCCTCAAGCTCAGCGGGGAAGCACTCGGCGGGGAACAGGGTTACGGGTTCGACCCGGCCACCCTGGACTCCATCGCCAGGGGTATTGCCGACGGGGTGAACCTGGGCGTGCAGATGGGGATCGTGGTTGGCGGGGGGAACATCTTTCGCGGCCAGGATTCGGCCATCGCCTCCGACCGGGTGAACGCCGACCAGATGGGCATGCTCGCCACCTACATCAACGCCCTTGCCCTGAAGGGCTCCTTCGAACGCCTGGGGATGAAGTGCACGGCCCTGGGGGCCGTGGGCGTGCCGGGCGTCGTGGACCGGTTCAATGCCGGGGCCGCCAGGAGCCTCCTGGCAGAGGGCCACGTGGTGGTGTTCGCCGGGGGCACCGGCTCGCCCTATTTCACCACCGACACCGCCGCCGCCCTGAGGGCTCTGGAGATCCGGGCGGACTCCCTCGTCAAGGCAACCAAGGTGAACGGCGTCTACGACCGGGACCCGGTCAAACATGCCGACGCGGTTTTCTTCGAGGAGCTGGACTACGACCAGGTGCTTGGCTTGAACCTCAAGGTGATGGACCTGACCGCCATCAGCCTCTGTCGCGACAACGGTCTCGAAGTCCGGGTGATCAACATCCGTGAGCCCGAAAACCTCGTGAAGCTGCTGCGCGGGGAAAAGATCGGGTCCGTCGTCACCGCCAGGAGGGAATCAGGATGATAAACGACGTTTTCGACCAGCTGAAAAAGGACATGGAAAAATCCATCGGCGCCATGAAGGCCTCCCTGCAGAAGGTGAGGACCGGGAGGGCGTCCATCGGCCTCCTCGACGGCATCATGGCCGACTACTACGGGACCATGACCCCCCTGAAGCAGCTCGCCACGCTGGCGGTCCCCGAGCCCCGCATGATCACCATCCAGCCCTGGGACAAGGGCGCCATCGCCCCCATCGAAAAGGCCATCATGAAGTCCGAACTCGGCCTCACCCCCGCCAACGACGGCAAGATCATCCGCGTGCCCATCCCGCCCCTCAACGAGGAGCGGCGCAGGGACCTCGTGAAGATGGTCAAAAAGATCGCCGAGGAATACCGGGTGGAGGTCCGCAATCACCGCCGGGACGCCAACGCCATGCTCAAGGACCTCGAGAAGGAAAAAGAAATAAGCCAGGACCAGCTCAAGACGGGCCAGGACAAGGTCCAGGAGCTCACCGACGAGCACATCAGGAAGATCGACTCCGTTCTCTCGGACAAGGAAAAAGAGATCATGGAAGTATGAGGTGCCGGCGCTGAACCGTACACCGACGACATCACGGGACTCAACAGCAGGGGACACGCACGACGGCAGGCCGCATGAACACCGGGAGACCGGCTTTGTCCGGGCGTGTTCAAGGAGGTGCACCTTTGGATTCTAGAGAAAGCGTCAGCAGGTCTTCACGGTTCATGATGTATTTCAAGCCCCAGAACCTGAGCGAGCTCAGGGTCATCTCCCGCATGCTCAACATCGCCATGGTCGATTTCGTCTGCGCCGCCCTCCACGCCTACGTTTTCAAGAAGGAGAAAGATTACGGCGGGGACGTCCCCCCGCGCCAGAAGAAGCGCTACGTGGGCCCCCGGGCCGACACGTCGGAAAAGCGGATCAGGTACGTCATGAGGCTCGACCGGGACACGGTGGAGAAGATCCGGGACATCGCCTTTTGCGACAACCGGCGGTTCACCCACGTCTGCGACGAGGCGCTGTCCAACTTCATAGATTTCACCAAGAACGAGAAGAACTTCAAGAATATGTGGATTTCCCGGTCGGACGTGGAGGCGGTGCGGGGACGGAAGAGCGTGAAGTCCTCCCAGGAGATCGAGACCCTGCTCCGCCAGTACAAGACCTCCGGGATGACGCCGGAGACAGGGCGGGCACAACGATAGCTCACGTGAACCACACGGACGATTCCCCGGAC
>JAKLDU010000064.1 GCA_022703355.1 Deltaproteobacteria bacterium | reverse complement strand
CCCCATGGACTTCGCCCCGGTGGGCCCGGAGTTCTCGCAAAGGGACGACCTCTTCCTGTTCAACCAGGGGCCGACCAAGGGTTTGGGCAAGGTTCAGTTCCACGACTACAAGCCGGTCTTCGAGGAGTTCAAGGGCCTGCCCAACGTGGCCACCTTCATCAGGCAGATCGAGATCTTCAAGGACCTCCTCGAGAAGGCAGGCCCGGACAAGATGCAGGACATGGACCCCTCCTTCTCCCTGCCCCTGGGCGAGATGTTCTCCATCGTGGTCTACGGCCAGCTCATCCTCGAGCAGGCCAAGTTCGACAACGTCGAGGGAGACGTCGTCAACCAGATCTTCGACTTCATGATCCGCGACTTCTCCCGGTTCGCGCTGACCATCTACGCGCTGCACAACACCAGGGACGAGCAGCGGCCGTTCTGCAGGGACATCATGCTCATCAAGCCCGTGGGCGACGATGCCCAGTACAACCGGATCTGGGAAAAGTACGTGTTCGCCCTCAACGGCGAGTACGAGATGACCGCCTAGGTTCACTCCCCGCGGCTTCCGGGGCTCACGGGGCTCCGGGGTTCACCGCGGGGGCTCACCGTGAGCTCCGGGGAGGGCGCTTTTGCCCTCCCCTTTCTTTTGCGCCGTGCGGACCGGCGACTACCCCAATTTTCCGGGTGAACGGCAGAGGCAGGCCTATCCAAGGTTCTGCCTCTTCCCTTTCCTGCATACGCGGGAGATCCGGACGCACTTGCCATTATGGAGGTTTTCCCCGACCTCCCCTCCGGCATACGCGAGAAATACGGACGCACTCACCATCATGGATGGTGTTTCCCGGCCTCCCCTCAGGCATACGCGGGAGACCCGGAACTCCTTGCGATCCGGTCCGCAGTTTTGGGACCTCCCCCTTGGCATACGCGGGAGATCCGGTCCTGAGCGGTGCCCTTGACAATGCCCTTTGACTTATTATCATATGATAATCCAGAGAATTGATTTTCTTAATCAATCGTTTTTCTGTGCTGATTTTTTTGCAGTGCCCGGGGCAGGCGAGGAGGACGCCGGCTGGACACCTTCCCCGATCGCTCGCCGGACACTGCACGTGTGATCATTCTTCACGGGTCTTCGGAGATATCTTCTCGCCACGAAAAAAGGTGGGGGATGAAAGGAGCGAAACATGGGAAAAGAGTTCTCGGCGTCAAGGGTTCTGAGCGTGCTCGTGGGGGTGCTGTTCTTCCTCTTCTCTGCTTCCTGCGGAGGCGGAGGCGGGGATGACGAAGAGGACATCCAGACCCTCGACTCCTACGATTTCAACCTGAGCTTCCTGGACGATGACCCGATGGTGGTGGCCTCCGGGGAAGGCTCGTGGATCAGGATGGAGGGACGGACGGACGACAGCCAGATTCTCGGCTCGTTCGATGTGGACGAGAACGCCATCACCCTGGATGAAGACTACGGGCTCAAGGCCACGACCAACATCTTCGGAGCCGCACTGGCAACGCTGATCAACCTCGATACGGACATCGTGTCGGTGGACGGCGACCACCCGACGGCGGGTGCGGTCTCCCTCGCCGTGGAAGACCCCGACACTTCCGAGATCCTGTACACGGTCACCTTCACCATCTCAACCGACGGGTCCGGCACCACCGTGGGCCTGGAATATTTTATCGACGACATCCCTCAGGAGACGGCGGAATACGACTGGAACACCTTTGAAGAGCTCTTCTGGAACGGCGAGGCGGACGAGTGGCAGCGCCAAGCCTCGTATGCCTGGTATGTCCTGAACTTCCACCTCTATCAGGTGAAGAACGTTGTCGAAACGCTCACGCTCATCGGAGAGCACGACACCGAGCTGCAGGGCGGCAGCGTGACGATCAACGGCGACAGGTACCCGCCGGTCACCGGCACCGTGGGGACGATGGTCCTCCGCTGCACCTCCGGCGACGGAGGCCCCGGCAGCGACTTCTCCCAGACCTTCACCGATTTCTGGGAAAACGACCCCGACGACGAGCTCGACAGCCTCATGGACGGCGTCATCAACTATCGCGGGTACCTCGAGAATGTCGATGAAGCGAGGCAGGTGATCACGGCCATCGGGTTCTGGCCCGGCGGTTCCGAGGACCCGGGCGGCGTCTTCTTCGACGAGGAGGGCCTGACCGTTTACGAAACCGATGAAACGAGCCCCGGGACCTTTGAGGAAACAACCTCGTACAACATATCCGGCAGTTACGCCATTATGTTCTACGAGCACGGGAGCGACGAATAGCCTCCCCGCTCCGGGGAGGGAGGCGCGCCTTTTATCGTCCGGCGGGGGCGGGGTTCACCGAGCGCGGATGCGACCCCGCCCCTGCCAGGCATGCTTGCCCATTGTGCAGGAGGCCCGATGTGTGCCACTATGGGCCCGGCCAATGGAAGAACCGCTCGACCCGATCATGCCCGACCCGCGCGGACGCCCCCTCGAGATCCTGAGGAGCGTCTTCGGGTACCCCTCCTTTCGCCCCTGCCAGGAGGAGATCATCGCGCGCGTCCTTAAGGGCGGGGACGCCTTCGTGCTCATGCCCACCGGCGGCGGCAAGTCGCTGTGCTACCAGATCCCCGCCCTTATCAGGCCCGGGGCGGCCGTCGTGGTGTCGCCGCTCATCTCCCTCATGAAGGACCAGGTGGATGCGCTCAAGGCGTGCGGCGTGCGTGCCGCCTGCTACAACTCCTCCCTCGAGAGGGCCGAGGCCGGAAGGGTGCTTGCCCGGCTGCACTCCGGCGAGCTCGACCTGCTGTACATGGCGCCGGAGCGCCTCATGACCCCCGCCTTCCTGGAGCGCCTCAAGACCGTCCCCCTCGCCCTCTTCGCCATCGACGAGGCGCACTGCATCTCCCAGTGGGGCCACGACTTCCGCCCGGAATACCGGTCCCTCGGAAAACTGCGGGCGCTTTTCCCGGGAGTCCCCCTCCTCGCGCTCACCGCCACCGCCGAGCCCCACACCCGCTCCGACATCATCGAGCGCCTGGGCCTGCGGCACGCCGGCTCCTTCGTGACGGGGTTCGACCGCCCCAACATCCGCTACACGGTGACCCAAAAGGCGAAGGCCTTCGCCCAGCTCCAGGAGTTCATCGAGAAGCGGCCCGGGTCACCGGGCATCGTGTACTGCCTGAGCCGCAGCCGCGTGGACGAGGTGGCAGCCAGGCTCGTGGAGGCGGGGTACAACGCCGCCCCTTACCATGCGGGCCTCTCCGACGGGGACCGCAGGAAGGCCCAGGAAGGCTTCCTCCGGGACGACATCCGGATCATCGTGGCCACCGTGGCCTTCGGCATGGGCATCGACAAGCCCAACATCAGGTACGTGGTCCACTACGACATCCCGAAGAACATCGAGAGCTACTACCAGGAGACGGGCCGGGCCGGCCGGGACGGGCTGGCCGCGGAAGCCATGCTCCTGCTGGGCTACGGCGACGTCGCCGTCGCCCGGGGAATCATCGAGAAGGCGCAGAACCCCGTGCAGAAGCGCATCGAGCTGCACAAGCTGGGCGCCATGGTGGGCTTCGCCGAGGCCCAGAGCTGCCGGCGGCGCATCCTGCTGGGCTATTTCGGGGAAAAGAGGGACGGGGACTGCCGCAACTGCGACGTCTGCCTCGACCCGCCCGTGCTCACGGACGTCACCGAGGACGCCCGCAAGGCGCTGTCCTGCGTCTACCGGGTGGAGCAGCGCTTCGGCATGGCCCACGTGGTCGATGTCCTCCGGGGCTCGAAGAAGGAGCGGGTCCTGAACCTGGGCCACGAAGCGCTTTCGACCTACGGGATCGGCGCCCACAGGAGCCGGGAGTACTGGATGGGCCTGCTGCGGCACCTGGTGCACCGGGGCTTCTTGGAGCAGGACGTGGGGAGCTACTCGGTGCTCAGGCTGACCCCTTCGTCCCTGCCCCTGCTCAAGGGCGAAGAAACGCTCGCCATGGCCGAGCCGAAGGCCGGGCCCGCCGCGGCCCCCCGGTCCTCCTCGCGCCGGAAGGCAGGCGACATCGACTGCGACCACGAGCTCTTCGAGGTCCTGAAGGCCCTGCGAAAGAAGCTGGCCGACAGGGAAGGGGTGCCCCCTTTCGTGATCTTCAGCGACCTGTCCCTGGCGGAGATGGCGGCGCACCTCCCCCTGGACAGCGTGAACTTCCGGGGCATCCACGGGGTGGGGGACCACAAGCTCGAAAGCTATGGCCCTCTTTTCATCCAGGAGATCAGGCGGTATGCACGGCTGAAAAAGTGCAAGGGCGTGGAGGGGGAGTGAACGCCCCGCCTCCACGCCTTGGCGTCTGTTCCGAAGGGCCTAGCAGCAGGAGCACCCGCCGCCGCAGTCCGCTTCCCTGCCCAGCTGCGAGGATATGTAGAACCCTTCGCCCTGGGGCGTCACGATATAGTCGAGCTTTATGGGCTTTGCCTCGTCGAGGAGCGATTTCTCCACCAGGTAGGTCAATCCGCTTTCCTCGAACACCGCGTCGTTCTCGTTTTTCTCATCCAGAGAAATGCCCAGCTGGGGGCCGCTTCAACCCATGCCTGAGATGAATATCCTCATGGGCGTCACCCCGTCGCGGGACTTGAAGAATTCCCTGATCTTCTCCGTTGCCAGTTCCGTCACTTCGAACATCTTTTTCTCCTCTCGTGTGCCCGGCCGGTCATCCCCTTGACGCGTCCAGCGCCGGCAATGTCCCGAAGGCACGTGTAGTGTGTTTCCCTTTCATAAGGGTTTGGTGCTCTGAAAACAAGTCTTTTGCGCAGCCCCCCCGCTTCCCCCGGGCACGTCACCTGATGAGCACCAGGAGCATCTTGAAGCGGTCCAGCGCCTTGACCGCGTGGGGCCTGTGCGCGGGCATGACGATCATCTGCCCTTCCCCGAGCGCGTGCCCGACGCCTTCTATGGACACCTCGGCTTTGCCCTCGAGGATCAGGACAAGGGCGTCGAAGGGCGCGGTGTGCTCGCTCAGGCCTTCGCCCCTGTCGAATGCGAAGACGGTGACCGTCCCCGCGGGCTTGTTGACGATCTCCCTGCTCACCACGGAATGCTCCTGGTACGCCGCGAGCCCCTTCAGCTCCTGCGCCCGGGCCAGCGCGACCCTCTGTCCTCCCTGTTCGGCCATGACCGCACCTCCCTGCGTGATTGTCCGGGCCTGGCTGCGTGGGCTACCTGTCCCCTTTCGCCGTGAAACCAGGCCTCATGATTCATACGTAGGGGATTTTATCGAAAAGAAAATTGACCCAGGTCAAGAAGGGGATTTTTTTCCGCGGAAATGAACGCGCCGGCTGGAGGGCCTTTATTCGGCGGCCACGAAGCCTTCCTGCTCGGCGAGGCTGTCCATCACCAGGGTGAGGGCGTCCTCGGTCTCCGGGTCGTTCACGATCCGCACCCGGGAGTCGACGATCTTGATGTAGTGCCCGCACGACCTGCAGAAATAGACCTTCACGCCGTCGACGCCCTCGGCGTCGAAGTAGCCCATCGCGGTGTGGTCGGTCGTGCCGCACACGAAACAGGTGACCCGGGGGAACCGCCAGGTGTGGCCGCAGGAAAGGCACGCAAGGGTCCGCTTGTCCTCCGCGTCGAACCCGATCTTCGGAAAGGCCCCGCAGAAGGGGCAGGTCCCCTTGGACCATTCTTCCGGCACGAGACCGGGGTTCTTCTCCCTGAGCAGGTGGAGGAACCGGGATATGACGGCGTTCATCACCGCCTCGGCAAGATCGTGCTCGGATTCGGGGATCTCCGGGATGGGGGAATCGGCGATGAAGGCCTTGAGCACCCCGGTCATGTCGAAGGTCGGGTCCACCCCGGAAATCTCCTTCCACAGGGCACTGCAGATGGGGGCGAACACCTGGAGAAAGGGGTTGAAATCATCCATCTCCCTGCACGGCGCCTCGATGAGAGGGATCGTGAGCCCGGCCATGACGGCATCGACCTTTTCCCTCAGGGACCTGATGCCGAGGATTGCTGCGGTGTCGTTCGGGTATGCCTTCAGAATCGAATCCCAGTCCATGCGGGAACCCTAGAGAATATCGGACCCGAAGTCAAGGCAATTACTGTCTTGGTGATCCCCGGCCATCCGGGCGCGCCACTGCCCTGCCCCATTATGCTCTATCTCGCTTAATAGTGCTTATTATGCAATGAAATGCATATCTTATACTGAATGATCATTCATTTTCTTATTGAAAGGACTGCCCGTTCGTGTATAGTGTAAGGGTTACCAAATAACTATCGTGGGGAGAGTGTGCTTATGAATATCTCGAGGAGGAATTTCCTCAAGCTGGCTGGTGGCACCCTCGCTGCGGCCGGAGTCGGGACGGGGATCGGCGTACAGCCGGCCTTCGCGCTCCCGAAGAAGGTCCGCTATGCGCAGGAAGTGACCACGATTTGTCCCTACTGCGGCGTGGGATGCGGCATCATCGCCCATGTCTCCAACGGGAAGGTCATCAACACGGAAGGCGACCCCGACCATCCGATCAACAAGGGGGCCCTGTGCTCCAAGGGTGGATCGCTCTACCAGATCGCCAACAACGACAAGCGCAATAAAAAGGTCCTCTACCGCGCACCCGGGGCAGATGCGTGGAAAGAGGTGGAGTGGGACTGGGCCCTCGACAAGATCACCGCGAATCTCAAGAAGACCCGGGACGCCAGCTTCAAGCTCACCAATGCCAATAACGAGGTGGTGAACCGCTGCGAGAGCATAGCGGCCATCGGCGGCGCGGCGCTCGACAACGAAGAGGTGTACGCCCTGACCAAGATGAACAGGGCGCTCGGCCTGGTGTATGTAGAGCATCAGGCCCGGATCTGACACAGCGCCACCGTCGCCGGTCTGGCGGCATCTTTCGGTCGCGGTGTCATGACCAACCACTGGAACGACATTCAGCACGCGGACGCGATCCTCATCATGGGGTCGAACCCGGCGGAAAACCACCCCATATCCTTTAAGTGGGTGAACGAGGCCAGGACCAAGAGGGGCGCCAAGCTCATCGTGGTGGACCCGAGGTTCACCAGGTCAGCCGCCACGGCAGACATCTACGCGCGCCTCAGGCCCGGCACGGACATCGCCTTCCTGGGCGCGGTCATCAACTACGCCATCGAGAAGAACCGGATCCACGAAGAGTACGTCAAGAACTACACCGACGCGGCCTACATCGTGAACCCGGCCTTCCAGGGCGCGACCGACCTCGACGGCCTCTTCTCCGGCCTCACCGGCGCCAAGTACGACAAGGCCACCTGGGCCTACGAGATGGATGAGAACGGCATCCCGAAGCAGGACCTCACGCTCCAGGATCCCCTGTGCGTCTACCAGCTCCTCAAGAAGCACTACTCCCGCTACACCATCAAGAAGGTGAGCGATATCACCGGCTGCGACGCGGCGGATCTCGAGGCAGTGTGCGAGACATACACCGCCACCTGCAAGCCCGAGCTCTCCGGCACCATCATGTACGCCATGGGCACCACGCAGCACACCTACGGGTCCCAGAACGTGCGGGCCTTCGCCGTTCTCCAGCTCCTGCTGGGCAACATCGGCAACGCGGGCGGCGGCATCAACGCGCTGCGCGGCGAGAGCAACGTGCAGGGCTCCACGGACCACGGCGCCCTGTTCCACATCCTCACCGGCTACCTCAAGTACCCCAAGGCCAACCAGCCGACTTTAGCCGTGTACAACGAGCAGAACACCCCCAAGAACAAGGACCCCAAGAGCCTCAACTGGTGGGGCAACACCCCGAAGTACATGGCGAGCCTCATGAAGGCCTGGTGGCGGGACGCCGACCTGGAGACCGCGTACAGCTATCTGCCCAAGATCGACGACGGCAAGAACTACTCCTACCTGCCCATCTATTCCGCCATGGCAAACGGCGAGATCAAGGGCATGTTCGTCTGGGGCATGAACCCCGCGGTGGGCGCGCCGAGCTCCAAGATGATCAGGAAGGCCATAGCCCAGCTCGACTGGATGGTCTGCGTTGACCTGTGGGAGACCGAGACCTCGGCCTTCTGGCAGAAAGAGGCGGGCGTGAACCCGGCGGACATCAAGACCGAGGTCTTCCTGCTCCCGGCGGCCTCCTCCATGGAAAAGGAAGGCTCCATTTCGAACTCCGGCCGGTGGTGCCAGTGGCGCTACAAGGCCATCGACCCCGTGGGCCACGCCGAAGACGACCTCTGGATCATCAACCAGATCGTCAACCGGACGAAAGCCCTCTACGCGAAGGAAGGCGGCGCGTTCCCGGACCCCATCGCGAACCTCACCTGGAACTACGGCAAAGTGGGGCTCGACGGCAAGATCCACCCCCCGTCCCCCCGCGAGGTGGCCAAGGAGATCAACGGCTACTTCATCGCCGAGAAGGAGATCGAGGACAAGGCCAAGGGCGAGATCAAGAAGTTCAAGCCCGGCGACATCGTGCCTTCGTTCGCCATGCTCCAGGATGACGGCTCCACGGTGTGCGGATGCTGGGTCTACGCGGGTTCCATCGACGACAAAGGCGAAAACAAAATGATGAAGCGCGACCCCGCCGACCCCACCGGTCTGGGCATGTTCCCCAACTGGTCGTGGTCCTGGCCGGTCAACCGCCGCATCGTGTACAACAGGGCGAGCGTGAATGTCGAAGGCAAACCCTTCTCCAAGGAGAAGCCCGTGCTGTGGTGGAGCCCGCTCAAGAAGGCGTGGCTGGGCGACATCCCGGACGGCAACGGCGACCCCGACGCCATCCTGCCCTTCATCATGGTGCCCCACGGCCGCGGCATGCTCTTCGCGGCCGGCATGTCCGACGGCCCGTTCCCAGAGCACTACGAGCCGCTGGAGTCGGTGGTGAAGAACACCCTGAGCAACAGCCAGGTCTCCCCGGTTATCACCCGGTGGGACGAGAAGGCCAAGGAAGAGACCTGCAACCCGATCCTGGCCGCCGGCTGCATCGCAGCGCTCTATGGCAGCGAGGAGGCGAAGGAGTTCCCGACCATCTGCTCCACCTACCGCGTCTCCGAGCACTGGCAGACAGGCCAGATGACCCGGTGGATCCCCTGGCTCAACGAGCTGGTGCCGAACCAGTTCGTGGAGATGAGCGAGGAGTTCGCCCGGGAGCACGGCATCACCTTCGGCGACAAGGTCAAGCTCACCTCGGCGCGCAACGTCGAGGGCATCACGGCCTACGCCATGATCACCAAGCGCCTCAAACCTTTCAGAATCCAGGGCAAGGACATCCACATGGTGGGTATCACCTGGCACTTCGGGTACAAGGGACTGGCCACCGGCGGCAACGCCAACGACCTCACCCCGTTCATCGGGGATCCCAACACCATGATTCCCGAATACAAGGCTTTCCTCGTGAAAGTTGAAAAGGCTTAGGGGGGTGACTTATGGCTGAATACATCAAGCTCATCGACGTGACGAAATGCACGGGCTGCAGGGGCTGCCAGGTGGCGTGCAAGCAGTGGAACAGCCTGCCCGCCGTGGACACCATGTTCACCGGCTCTCTGCAGAACCCGAAGGATCTCAACTACAACACCTGGTGCCTCATCAGGTTCGACGAGGTGGAAAAGGACGGCAAGCTCAACTGGCTCATGCGCCACGACGCGTGCATGCACTGCGAGACGCCCGCCTGCGCGAAGGCGTGCCCCTCTCCGGGGGCGCTGACGAAGAACGAGAACGGCTCGGTGGTCCACAACCCCGCGTACTGCATCGGCTGCAGGTCGTGCATCGTGGCCTGCCCCTTCGACATCCCCCGGAACGACAAGGCCCTGGAGAAGATGGCGAAGTGCTCCCTGTGCCACGACCGCATCGACGACGGCAAGAAGCCCGCCTGCGTGACGGCCTGCCCCACCGGCTGCCTGACCTTCGGCACCAAGGAGGAGATGCTCAAGGCCGCCGAGAAGCGCGCGGAAAAGGTCAAGGGGGTCATCTACCCGGCCAACCCGCATTATGAAACGCATGTCATGTACATCCTGCCCGGCACGGTGGGCGTCGAGGACTTCTCCCACATGAACCCGCACCCGAAGATGCCGGCGACCCTGTACTGGTGGAAGAACCTGTTCAAGCCCTTCACGCTCATCGGCATCGCCGGTGTGGCCGGTGCAGCCTTCCTGCACTACATCATCAAGGGGCCGCACAGGGTCCACGAGAAGAAAGAAGGGGGTGAATAAATGTCCGCACACGGAGATATGATCAAAGTAACTGACGGCATCGAGAGGGTCGTGCACTGGATCCTCGCAGGCTCCTGCCTGTTCTGCCTCATCACCGGCATCGGGTTCATGTACCACTCCTGGAGCTTCATCGCCACCTTCCTCGGGGGCCCCTACGCCATGAAGTGGATGCACATCTTCTCCGGCCTGGCGTTCGCGGTATCCTTCGTCTACTCGTTCTTCATGTGGAAGAAGGACTGCCAGTTCGAGTCCCAGGACCTGCAGTGGGTGCTCAAGGGCGGCGGCTACCTCTGGAACGTGAAGGACCTCCCCCCGGTGTACAAGTACAACGCCGGCCAGAAGGCGTTCTTCTGGATCCTGGTGGCGTGCGCCATCGTCATCATCGCCTCGGGCGTCGTCATGCTCAACCCGCTGTACTACCCGGTGGTCATGGCCCGCTTCGCCTACATGCTCCACGCCGGCGCGGTGGTCCTCCTCGGCGCGTTCATCGTCGTCCACATCTACCTCGGCACCGCAGGCAACCCGGGAACGGTTTCGGCCATGCTCACCGGCTACGTTTCCCGGCCCTGGTGCGAAACGCACTGCCCCCGCTGGCTCGCCGACAGGGACAGCTGGAAGCCCGGGGGCGAAAAGGACGTTGCTTAGCCCCCTCCCTTCCGCAGCACAAGCAGGGCAGAGCCGCCGGTCGCCTGGCGGCCCTGCCCTTTTCCTTGTCCCGGACATGCGGCCCGGATTCCCCCCGCGCCTGGCTGCTCCCGCCCTTTCTTTTTTGTGGCATCCCTTGAAGCGCACCCTGTGGAGGATATAATAGCGCTATGAAGAATTCATACTTCTGCCTGGCCCTTTTCGTGCTTCTCCCCCTCGTCCCCGCCTGGGCCGCCCCCACCGATGCCGACTTCGGCAGGGCCATCGTGCAGGCAAGGCTTGCGGTCCCCGAAGACCCCGCCGTACGGTCGGCGCTGGGGATCAGGAAGGCTTCAGGCCAGATGATGCTGAGCGACATCGATGCCGGGGTCATCCTCGTCGAGATCTTCAGCATGTACTGCCCCTACTGCCAGAAGCACGCGCCCATGACGAACAAGCTCCACCAGGCCATAGAGTCGGGCCCGGCGACCCGGGGCAAGGTCAAGCTCATCGGCATCGGCGTGGGGAACTCGCCCTTCGAGGTGAAGTTCTTCAGAAAGAAGTACGGCATCCTGTTCCCCCTGTTCGACGACGGGAACTCCGCCATCATGAACACCATCACCGGGATCAAGACGCCCTATTACTTCGGCATCCGGAAGAACGGCGGAACCCTGCAGGTGTTCTTCACCCAGCAGGGAGCCTTCGAAGATCCCCAGGCCTTTCTCAAAACCGTACTGGACAAATCCAGGCAACCGTGAAGGGAAACATCATGAAGACATTCCGCCTGCCCGCCCTTGCGCTCATCTGCGCCCTGGTCCTTTCATCCGCTTTTCCCGCGCCCGGACGCGCTGCCGCAGACTCGTTCAAGGACGAGATCTACCAGGTTGGCACGC
>JAKLDU010000063.1 GCA_022703355.1 Deltaproteobacteria bacterium | reverse complement strand
CTGGGCGAGCAGGGTCTTGCCCGATCCCGTGGGGCCCACCAGCATGATGTTGCTCTTGTTGATCTCCACGCCGTTGATGTTGGTGTTCGATTCGATGCGCTTGTAGTGGTTGTGCACGGCCACGGACAGGATCCGCTTGGCATACTCCTGCCCGATGACGTACTCGTCCAGGATCTCTTTTATCTCCGAAGGCTTCGGGATGTTGGACGAGGTGCTGAAATGCCGGTACTCGCCCTCCTCCTCTGCCAGGATCTCGTTGCACAAGGCGATGCATTCATCGCATATATACACGTCGGGCCCCGCGATGAGCTTCCTCACCTCCTCCTGTGACTTCCCACAGAAGGAGCATCGGAGGCCGGGACGGTAATGGTCATTTATTTTTGGCATCGGTGCTCTCCTCTTGTGTCTCCCTGGAGGGTCTCTTGAAGATCACGTGGTCGGTTATGCCATACGTCACCGCTTCCTGGGCAGTCATGAAAAAGTCCCTGTCAGTGTCCTTGGCTATCTTCTCTATCGGCTGCCGGGTATGGTGGGATAAAATCCTGTTCAGATCTTCTTTCAAGCGCAGCATTTCCTGGGCCTGGATGCTCACGTCCGAGACCTGTCCCTGAACCCCGCCCAAGGGCTGGTGGATCAGGATCCGGGAGTGGGGAAGCGCGTACCTCATGCCGGGATTCCCGGCGGCGAGGAGCACCGCGGCCATGGACGCCGCCTGCCCGAGGCAGATGGTGCTCACGCTGGGCCGGATGTACTGCATGGTGTCGTAGATCGCCATGCCGGCGGTGACGGCCCCTCCGGGGGAGTTGATATAGAAGTAGATGTCCTTGTCCGGGTCTTCCGATTCCAGGAAGAGGAACTGGGCCACCAGGAGGCTGGCGATGTCGTCGTCGACCTCGCTGCTCAGGATGACTATCCTGTCCTTGAGCAGGCGGGAGTAGATATCGTACGACCTCTCACCCCTGTTGGTCTGCTCAACTACGATCGGAACCAGCGTCATCCGCATTCTCCTTGGTCTGATCCACTTCCTCGACGGTGGAATTCTCTATAATGTAATTATACACCTTCTTCTCGACAATACCAAATCTCATTTCCTCGAGGCTGCCCCTTTCCTCGAGGCCCTGCCTGACGGTTTCCGGGGGCATATTGTAGCGCTGGGCCAGCTCGGCAACCTCGCTGTCGAGCTCTTCCTCGCTTGATTCGAAGCCGTGCTCCCTGGCGATGGCCTCCACCAGGAGGGAGGTCCTCACGAGGTTTTCCGCGGAGCTCATGGTCTCCGTCCTCAGCGACTCGGTGTCCGGGTACAGGTCCTCGAGCTTGTATCCCTGGGATGAGAGCCTGCGGGACATGCCCTGGATCATCATGGCGGCCTGGAGCCTCACCATGGAATCGGGTACGTCGAAGGGGTTCTCCTTCATCAGCTGGTCGCTGACCTGCCGCTCGAGGGCGGCCTTCCCCTCGGCCTCGAGGCGCTCGGTGAGGTCCTTGCGAATGGCCTCCCTGAGCTCGTCGATGCCGGCCACCTCCGGGCGGATCTTTCTGGCGAGATCGTCGTCCAGCCCGGGCAGCTCCCGCTGCTTGAGGGACTCGACCCTGACCGCAACCGATGCTTTCTTCCCCCTCATGTCTTCCATGAAGTGGTCTTCGGGGAACTCGACCTCAACGGTTTTTTCCTCGCCGATGCGCATGCCCGTCACGGCCTTTTCCAGACCGGGCAGGGCGCTCCTGACCCCGGCCTCCACGGTCATCCGGGAGCGGTTCAGCTTGGGGTTCTCCTCGCTCACGGCGTCCACGATGACATAGTCCCCTTCCCCCGCCTGGTACCCCTGGTCCTCCACGTCCTTCACCGTCGCGTAGGTTTCCTGGAGCCTGGCGAGGACGTCCCTGACATGTTCATCGTCCACGTTCACCCGGGCCTTCTTCAGGGCAAATCCGGTGTACTTCTGCGGGGTGATCACGGGCTTCACGTCGAAACGGGCCGTGAAAGCGAAGTCCTCGTTCTCCCGGGGGGGATCGTTCGTGATCTCCGGCATGGAGACGACGAAGAGATCGTTCTCCCGCGCCACCTCCTCGAACTTATCCTGGACGAGCTTCTTGGAGAGCTCGCCTTTTATGTAGTCGGCGTAGAACATCTTGACGACATCCCGGGGGGCCTTGCCCTTGCGGAAGCCCTTGATGGTCACTTTCTGGGTGATGTCCCGGTAGATCTCGTTCGTCACGTCGTTCACTTCCTCTTTGGGAACGACTACCTTCACTTCCTTCCTGGTGCTGCCCACGTCTGAAATCTCGACCTTCATTCCTCGTCCTTTCTCGGTTTTACATCGATCTTATGCATTTCACCACGTAAACGGGTTGGAGGTCAATCGGTTTCTGGAAGCGCGAGCCTCCTGAAAACTTCTTCCATTTCTGCCGTATAAACCTTCTCCTGTGAAAAAACGAAGAAGGGGCTGTGCACCCGGAGCTCCCTGCCCCCGTTCTTCACCCCGCAGACCAGGCAGATCCGGGCCCCGCTCCGGGGGGTGGAGTGAACGAGCATGATTTCCTTGGGCTCTATCCGGTGAGACCTCATGGCGCTCATCAGGTCGGCCAGCCTCCAGGCCGGGTACACGAGGTACAGGCGCCCCCTGTTCCTGAGCAGGTCCCGGGCGCGCCCCATGAGCTCCTCCAGGGTGAGCGAGATCTCGTGCCTTGCCACGGCCCTGCCCCCGTCGGGGTTCACCCTCCCGGTTTTCCGCGGCCGGTAGGGCGGGTTCGCCACCACGACGTCCACGCGGGGTCCGGCATACTCCCTGATGTCGCCGGCTATTATCCGGACCCGGTCCGCCAGCCCCGCGAGCTCCACCGATCGCCTCGACATCTCTGCCATGGGCTCCTGAATCTCCACGCCCGTCAGGGAAAGGCCCTTGAGCGCCGCGAGCAGGAGCGAGACGACGCCGGAACCCGAGCCGATCTCGAGGGCCTCGGTCCCGGGCACTTCCCTCACGAAGGAAGCCAGGAGGTAGGCGTCGAGGGAATACCGGTACCCCCGCTTCTTCTGAAACAGGGAGATGCCCCCGCAGGCCAGCGAGTCGAGCGTCTCGTCATGTTCCGGGTCCATGGTTTCCGGGATACCCATCCTGTTCTTTCTCCAGGGGGGGAGGAGCACGGCCCCCGGGCCTGTCCCGCTCCGGGGCAATCTGTCATTGGCCGGGACGGGGCCTTCCTTTCACCCGGGGATGAACGGACTCCCCCACGGGATTCGCATCGCGCGGGTTGACCGCCAGGGTCTCAAGCCCCTTCGGTCAGCAGGTCTTCGAAGAGCGTGGGTGCCGTGGCCATGGCGTCGTTGAACATCAGGTAGGCCAGCCTCCGGATCTCCCACTCCGCGGACTTGTCGAGCCTGAGGTTGAAAAAGTGCCTCAGGGAGCGGGCGTTGACGTACACGTAGGCCGCCGTGGACCAGCCCACGGGCATGAGCCTGCGGAGCTCCTGGTTCCTCACCCCCATGTTCTTCAGCTCTTCGTACACGTCCATGGCGTGCAGGTGCTCCCGCTGGTAGACCTCCAGGGCGGCGAGCACGGCGTCTTCGGAATCCAGGTACTCCAGGGCGGGATAGATGAACATGTTCTTGCTGGCCTTGACGTACCGGGTGGAACGGAAGGTCCAGCCGATGCCAATCCTGTGCCTCGTCCACTGGCCGGCCAGCGACTTCGAAACCCCGGTGACGTAGTACACGAACTGCGCCGCCTCCAGGCAGGTGAGGTGCTCCCAGGAAATGAGCTTCCTGTTCAGCTTCAGGTCGTCCTCGTAGGTGCCCTCCGACTCGTGGCTCTGCCGTGCCGTGTAGGCGGGCAGCGTCTCGGTGGTCACGCCCAGCTCCGCGATCTCCGGCGTGGGGGTGGTCATGCCGATGAGCCTGATCGCGGGCTCCTCGTTCCTGAACAGGTCCGCTCTCAGCCCCTTCCACCGCTCCAGGTGCTCCAGCTCTTTCGCAAAGTACTTCAAAATGGCCTCTCCTCTTCCCCGTTCGTCGATACCCTGTCCCCCTGCCACACCCCCCGGTAGGGGACCGCCTCGCCCTCGATGGGGAAAAAGGCGATGCACAGGATCCTGAACCCCATCTGGATCTCCACGTCGTTCGCCCCCTGGTGCTTCATTCCCACGGTGAGCCTGCCCTGGTAGTTGGGCGAAATGAACGCCGTCTCGAGGGGTATCCCTGACCGGATGAGCGTGGTGCGCGGCCGGATGTAGGCGAACAGGTCCCGGGGGAGGTTGACCTGCTCGACCGTCTGGAAGAGGAGGTACTCCCCGCCTGAAATCCTGTACACGCCGTCCGGGCTCTCGGCAATATCCATGACCTTCTCGATCCTGGGGGTGACCCTCGTCCCCCTCATGAGCCGCGCCTTGTCCACGGGGCGGTAGACAGCTCCCAGCCTCAGGTCGGCCGTGGTCCCTTCTATGCCCTCGATCTGGTCCTGCCCCATGCCTTCGATGAGGGGCTTGCGGATTGCCCTCCCGCTTCCCGGGTCCTCCACCTCGACTCCTGCGGTGATCATGCGCACGATCCTGTCCGCTCCCAGCACCATGATGCTACAACCTCCTTCTCGACGTGTCCGGGGCGAGAAAGCCCAGGGCATACAGCGACTTTTCCCCGTCGAGCTCGAGCCGGCCCACCTCGACGTTGCTCGACGAGAGCACGGATTTCCAGTACCGGTCCCGCTCGGGGATGGGAGAATCATAGCCGTGCTCGTAAATCACCCGGGAGATCCCGGCCATGATGATGAGCTTCGCGCAGGTGATGCAGGGCTCGAGGGTGCAGTAGATGGTGCCGCCCTCGAGGGAGACCCCCTTCTTGGCCGCCAGGGCGATGGCGTTGGCCTCGGCGTGGGCAGATCGGCACATGTCGTACTTCAGCTCCTCGGACCAGGACATGGACCTCCGGAAGCAGGCCTCTTCATCCATGCAGTGCGCCTCCCCCGGCAGGGAGCCGTTGTAGCCGCTGGTCAGGACCTGCCGGTCTTTCACCACCACGGCCCCGGTGGGCCGGGACAGGCAGGTGGAGCGCGAAGCGGTGAGCTTGGCGAGCATCATGAAATATTCGTCCCAGGTGGGTCTCACACCTTCCATTCCACCCCCTCAGCGATTCGCTTCGACAAGCGTGTCGAGCGATTCCTTCAAGCCTTTCATTGCCCCCTCGTTGATGCGGAAGACCTTCTTTCCGACTGCGACATAATACTGGGAATACAGGGTGATGTCAAAGGGAGCGGACCCGGGGTCAGCGTATATCCGTAAGAACGCCCCGGCGCCTGCGTCCCCGGGGACGAGGAGGTACTCGTCCTCGTACTCGGCGGCATTCAGACCCCTCACCACGTCATCGAGGAGCTCACCCCGCACAACCTTCCGCTTCCCGTCGAACCAGACACCGCCCTCCCGGAGAAAGACCCTCTCCCCCCTGCTCCCCAGGGCGATCTTCCCCACCATGCCCGCGGGTATCTCCACGATGGACCGGTCGAGCAGGTCGTCGGGCCCCGAGGGGACCGTGTGCAGGAACGCGGGGCTGATCTCCGCCCTGCCCTGCTGGCACGATGAAAGGGCATACGCCTTCTGCCCTTCTTTCCACATCTTCAGCCAGAGCCCGCCCTGCTTCGAGGTCATCTCGATCCTCACGTCGGGGTTCTCCGGTACGGGCCCGTCCCCGGGAAAGGACAGGGCCTCGATGGCCCCGAGGTCCCGGAAAAAGCCGTTCACCCTTTCCCTGCCCAGCTTCATCCCGTACTCGTCAACCAGCCGCCAGGCTCCCTTCCGGTCGCGAACGAGTGCCAGGATGCTTCCGCGCTTCACGATCCTGACCTGGGTCACGCCCCGGGGGTCGATCCGGACGAGGTGCCTGTCCATCAGGCTGAACAGGCTCTTCCTGAACAGTGCCCTGGTGGCCGCGGGCAGGAGAAGGACATCTTTCCTTCCCTCGAGGAACGCATAGCAGAAGGTCGAGGTGGGGGAGTCGCTGCCGAGGAACAGACGGCGCTTTCCCCGGGCAGTGCTCAGTACGATCTCCATGGCCGGGCTTCGAAGACCGAACTCGTCTTTCGGGCCGTCAATGGTCTTCACGACCGGTATGTGAACGAGGGCTCCCACCAGGCGGGCGACTTCGCCCTGGTCGGCGGGAAAATCCGGCCGGCCTTCGACCCACCAGGTGCGCCCCTTTCGCACCAGGCTGATGACCGTGCCCTCCCTGATCTCGATCCCCGATATCTCGCCCTGGTCAAGGGGAAAGAGCTTCTCCCGCCCGCTCCCCGCCACGGGGGCCTGCCTCTCGAGGGAGAAGTAGAAGAGGGCCAGGCCCAGGCACGCTGCCCCGAGGACAACCAGAGGGCGGGCCTTCACTCACAGCCCTCCGCTCTCTTGAACCACGCCCCGGCCAGGAGGAACGGCAGGGGGAGGAGAACCACCGAGAAAAGAAACGCCGCAAACCCCTGGGCAGGGGTGAGAACAAAGGGCCGCTCGTCCCCGCGCCTGGCATCGATGGGGACATACGGCCCCCCATGCAGGAGCATGCCCACGCACGCCGCTGCCAGGTCCCTGTTCCCGGACACGTTCAGGTACGCATTGGTGAGGAAGTCGGCGTCGCCGAAAACCAATACACCCGCCTGCACGCCGGTGCGGGAGGTTTTCCTGGCGAGAAGGGCGATGCTCGGGGGGCCTTCCCGGTTCTCATACCCGCCGGACACGCCGGCCCGGTCAGCGCCCGGTTCACCGGCTTCACTCGACCGGCTCGCCTCCGAGGCCCGGGCAACCGGGGAGACGACCGTCCGGGGCGGGAGCTTTCTCCCCATGCCGAGCGGCCGCGCCGTGGGAAAGAGCGTGGTGTGGGAGAATCCGACGAGCCCCTTCATTTCCCCGTAGGTATCGACAACGAGCACGCTTTCGTCGCCGCCCAGCGCCCTTGAAGAAGGGTCTTTCACCACTGCCCCGTTCAGCTCCACGCCCATTTCGGCAAGGAGGGCCTTCAGTCCGCCGTCCGTGCGGGGCTCCAGGGCCACCAGGAGGCTGCCCCCCTTCTCGATGAACCGGCTGACGGCATAGAGTTCCTCCGGCCCCAGCTCGACCCGCGGCCCGGGGATGACGAGGAGGTCGGCGTCCCACGGCACGGCATCCTGCCCGGACAGGATGGACTTGTGCACGCCGTAGCCGGAACGTTCCAGGCTCTCCCTCAGCCCCGAGAGCCCTGCCCTCCCGGTGCTGAAGATGTCCCCCTCCCCGTGGCCGGAAAGCACGTAGATGTTCTTCTTCCTGCCCTGCTCCAGGGACAGGAGGGCGTTGGCGATCTCCTCCTCGCCGCCCCTTTCCAGCACGACGGATCTGCCCCGTGCGAGGATGACGGCCTGCCCGTAGCGGGTGATCCCGTACCTCCGGGCAAGGGAAGGCTGAAGGTCGGGATCGACAACGCTGAAGCTGATGCGCCTCGACTCCTTGGCGAAGAGGTCCAGGAGGCCGCCCGCTCCCCGGGCGTTTTTGCCGGCGGGCTGGAAGACCAGGATCCCCACGTCGGACTTCAGCCTGCGGATGATGTTTTCCGTCCTGAGGTCGAGCCTGTTCCTGCCGTTCGAGCTCACATCCCCGCTCATGTCGTGGCCGATGAGAATGAGGTGGGCGAAGAGGAGCGTACAGGCCAGGAGAACGATGAACCCCGCCCCCCTCACTGCGCGAAACTCCCCGGGGGGCGTGGCCTGCGCCCCCGTTCCTTTCCCGCCCCGGAAAATGGCGGTCAGGCCGAGGAAGAACACCGTCAGTGCAAGGAAGAAAGACAGGTCCCGCAGTGAAATCATCCCCCGGAAGAAGCGCGACAGGTGGAAGGGGATCGAGAGCTCCTGCAGCACGGCTCCTGTTGTGCTCCCGGGCATCAGGGGAGCAAACCATCCGGCTGTCCAGAAGACGAGGGCAATGCCCATGGCGAGGGCCGCGGAGCTCGCCTGGTGCCTCGTCAGAGCCGATGCGAAAGCCCCCATGGCGAGGACCGCGGCTCCCAGGAGCAGGAGGCCCAGAGAGGAGGAGAAAACGATTCCCCAGTCGGGCGCAGTGAAAAAGGCCAGCACCGCCACGTGAAATGCGTTCAGGAATAGCATGGCTCCCAGCACCCCGAGTGCAGCCAGGTATCTGCCGAACGCGATCTTTCCATCGCTCACCGGGAACACGTACGCCGGCCCCGGGGTGCCCTTCCCTGCATAAAGCCCTTGGGAAACAAGCGGGCCCAGAAAGATCACGAGCATGCTCGCGTCCCAGAAGAAAGGCACCAGGAGCAGCTCACTCAGGCTCACGCCCGCGGACACCTGGGTCTGGGCGATCCGCGAAGAAAGAAGGCTCACGGCAGCCGTTTCATGAAAAAAGAAGAGCCCGGAAGCGAGGAGGAAGATCCCCGTTATGAAATAGGGAACGGGCGTGGACAGGAAGGCGGACATTTCCCTGAAAAACACTCTGCGCACCGGCTATCCGGCCCCCTTATGCCATGACCCCCTGGATGACGCATCAGAGGCCCGTTTCTCTCACTGCAGGATTGTGAATGGACAATTTACGAACTCAATACAGCCTCGGCAATCATACAGGCAATCCGGGAAAAGTCAATCCTGGAGAAGCTCCCGACGGGGCATCCATCCCCCCTTCATCCTCCCTGCCATAAGTGTTCCGACATGACCGAAGTTTCCTGCTTCCTTGCAAAGGAAAGCCCGCTCTGCTATCACCTGGGTTCATATGGGCACAGGGGCAGCTTTCTTCGACATGGACCACACGGTCACCTGGAAGAACTCCGGGCTGTCGTTCATCCGGTACGCGCGCAGGCGCGGGCTGGCCTCCCGGGGACACCTCGCGAAAAGCTTCTTCACGATCATCCTGTACCGGCTTTCTCTCCTCAACATCGAACGCTGGTACGAAAAGAGCGTGGAGACCCTCGCGGGCGCCAGGGCGGACGAACTCGAGGCCTTCTGCCGCATCTGGTTCCGGGACACCCTCGGGAAGGCGATCTATCGTGAGGCCCTGGACCTGATCGGGATCCGCAGACGGGAGGGGCTCACCGTGGCGATCATCTCCAACGCCCCCTCTTTCTTCGTCAAACCCATGGCTGAGGCCCTCGAAATCGCGGACGTCATATCCACCAATGTGGAAATCCGTGACGGGGCCCTCACGGGCGGCCTCGTGAAGCCCCTGTGCTATGGGGAGGGGAAGAAGCTCTACGCCCTGAGGTGGGCGCAGGAGAACGGGATAGACCTCAAGGAAAGCTATTTCTACACGGACTCGTACTTCGACCTCCCCCTCATGGAGGCTGTGGGCCATCCCTGTGCGACGAACCCCGACCTGAAGCTCAGGAAAGCAGCATGGGAAAACGGCTGGCCGATCCTGGTGTTCCGGAGGGAGAGCGCTTTCTGACGGATATCGAAAAACCGGCAGGCTCTCTCAGGACCGCCTGCCGGCTTCGTGCCTGAACGCCTGGATCAGATGATGTTGCACATGTGGAACACGGTGAGGAACGACCGCGTGGGCAGCATCTCCTTGTGGGAGCAGAACGTCTTGACCTCGACGCCCTGGAAGCGGGACTTCGTGAACTGCAGGCCCTTGAAGCTGTAGAAATAGTTCCCGAACTTGTAGAGCAGCCTCACGATCATCTTGAAAATCTTCGATTCGCAGGGCTTGTCGGTCGCATCCACGGCCGCGGGGGATATCCCGAGGTACAGCGAAGGCACTCCTTCCTGCTTGAAGACCTCGATGGCGTGGACCATGAGGGGGTAAAAGATCCCCTGCTTGAATTCGGGGGAAAACCTCGAGATATTGGGGACATACCCAATGACCTTGCCGTTTTCGTAGACCGGGTCGAAGTGGATGAAGCCCACCGCTTCGTCTCCCGAAAAGGCGTAGAACCGCCTGGTCCCATCCTGGTACTCCTGGTTCTTGGTCCGGATGAGGAACACGACCTCCTTCTTCTTCACCCTCCTCGTGCGCATCCATTTCTCGGTGAGGGCGTCGTCATAGTCACCCCCCTCGTTCAGCTCCACGAACCTGATGCCCTCCTTCTGTGCCTTGTTGATGGCGGTGCGGAGGATCTGCTTTTTCTTGCCCTTGAGGTCCCAGGTCTTCAGGTCGACGATGGTCTCGATGCCGAACTGGCTCGAGTACAGGGCGAACTTTTCGTGCAGCAGGTCGGCCACGGGCTCGGACACCTGCACGAAAACACTGTCCGTCTTGTCTTTCAGGAACTCGCCCAGGAGATATTCGCGGTCGTTTTCGTGGCAGACGGGGTCGGCCAGCACGAAGCGCCTGCCCCATTTTTTGCGGTATGCTATGTAGCCGATGCCGGTGATGTCGAAGTAGTGCATTTCATGCTGGAACTGGGAGAAGGACATGCAGTGGTTCCCGTACTTCTTGAGGTATTCAACCCGTTCTTCCCGGCTGAACATGTCGATGCCGATTTCCCTCAGCTGCGTCTTCTTCCGGGGAACCTCCAGGGGGACGGCCCTCGAATAGCGCTTTTCAAGAACCCTGGCATTGACTGATGCGAAGAGTATTGTCGACTCCATGATATCCTCCCTTTTTATTCCATTCCCGATTGTGCCCAGTCGTTCATCGTTGTCATGCCAGGGAGTAATCACGAAATGTGCCAAGTTTTCATGGATAAAACACCAAAGATATACAAGTCATTCATCAGGCCGTAACTAGTATTAATTTATCTTTGTTGTTTATTATCTGATAGTTGGAATATCGGGGGGTAGCGGAGAGAAAATATCGTATGGGTAATTGTTTACACACTCAGGTGTACTTATTTTTCCTTCAGCCACGGAACACCATCGGGTGAAAACCACATTTCACCGTGCCCCGGAAAATCTTCAAGGAGGGCTCAGGTCCCATATACTGATTTCAGTGCATTGTTTTCACAGTATTAAAAAGAGGTTTGGGCTGCCCACTGCCGTGGATTGCACCGGGCGGAGCACCCTGATCTCTCGAACAGACAGACTATCAGGTCAATATCAGTCTCCCTCCAAGGCATCCGACCGAGGGAACCCGTCCCGGCAACCCTGCAACAGGACCGGCCCCGTGCGGCAACCATGGCCGGATATCTCTTGCCGGGCAGATATCCATAATATTTTCGTTCTTCTATGGACAAACCTCATCACCTGATCATCTCCGGACAATCGTCCGTGGGGTGGCCCGCCCCTTTCGATACCCGGGGAGGGAGAATGTCAGGAAAATATCACTGCGCATCTTCGATGGCGCTGCTGACAAACAGTCGAACGGGTGAAAAGAAATCACTGATGATGGGGAACCCCTTTTTTCGGGCAGCCCGGCACGACGCTTTGGGGCGGAAACGGCATGACCCGGGGGAAGACGTCCTGAAAGAAGGCGGCTCGTTTCCTCTGCCGGCCCGGCCGCGGGAACGCTCCCGGGACCCGGAGACCGGGACGCGCCGCTAGACCGGGGATATCCCGCCCCGCCTGGCGACCATGCCCCAGAAGGCGTTGTGGATGGGATGGTTGTCCCTGGCCACATCCTTCATCAGGCCCGACCATTTTTCCGTGAGCCGGGAAGACTCCTCGAAGGCGTCACGGCTCGCCCTGAGCAGGGACTCGTCGCGGCAGTCCCAGGGATGCAGGGGCACACTCCCGCAGAAGCGGTTTTCGAGCGCCCTGATCTCCTGCAGGATGGGTTCGTGGACGCCCGACAGCCTCATTTCCGCCCGGATGCGGAACGCCTCGTTCCGCCACCAGTATGAGCTTTCCTCGTACCGGGCGCCCCCCCTTCCCAGGTCCTGCGGCGCGTCCTCAGGGATGACCGGCTTGAATGGAGTCAGGCAGGGGGAAGACCCCCCGGTGACAAAGATCCGGAAGCCCGAAGC
>JAKLDU010000062.1 GCA_022703355.1 Deltaproteobacteria bacterium | reverse complement strand
GGTGGTGCCCCCCGCCTGTCACACCTACAACATCGAGACGCACAAGGTCGGGAGGCACGTGAAGGGCAGCCGGGGCATCCCCTACCTGAAGATCGTCACCGACTACTCGTCCAGCGACGTGGAGGGGATCAGAACGCGGGCCGAGGCCCTGTTCGAGAGCCTCTCCGTGTGACCTGACAGATGCCTGGGTGATCCGTGCAGGGGTGATCCATCGAGAAGGGACTGGAGATTCATCCCCTTGGTGGGAGGTGGGAGGGAAGGGTTTCCCCCGAGGCTGATCTGCGAATGGATCAGACGAAGCAGATCTCCCGGACCTCCACCTTGCCGGCGAGCGCCTCGACCACCCGGTCCCGCTCGGCCGGGTCGAAGCGGATGCACACCCCGCAGTCCGAGCTGATCTGCCGGGGCACCGGGATGACCTTGTGGCCGAGGGCCGCCTGCTTGAGAACCTTCTCCGCCAGGAGGACCTGGCTCACGGAGTCGAAGAGGAGAACGCACCAGCCGGCTGCCGTCATACCTGGACGAGCTTCCCCGCGCCGAACATGGCTTCGCTGATGTCGTACATGTTCGAGATCACGCCCGCTCCCAGCTGGTCCTTGAGCTCGAAGAACCCGAGGCAGGTCCCGCAGACGAGGATCTTCGTCCCCGCTCCCGACAGGGCTGCGAGGTCGGCGAGCACGTCCGAACCGTTGACGGCGAGCCTGACGCCGGTGTTGAAGAAGATGATGACGTCCGGCTTTTCCGAGGCCTCGGTGAGGGTGTGCAGGAAGCTCCTCATGAGCACCCTGCCCAGCTCGTCGTCCCCCCTGCCCATGACGTCAGAGGCAACCACCACGACCATGGGCCCGGATGGCTTCAGCTCCCCCGTGCAGCACTCCACCGCCCCCCGGCCGGCGCCCGCCTGCCTGCTGATGGAGAGCGTCGCCTCGGCGCCCCTGCGCTCCACGGTCACGGAGCAGCCCAGGCCCTCGGCCAGGCGCCGTACGTTCTGCATGGCAGCCTCGTCGCTCACCGTGATCACGACCACGTCGTGGGTTTCGAGGGCCTTTTTCGCGAGGATCACCGGTTCGGGGCAGGCCTTCCCGCGTGCATCGATTTCCGTTTTCATGCGTTCATCTCCTTTTGCCTTGCGCGATGCGGGCCACCGCCTCCACCGCATGGTCGATGTCTTCGGGCGTCGTGAAAAACCCCGGGCTGAAGCGCAGCGTGCCCTCGGGGAAGGTGCCGATGGTCCGGTGCGCGGAGGGCGCGCAGTGGAGGCCCGGCCTCGCCATGATCCCGTAGTTCGCGTCCAGGGAGAGCACCGCGTCCGAGGGGCTCACCCCTTTCAGGGTGAAGGACACCACCGCGGACCGGCGGGAGGCGTCGGCCACCCCGTGGACGCTCACCCCCGGGATGGAGGAGAGCCCTGCCAGGAGCCGGGCGACCAGGCCCGTCTCATATTCCCGCACCGCTTCCACCCCGCGTTCGAGGATGAAGCCGGCGCTCGCCCCGAGCCCGGCGATCCCGATGGTGTTGGGCGTGCCTGCCTCGTACTTGTCCGGCATGAAACCGGGCTGGACCTCGAATTCCGATGCGCTGCCGGTGCCGCCCTGCATGAGGGCGGCGACCTTGTGCTCCAGGCCTTCCCGCAGGTAGAGCCCCCCGGTGCCCTGGGGGCCGAGCAGGGCCTTGTGCCCGGTGAAGGCCAGGAGGTCGACGCGCATGGCCTCGACATCGATGGGGACCGTGCCCGCGGTCTGGGACGCGTCCACGCACAGGGCGATGCCCCTTTCCCGGCAGGCGGCCCCGATTTCCCCGATGGGCATGAGGGTGCCCGTGACGTTCGATGCGTGCGTGATCACCACGGCCTTCGTTTCCGGCCTGAGGAGGGGGAGCAGGTCCCGGGGGTCGAGCTCGCCTGTAGCGGAGCAGGGGGCGGCGTCCACCCGCAGACCCCGCCCCTCGAGGGCCCTCAAGGGGCGCATGACCGAGTTGTGCTCCATGCTCGAGGTGACCACGTGCCCGCCTTCCCCGAGCAGGCCGTGGATGGCTATGTTCAGGGCTTCTGTGGCGTTCCTGGTGAAGGCGACCCTGAGGGGGTTCGGGATGGCGAAGAGAGCCGCGACCGTCTCACGCGCGGCGAGGATGATCCTGGCCGCCTCGATGGAGAGGGTGTGCCCTGACCTGCCGGGGTTTGCTCCCACCGAGGAGCTGAAGGCGCACATGGCCTTCATCATGACCTCGGGCTTGGGCCACGACGTCGCCGCGTTGTCCAGATATACGGTCCTGCTCACGGGTGCCACCAGTCGTGCGGGGGTTCTGGAATTCTTGTGCCCCTGCACGGATAGGCGTAGTTCATGGATGGCTCTGTGTCAAATGCCAAAAGTTCATACAAAGGGCCCTGGCATGCCGAATGGGAATATTCCCCGGCAGGCTGCCCCGCACTTCTTCTTCCCGGACACCGTGAGGCGTGGCCCGCCGGAAGGGCCCCCAAAGCCGGAGAGCCTACAGGAGCGCCCGGAAGAGGGCCTTCAGACCGGCATCGGCGTGCTTCTCGCGGATGCCAAAGTGGAAGCTCATCTGGGACGGCCCCTGGTCCACAATCTCGATGTTGATGTGCTCTTCGTACAGGGCGCCGGACGCCCGGGCGAGCACGCCGGGCGTGTCCTTCATGCCGATGCCCACCGGGGAGATGAGGCTCAGGTCGTAGCGGATGTCCAGGAAGTCGGGGGAGAGGCCCCTGACGATGGTGCTCTTGAGGTCGTCGGCCTTGTCCCGGAGGTCGACCTGGTCCACGATGACGGCGATGTCGTCCTTGTCCGAGGGGTAGTGGTGCGTGTTGATGCCGAAATCCTGGAAGATGTCCAGGAGGTCCTTGGTGAACCCGATGGTCTCGCCGATCATGTCCTTTTCGATGTACACGTAGGCGATGCCGTCCATGCGGGCTATGCCGATGGCGGTCTCCCGGGGCTCCCGGGATTCCACGATGAGGGTCCCGGGCGCGGCCGGGTTGTCGGTGTTGCGGACGTTGATGGGGATGCCCTTGTTCTTGCAGCTCACCATGGCGTCGAAATGGAACACGTTGAAGCCTTTCGAGGACAGGAGGCGGATCTCCTTGTAGGTGAGCACGGGGATCACGGAAGCCTCCGGGATGATCCGCGGGTCCACCTGGAAGACCCCGTCCGTGTCGGTCCAGTTCTCGTAGCGCGCGGCGTCCATGGCAAAGGCGACCTCCCCCCCTGTGAGGTCCGAGCCGCCCCGGGAAAGCACGGCGATGTCGCCCTTCAGCGTCATGCCGTAGTAGCCCGGGATGATGGAGATCCGGCCGTCCTTGAGGCTCTCCCTGAGGTTCGTGTGGGAGGCTGGCAGGACTTTGGCGTTGCCGAACCTGTCCGAGACGAAGAAGCCGATATCCTCGGGGAGCATGAGTTCCGCGTTCATGCCCCTGCTCTGGAAGTAGCGGGTGATGACCTTGGCGCTGTAGTGCTCGCCGCGGGAGGCGAAGAAGTCGATGCGCTTCCGGTCGGTGATGGGTGAGGCGAGGTCGGTCTGGAGGCCTTCGATGATGTCGTCACCGTCGATGGCGAGGCCGGCGATGAGGGACCTGAACTTGTCCAGGACCTGGCCGTAGCTTTCTCGCGCGCTGATGGCCTTCCCCCGGGCCCTGAAGTGCTGGCCGTCGGTGGCGATGTTGAAGAGGTGGTCCGTGACCTTCTCGGAATCCTTCCTGTCCTTGCCGGGCGCGGAAACCACGATGCAGCGCCGCTTTTCGTCTTCGGCGACGATTGTGCGGACCTTCTCGACCTGCTCCGCGTTCGCCACGGAGCTGCCCCCGAACTTGCACACGATAAAGCCGCCCATGGGCTTTCCCTCCTCTCCCGTGTTCCGGGCCTTCCACGCCCCCGGTTCAGGGAGATTTTCTATCCCATATCGGGCGCAAGGAAAAGAGGAAATGCGGGAAAGGGATTACCCGGGTTTCGACTGCGGGGCGCGCCGGGCCTGCTGCCCGTCAACCCTGGGGGTGAAAGGGGCCGGTGCGGGTCAGGTGCGGTCGTTGTCGTGCCGGGGCCATCGGGACAGGAGCTTCGGGGGGAGCTCGATGCCGAGCTTCCTGAAGGCCTCCGCGTCGACGAGCACGCCCTGGTTCCGGGGGTTCGCCACGGGGATGTCCTTGGGCTTGACGCCCCCCCGGAGGATCTTCGTCGCCTGGTCGGCAGCGAGGCTGCCCAGCGTTTCCCAGTCGGGGGAGGTGTACAGGAGGGCCCCCCTGACGTTTCCCGCCACGGACGCGATGCACGGGACCTTGCGGTCCGACGAGAGCTTCATGAGGATCTTCCAGTTCTGATCGTTCTTGAGCCGGTAGTAGCGGTCCATGGGGACGAAGAAGGCGTCGATCCCCTGGGCGACGAGCTCTTCCGCGGCGGGGGCCACCTTGTCGTAGAGGTTCACCTGCCGGTCCAGCACTTCCAGGCCGAGCTCTCCGGCGCGTGCCTTTATCTCGTCCGCGTAGAAGGACGCGTAGTCGTCGTCGCTGTGAATGACCCCGATCTTCTTCAGATTCGGCAGGCCCTGCCGGGCGAGGCGCATGAGCTCGGCGGGGTCCGCGTACATGGTCACGCCGGTGAACCCCGGGCCCGCGTGGGTCTTCGAGAGGCAGCCCACCACCTCGGGCTCGGCGACGCACGAGAACACGAGCGGGATGCCCGCGGCCGCGATCTTGAGCCGGGCGAACTTGGTGGCCGGCGTCCCGAGGGTGATGACGAGGTCGGGCGCGCGCCCGATGATCAGGTCAGCGGACATCTTGATCTTCATGAGCACCCGGAGGTTTTCCCAGGTGTAGGGTTCGGCGTCGGGGTTCACCTCGACGATGGTCCGGGCGATCTTCACCTCGGCCGGGGACAGGCCGGCGGTCTCGAGGCCCCTGACGATTCCCTGGTAGGCCTCTTCGAAGCCCGGGGTCTTTCCCGCCTGGAGCACCTCGATGCGATACACGGCCTGCGCCGTGGATGGGTTCACGAAAACAACAAGGAAAAAGAAGATATAAAAAATTCTTTTCATGGAGATCTCCCGCTTCGTCAGAGATGCCTGTGGTGAATCCTATCGTACATCCGCGGCAGGATCTTGAGCTGTACAGTCACGGGGAAGAGGGGGCATGCCCGTCACCCGAAGGGGAGGCCCCGTCTTTCACGGCCGCCGCCCCGCAGCCGGATGCGCAGCGAAGACATGATCCGGCCTGCCGCAAGGGTCAGCGTCTTTCACGGTAACACCCCGCAGCCGGATGCGCAGGGCCGTGGGGCTTGCCTTACCCGCCGGCCCGCGGTCACGGCGTGCCGGCGAAATCGCCCGCGGCTTCCCCATTGAGCCTTGCCTTTTCGTCGCTGGTCAGCTCGCGTCACAGCGTGCCGTCGAGATCGTCCGCGACTTCCGCCTTGCACGCCCGGCATCGCCGGGCTCCCCGGAAGAGCGGTTTGCCGCAGGACGGGCAGTGGTAGCGCCCGCACTCCGAGCGGGCCCACTCGACGCTTCCCTCCTCGTCGCCCAGCGCGGCGACCTTCTCGCGCCAGACGGGGATCGCGCGCTTCATGACCCGCACGCCGGTGGCGAGCCCGAAGTTCTCGATGGCGGGGCAGGGCCACTGCCCGCACTGATGGCAGGAGTAGAAGCCCTTCCCCCGCACGCAGTCCCGGATGGGGCAGAGCTTGCAGTAAGCGTAGAGCTCCCCGGCGGGCTCGGCCTGCATGCAGCCGCGGCACCTGGTCTCCTCCGGCTTCGTGCCGTAGAGGGTTCCCATCACGGTCCTGAACTTTTCATTGCCGTCCCGGGTGGCGATGTAAACGCCGCAGGCGCCGCAGTAGAGCCCGCAGGGCGCCATCAGGTCCCTGTTTCTGAACTCCGACTCGCTCCAGCCTTCCATCGGTCGTTCCTCCGTGCGCCTGCCGATGCCGTGAGGCGCATTTTCAGCCATACCCTCCTGCCTGTCCGGCCCTGCATCACCGTCCCCGACAGACGGATGCAGGGTGTATCAGAGGTTCGCCAGGTCCTCGAGGGCGAGGGCCATGACCCCGTACCAGGAGGACGCGAGGCGCCCGGTCCACGAAAACCCTGCGGAAGCGGCCACGGCCGCCTGGCGGGCATCGAGCTTTCTCCGGGCCCGTGCGGTGCGCCTGACCGTACCGAAGCCCGCGGGTGTGGGGGCGCTGCTGCAGGAAACCACGAGCCTCGTCCCCGCGCGCTCCGCGACAATGGGCATATCCGCCGGGCTCCCTTGATCCCCCGGGGGCACCATCCATCCCGCAAGCTCGAGGAGGCGGACGCAGTACTCCCTGCAGGAGTGAGGGGGGGAGGCCTCCCGGGAGTCGTCCGGGGGCTCTGCGGCGGGTTCGCCCCCGTACACGGTAAAGGCGAACCCGTCGATGCCCCGCTCGATCATGTCATCGATGCGCCCGGGCGTGAGGGGGAAGTCTTCCGACAGGATGCCGGCGAAGCGTTCCCCCAGCACGGTGCTGATGAAGTACTGCTTCTCGGCCTCCCACTCTTCGTAATGGACGACCCCGTAGGCGTCCTTCTTCACGAGATGGCCCCGCCTGCTCGCCAGAACGGGGAGGTGACCGCGGATGAGGGAGGCGACGGCCTTGCGGGTCCCGCGGACGAGGAGCATCCGCGAGACGGCGGGCCTGATCCCCCTGGTGAAGAGGTGCACGACCCCGATGAAGAGGATGAGCGACGAGAGGACGGGAGAGGTCCTGTACAGGATGACGGCGAAGAACAGGTACAGGCTCCCCAGCAGCACGAACCAGACGATCCCCATGGCCATAAGTGCACCCACCCCGATGGATAGACACCGGACAAGCCGGTTTCGCTCAACCCGGCGTTTTCAAGGGGATCATACCTGATTGGAGGGGGAATGATAAGCGAAAACAGCCCCGGAGGGCTGGTTCGGGATAAAAAAATAGCCAGAAGAAATTTGGATGGAGAGCATAGAAAAGGAAGGCTATGCTCCTTCTTCTGGCTCATAAAAGGAGGTTTCTCTTACAGAGAGTATCTATTGTCTAATGCAATTCGAAATAATAGTGTATAGGCGCGTTTCTGAAAGACCTGTAATCAGAAATTTCCCGGGAAAGTAGGTGTCCGTCTTACAGGAAACATTATATACTGTCATATCAAACGTTCCGGGGCCCACTTGCGGGCGCATCACCTGGAATATTCCTGTGTTGAAAAGGGAAAGAAACTTTTGTAGACTAAATCCGTCCCGCAGAGGTCTTTTGCATCGTCATCACCATATCCCTCATGGCTGGGGATTTACGTGTGAGACCGCTCGAGCCATACAACGTCATCATCACAAGGAGGAGGTAATGAAAAAGGTTTTACTGGCACTGGTGGCCCTGTTCATCGTGGCTCTTCCCCTGAGCGTCATGGCTGAAGACCCCATAGCGGAGGCCAAGGCCCTCATGAAGCTCAAGACCCTCGACGGCTACACGAAGGCCGTCCCGCTCTCCTTGAAGGCGGTGCAGGCCCAGCCCCAGAGCTACGAGGCGAACTGGGTGGCGGCGAAGGCCCACCGGCTCTACGGCGACGAAAGCAAGAAGCAGAACGTCGCCGGCTGGAAGGCTATCTGCAAGGAGTACGGCAAGAAGGGCATGGGCTTTGCCGAGAAGGCCATCGCCCTGAACCCGAACAGGGTCGAGGGGCACTTCTGGTACGGGTGCTCCGTGGGCACCTATTCCGACGGGGTGAGCGTCGTCACGGCCCTCAAGGAAGGGCTGAAGGACAAGACCCAGAAGGGCTTCGAGACCTCGTACAAGCTTGATAGGAGCTACGAGGACTACGGCCCGGTCAAGGCCCTGGGGCGCTTCTGGTACGTGCTGCCGTGGCCGCTGAACGACAAGAAGAAGGCCGTGGCGCTGCTCGAGGAGTTCAACAAATCCTTCCCGGGAGACGCCGAGGGCGAACTTTACCTGGGCCAGGCCTACGTGTCGGTGAAGGAGAAGGACAAGGCCAGGGCCATCCTCACCAAGGCTTCCGCCGCCACCGCATCCAAGGACAGGTACTACGCGGACGAGGCCAAAAAGGCGCTCGCCGGCCTGTAGGGAACGGCAGCAGCGGCATGGCCCCAGGCGGGGCCGAAAAGAAAGACCCCAAAAGGGGAAAGTCACGAGAGGCAACAACAGCAACGGCATGACCCCAAGCGGGGCCCCCGAAAGGGGGCCCCTTTTCGTACAGCCGGTCCCGGCGATGGCGCATCTGCGACCCATGGAGCTGGGACTCGAAGGGGCACCGCGGGGGCCGCAGCCGAAACAGTCGTGAGCGTGTGTACGCCCCATGGAACTGGAACTGAAAGGTGCGGGCACGGTGGTCATCGAGCGCAGTGCCCGCGCGAAACACCTGCGGATCACCGTGAAGCCGGGCTTCGTCCGCGTGGCGGTCCCGGCTGGCGTGCCGTTCGCCCGGGCTGCGGCCTTTGCCCGGAGCCAGGCGGGGTGGATACGCACCCATCTGGAGAAGATGGAACGCGCGGAAGAGGCGGAGAGGGCGCTCCTGGCAAGCCTGCCCCCCATCACCGACCCCCGGGAGGCCAAAAGGAAGATCGCGCACCGTTTCTCAGCGCTCGCGAGGAAAGGGGGGTTCACCCCGTCGGGCCTGACGGTCAGGAACCAGAAAACCCGCTGGGGAAGCTGCTCGTCCACCAACGCCGTCAGCTTGAACATCCAGCTCGCGCGGCTGCCCGGGGTTCTCATGGACTACGTGATTTTGCACGAGCTGGTGCACACGAGGATCAGGGGCCACGGCGGGGATTTCTGGCGTGAGCTGGACAGGTACGTGGGAAATGCGAAGGGGCTGCGCTCCGAGCTGAGGAGATACCCCCTCAGGCACGGGTGAAAAAGTCTTGGGAGCCCGGCATGGCTGGCCTGTTCGATCCCGCGAGGGGTCATGGCGTTCAGACACGGGGGTAAAGGCCTCGCGCTCCCGGCGGGACCACGGGCTACTCCCCGGCCGGGTTCTCCTTTCTGCTCGTGAGGTAGAGCTGCAGGACGAACAGGAGCGTCGCTCCCAGGAAGAATGATTTGAGCTTCCAGAGCAGGGACAGGATGCCCCGGGAGATCTTCAGGCCGATCTTCAGGGCGATGACGCCCACGATGGCGAACCCTGCCGGCTTGGCAAGCTTCTTTATCTTCGCGAGGCGGGCACCGAGCTCCATGCCGACCTCCTCGAGCTCCCTGGTGATCTCCCCGATCTCTTTTCTCAGCTCTTTTTCAGCCATTTCAAATCCTCCTTGACCTGGACCAGGTTGGTTCTCGCGGAAGTCGCCCCCTTCTTCACCATGAGCAGCCCGGCCAGCGCAAGGGCGAGTCCGCCCAGCATGAGGACCGCGGTCACGATGAGCGCCGAGGCCCAGGGGTGAAACCAGAGGTTCAGGACCAGCACGAGGGTGACCAGGAGGAAGATGCCCGAGAGGGCCAGGAGCACCAGGCCGGCGACCGCCAGGACGACCCCCGGCAGGCTCTTCTTGAGCGACCCCTCGACGGCCTGCTTCACGAAGAGCTTCTCCTGGCCGGCGAACGTCCTGACGAGCTTCGCGAAGCGCGCGATCAGCCCGAAGGTGGATAAACTGTCAAACTTTCCCATGCCATTTCCCCCCATGTTCACACATAATTTCACCCGGCCCCTGTTTCCGCCTCGGATGAGCTCGAAGACCCCACTGCCGGGGGCCCGGGTCCCACCCTTCAGCCCTCGACCCTGTGCCGGACTGCATCCGCGAGGAGGCCTCGAAACGGAAGCATCCCCGTCAAATTACACGATTATGCAGGCGAAAGTCAACGGCAGCGAGGTACGGGAGGCACAATCAATGTTCCTGACCGTCAAGACGGGCCTGGCGCCCGGCACGGCACGGGCATATCAGGCCCGGCGGGCAGGTCAGAACAGGCCCATGAGGAGTGTCTTGGCAGGGCCGGTATTGATGCCCACGAAGGCGCACACGAGGATGAATACCGCCGTGGCTTCGGCCGGGGTGAGCCCGAGCACTTTATAGGTGAACCGGATGCCGATGCCGGTGGCGAACAGGCAACCCACTACGATCCAGAGCGTCAACATGTCATCCCCTCCTTTATTTAGAACAGGCCCATGAGGAACACTTTGGCCGGAGCGGTGTTGACACCGACCAGGGCCACCATGAGGACGAACACCGCGGTGGCTTCCGCCGGGGTGAGCCCGAGAACCTTGTAGGTGAACCTGATGCCGATCCCGGTCATGAACATGCAGCCGATGACGATCCACAGTGCCAACATTTTCAATTCCTCCTTTTTGATGAACTCATGCCCGTGATAGAGCAACAGGCATGCCAATGATGCTGATTCTATAACATATTGATAAGACTCACTTATAAACATTTTCCCTGTGGTGCCCATGACTTTCTGGCAAGCCGGTGCCTTTCGCGGGGGCCGGGACTGCCAAAATGACAAATTGAACTGCGGTTCAGAACCCGGGGTGTGACATCCTGTCAGGGAAAGGGGCGGGAGATCCCGCCGGTCGCCCCGGGAAACCGCGCAGATATCCCCTTGCAAGGCAGGCCTTCCTCATATACCACAAAGACGGGAGGAGGTGCTCATGGGCATGATGACCAGGGAACAGGCGCGGGAGTTCGCTTCGCGGTGGCTGCCCGCGTGGACCGGGAACGATCCGGAAAGGCTGGCGGCATTCTACTCGGAGGATGCGCTGTACCTCGACCCCACCATCCCCGGGGGCGTGAAGGGCAGGGACGCCCTGCTGAAGTACTTCAGGAAGCTCCTTGCCCACAACCCGGACTGGGTGTGGACGCAGCTGGAGCCCATCCCCCTCCAGGACGGGTTCCTGAACAAGTGGCTCGCGAAGATCCCCGTGGGTGAAAGCGTCGTCCAGTGTGTGGGGGTCTGCTTCGTGCAGTTCGACGGGCAGGGGCTCATCCGCCGCAACGAGGTGTACTTCGACTGCACCGAACTCAATGCCCGCTGGGCGGAGCTGGGAGCGCGGTGACCCGCGCAGCCGTTCGAGGCGGCAGACCCCTGAGGGCTTAAGATCACCCATGGACATCCTGCTGATCCACCCGCCTGTGGTGAAGCCCTCCGAGCCACCCGCGGGCCTTGCCCGGCTTGCGGGCGTTCTCCGCGCGCATGGCGTGAGCCACCTGGCGCTCGACGCGAACATCGAAGGGCTTCTCCATCTTCTGGGCAGGCGTGTGGCCGCCGACGACACCTGGACCCGGCGCGCGGCAAACCACCTGGAGGGAAACCTCGCTTCCCTCAGGTCGGGAGAGGCCTTTGTGGGCATCGGCCAGTACACCCGGGCAGTGACCGAGATCAACCGGGTGCTCGCCCGGCAGCCCGCTGCGGCCGGGGAGCTCGTGAGCCTGGGCAACCTCACGTCCCGGTCACGCTCGCCGGTGAGGAGCCGGGACCTCGCCGAGGCTTTTCGCCACCCGGAAGAAAGCGTCTTTTACGGCTATTTCCGGGAGCGCATCGCACCCCTTCTGGATGAGCACGCGCCCCGGGTGGTGGGCCTTTCCCTGAACTATCTCTCCCAGGCGCTCGCCGCCTTCGCCCTGGCGGGCTTCGTCAGGGGATTGAGCCGGGACGTCAGGATCGTCATGGGGGGAGGGCTCGTCACCTCCTGGATACGGGGCACCGGGACGGGCAACCCCTTCGAGGGCCTCGTGGACGAGCTCCATGAGGGCCCCGGCGAGGAGAGGATCCTCGCCCTGGCCGGCAGGCAGGACAAGGGCACAGGATGCCCGCCCGACTTCAGCCCTTTTCCCGCGGGCCTGTATCTTTCCCCGGCCCGGGTGCTCCCGCTGAGCGCGTCTCAGGGGTGCTACTGGGGGAAGTGCGCGTTCTGCCCCGAGAAGGCCGAGGGGAGCCGGTATCGGGCGGTGCCCCTGGGGGAGGTTCTCCGGGGCATCGAAGGGGAGGGGGCACCGGGTCGCCTCGTCCACTTCTGCGACAATGCCCTGAGCCCGGCCCTCCTCGAGTCACTG
>JAKLDU010000061.1 GCA_022703355.1 Deltaproteobacteria bacterium | reverse complement strand
CTTCTTCACGGAGCAGGTCCGTAAGCCTCATCACGAGATCCCTTTCCGTCTCGAGCCCCTTGATCATCTCGGCACTCATCGCACCTTCCGCCTGGCTTCCCATCTGGAGCCTCCTTCGTCCCTTGCGCCTCTCACAAGGATTCCCTGATCATCCCTATCGGCTCTGCCCTGACTGACCTGAACCGTCCTGAAAGGGCTGCAACGCCCGCTGGTGGTTCTTGAGCAGGCTGCCGATCCCCAGGGCGTCGGTTTCCGCAACCGCCCTGCCCACGTTCTGGAAGAGCATGTCCCGGTAAATGTCCGAAGCCAGGCCCTTCTCGAACAGGCCGCCGTCGGGTATCGACCCCCCCATCACCTTCATGAGCTGGTAGGCGAAGAGAGACTCGAACTCCTTGCAGGCCTTGTCGAGGGCCTTCTCCGGGTTTGTTCCCTTGAGGTGGTACAGCTCGCCCACGCCGCTGATCATATGACCTCCAGGTCGGCATAGAGTGCGCCCGTCTGTTTGATGGACTGGAGGATGACCACGAGGTCCCTGGGCGAGACGCCGATGGCGTTGAGCGCCGAGACCAGGCCGCCGATGGTCGCGCCCGCGGGCAGCTTCACGAGCTGTCTGCCGCCCTCGGACACCGACACTCCCGTCCGGGGAACGACGGCGGTCTCACCCTTTGACTTGGGCAGGGGCTGTGACACCTGGGGCTCTTCCGAGATCCTGATATTCAGGTTGCCATGGGCAATGGCCACCGACGATATCTTGACGTCGCTGCCCATGACCACGGTCCCGGTCCTCTCGTTGACGATGACCTTGGCCTTCGAGTCGGGACGGACGTCCACGCCTTCGATGAGGGCCACGAAATCGACGATCCTGTCCCGGTAGCTCTCGGGCACGTTCACGCTGACGGTGGACAGGTCTTTTGCCCTGGCAACGTTCGAGCCCACCCGGGAGTTGATGGACCCCACCATCCTGTGGACCGTGGTGAAGTCGGGGTTGTTCATCACCAGCGTCATCTGTTCTCCGAGGCTGATGTCGAGTGACCTTTCCACCACGGCGCCATTGGGAATCCTGCCGACGGTGGGGAAGTTCTTCGTCACCCCGGAGCCCGAGGATCCTTCCACGGCGAAACCGCCCACGGACACGGGCCCCTGGGCCATGGCGTACACCTTGCCGTCCGGGCCGTACAGAGGGGCCAGAACGAGGGTCCCTCCCGCCAGGGACGACGCGTCCCCCACCGAAGAAATGGTGCAGTCGATCTTCTGGGTGCTCTTGGCAAAGGGGGGAAGATTGGCGGTGAGCATGACCGCGGCCACGTTCTTGACCTTGAGGGCGTTGGGGTCCACCGCGATGCCCATGTTTCTCAGCATGTTGTACAGCGAGCGGATGGTGAACTGGGACCCGCCCTTGTCGCCCGTGCCGTTGAGGCCCACCACGAGGCCGTACCCGACCAGGCGGTTTTCCCTGACACCCTGGATCTCCACCAGGTCCTTCACCCGGGCGGCCATGGCGTCACCCGACACCAGGACGAGGAGAATGGCTATGGCAATGAGTCTCTTCATGCGCACCTCAGAAAGGCCAGACCTTGTCGAGGGCCCGGGAGACGAAGCCCTTGCTCTGCTGGTCGCCGAGAATGCCGGTTCCGTAGAAGTCGAGCTGCATGTCCCCGACATAGGTGGACTGGATGGTGTTGGCCGGCGAGATGTCCTGGGGCCGGACGATGCCGGAAAGGACGATGTACTGGATCTCGCTGTTCACCCTCGTCTGCTTCTTGCCCTTGATCACCAGGTTGCCCGACGGGAGGACCCGCTCCACCCGCGCGGAAACCGTTCCGGATATGCTGTCGTCCCGGGAGGTCTTCCCATCCGCTTCGAAGTCGGTGTTGGAGGAGAGGTTGAGCTCCGGGGAAAGCTTGTAGCCGAAGATCGAAGACTGGTTCAAGGGGAGCCCGAGCACGCTGGTGGCCGAGGCGTTGGCGCTGTTGTCCTTCGAGGATTCGGTCTTGGCGGTCTTCTCGGCCGAGGAGCTCTCCACGATCTGAACCACCACGAGGTCCCCTACCCGCTTGGCCCTGACGTCGCCGTACATGTCCACGAACTTGGCGTCGGGCGTCCAGAGGGAGCCGGGGGAGACGACCCTCTCGGTGGGTTCGTCGACGGGGATGGCGAACTCGTCCTCCCGCAGTCCCGGCTGGGTCCTCATGAGAGAGCAGCCCGCAAGAAGGGCGGCCAGCACGAAACAGATGACAACCTGATGCAGCCTCATGTTTTCCTCCTAGAAGGTAACCTCGACCTGAGAGTGAGCAATAATGGTGCCAATCACCTGTTTCCCCGAGGCTGCATTCCTGACGGGGATCTTTTCGCCCAGGCAGCCGTCCTTCAGCGCGATGCCCCTGTCCACGATCACGAGGTTTTCCGTGCGCGCCTCCATGGCCACGAGGTCGCCCCTCGAGACGAGCGGGGGGACGGCGATGTTCGGCCTGAGCAGCGGTTTGCCCGCCCTAAGAGCCGTCTTGGCACGCATCCCCAGGCAATCCTTCAGGTCGGTCACCATGAGGGGGGACGCGGAAAGGTCGCAGGCTCTGAGCTCCAGATCGGCCTCCGTGATGAGCGCACCCCGGGGGATGGGCCTCGCGGCCACCGGGACCTGGGCCATCACCCGGATTCTGCCGGACACCCGGCAGATTTCCGACGTGCTGCCGGCCGCGGAAATTGTTGCCGTGACCAGGCCCAGAAAATCCTCCGCCGGGGAAAATTTTGCCTGGAGCCGGCCCTTGTCCCCAACGGGAACGGAAAGAGAGGACGGGGTTCTGACGTCGTTGATCTCGATGCCTCCCCTGCCCTTGTAGGGGGAGCTTTTCAGAACGGCGTTCCGGAAAAGGGCCTCGATCTCTTCGCCCGATATCTTCTCCCGCTCCCTGCTCACATGCACGCGCGGGGCGCCTTCCATGCTCACGGATGCGCCCGGGAACTTCTCCATGACCCGCGAGGCCAGGAAGTGCGCCGACAGGGTGATCCCAGGTCCCCTTTCGGGGACTTTCACCAGGGGAAGCTTCGCGAACTCCGGCGCATGGGGCCCCCGTATGGTGGCAATGTCCCCGAGGAGCAGGCGCTCTCCGGAAACCGATGCCTGCCCGTTCAGGGTGATGATGTCCGCACCTCCGGCCGCGGCCGTACCGGAAAACGCGAGCAGGAGGAAAAGAATGGAAAGACAATGTCTCATGCGCCCCTCTTACCTGACAAGATTGCTCACGGTCTGCATCATTTCATCCGCCGTCTGGATGGTCTTGGAGTTCATTTCGTACGCCCTCTGGGCGACGATCATCTGGATCATCTCTTCGATGGCGTCCACGTTCGACATCTCGAGGTAGCCCTGGGCGATGGTCCCGAAGTTGTCCTCCCCCGCCACGCCCTGGATGGCGTCACCCGAGGCCGGGGTTTCCACGAAGGCGTTCTTGCCGATGGCCTTCAGACCCGCGGAATTGGGGAAGGTGTACACGGGGATCTGGGCCGTGGCCAGGGTGTCGCCCCCGGAGGACAGGCATGTGATGGTGCCATTCTGGTCGATGGTGATGGACTCCGTGTCCGACGGCACCGAAAAGTCCGGCTGCAGCCGTTCGCCCCTGGCGTTCACGATATAGCCGTCAGCGTCCCTGTTGAAGTTTCCGTCGCGGGTGTAGATCTCGCCGGTTTCCGTCATGACCTGGAAGAAGCCGTTGCCTTCGATGGCCATGTCGAGCTCGTTCTTCGTCTGCTCGTAATCACCCTGGAGGAACACCTTCTGCACGGAGGTGGGGTGGACGCCCATGCCTATCTGGATGCCCACGGGAATCGTCCCGCCTGTCTCCGTGGCCGCCCCCGCGTCCCTCACGGTTGCGTAGAAGATGTCCTCGAAGTTTGCCCTGCTCTTCTTGAAACCGGTGGTGTTGACGTTTGCCAGGTTGTTCGCCGTGGTGTCGATGAGCAGCTCCTGCGCGCTCATACCCGTGGTGGCTGTCCACATGGCCCTGATCATGGTCTCCCTCCTTATTTATAGTTATGTGTCTTTATGCAGGTGCACCCACGGTGCGCATGGATTGCGAATAGGTGTCGTTTACCGCCCTGATGACCTTCTGGAACGATTCGTATGCCCTCTGGGTAGTGATGAGCCCCACCATCTCGGTGATCGGGTCCACGTTGGACGACTCGAGGACGCCCTGGCGGACTTCCGGTTGCTCCACCGCCGTGGCCTCGAACCCCTGCTTGGGCGCATAGAAGGAGTTGCCCTGCCGGTCGAGACCTTTTTCCTCGACGGACACCACCTGGAGCTTGTCCGCCACGACGTCGTCCACCATGATCGAGCCGCCTTCGGAGATGGTCACCTTTCCCTTGCCAATGGTGATGTCCCCGCCCTGGCCCTGGACCGTGTACCCTTGCTGGGTGACAAGGAGCCCCTCGGCGGAAAGGGTGAAGTTTCCCGACCGGGTGTAGCGGATGCCGTCGGGTGTGTTCACCGCGAAGAAGCCTTCCCCCGCGATGGCGACGTCAAGGGGGTTGTGGGTGTCCTCGAAGCCGCCCTGGGAGGCATCGATATACTGCTTGCCGATAACCACATCCACCGGCTTTTCCCGGAACTGGCCTGAATACAGCATCGAGGCGTCGAGAGCCTTCTGGAATTTCTGATAGGACACGGCGTCTTTCTTGAACCCGGTGGTATTGGTGTTGGCGAGGTTGTTGGCGATCATGTCAAGCCTCTCCTCCATCGCCATGGCGCCCGCCGCTGCAGTGTACATGCCCTGGTCCATACCTGTCTCCTTTCAGCCCTCATGAAAGCAAGGGGAATGCCAGGCTGTGAGAACGGCCTGGGGAGCGGTTTCCTTAAAAAATGCCGGGGGAATTTTTTTCCGGTGCCGAAGGGGATTGGAGGGGGGGATTTTGCCCATCGGGAAGGCTTTGGGGCATGCCCAGAATGCTCTAAAGATTGTTGGTCACATACCGATAAAGTTTGCATACAGGAAAAGACCCGGCAAGGAGAAGATATGGAGGTCAAAAACATCTTTGTGAATCTCATCATGAGAAACTATGATAACCATGGCGTTTCGAGACCCATGCATGCGCATGCCGAACCCCCGGAAGGGGATCCGGCCCGCGGAAGGGACGCCATCTCCCCCCAGGCCGGTAAACGGCTTTTCGGCGAGATCATGGAGCAGAGCCTTCAGAAAGGGCTGAGCGGAGCTATGAGAGATGAAAGTTAACAACGGCACCGGCGGCATAGACGCACTCAAGGCATATGGGGCGGCGGCGGCGGAAAAGCCGCAGCGGGCAGCGGAGTCCAGTGATCGGCTGAAGAGCGGAATCCCTATCCAGGACAAGATTAATATATCCTCCAAGGTGAAAATGTACCAGGACATCAGAGATGCGGCCATCGGAGCCCCGGATATCCGGACCGAGAAAGTAAACGACGTGGCGCAGAGAATAGCCACCGGCACCTACAAGCCCGACTACGGGGTTATAGCCGACAAGCTCCTGAGCCCGAACATAAGCTCCAAGATCTGACATCGGCAACCGGAAGGGAAGGCTGGCCGAGCGCCCCGTCCTGCGCAGACAATACAGGAGGGGCCGCTTCCCCCCTTCTCTCTTATCTCGACTGGAATACCCGGCCGATCTGTGATAATCAGGAATCCTCCCTTGAGAAATTATCCCTTGGAAGACAGGAGTTGAGAAAGGTGCCGGGCATTACGGTTCTGGGAAAACCATACGAGGCGGGCCTCGTGATCTTCGACAAGGACGGTACCCTCCTCGATTTCGAGAAAACCTGGGTCGGGATCATCGGCGAACTCATCGACGCCCTCGGGGGGCACGCCCCCGATCCCCTGTCCCTCAGGGGCCGGGTCGAGCGGGCCCTGGGCATCGACCTGGGGAAAAGCTCCATCGACGGCAACGGCGCCCTGGCCATGGGCACCTTCACCGAGTGCAACGCCCTGCTCGCATACGCCCTCTACCGCGAGGGGATCAGGTGGGACAGGGCGCAAACCATCGTGGAAGAGACCGGCGCCCGGGTCTTCAGCGCCTCTGCGCGCAAGAAGCACGTTCGTGCGGCTCAGGGAGCGCTTCCTCTCCTGAAGGCCCTCAAATCCCGGGGCATCCCCCTGGCAGTGGCCACGAACGACAAGCACCGCGACGCGGTGGTGGACATGGAACTCATCGGCGCCGCCCCCTACCTCGATCTCGTGGTGGGGGCAGACAGCGTGAAGCACCCGAAGCCGGCGCCGGACATGATCGACCTCATCTGCGGCTCCCTGGGCCTGCCTGCCTCACAGACGGTGCTCGTGGGCGACACGGCCATGGACGCCATGCTCGGCAGGAACGCGGGGGTCATGCTCACCGTGGGGGTATCGGGAATCGTCCCCGCGGACGCCCTCTCGGAACACATGGACATCGTGGTGTCGAGCCTCGAAGACATCGCCTGACCGGCTGTCCGTATTTTCAGATCAGCTCGTTCTCCAGAAACACCAGGATGAGCTTGGAGAAGATCGAAGGGTCGTATTCATGTGGCACCCGCTGCTTGATCGACTTCAGGGCGTCCACCACCTGCAGCGCCTGCCGGTAGCTTCGTTCGGAGATCATGGCACCAAACGAGTCCACCAGGGAGCCCACCTTGACGAAGAAGTGGATGTCCACCCCCGTCAGAGACCTCGGGTATCCCTTGCCGTTGAGCTTTTCGTGGTGATCCATGATGATGTGCGCCACTTCCCGGGAGGGCTCCTCGATGTCCCTGACCATTTCGAGCCCCCAGACCGGGTGCTGGCGGACGAGCGGCCACGTGGCGTCGCCCAGCTCTCCGCCGTAGTCCACAACCTCTTTGGGCAGACGCATCATCCCGACGTTGTGCAGGAAGTACCCCAGGGCAACCTCCTCGAGGGTGTCCCGGGCAAGGTTCGGGAGCACCTTCATGACGAAGAAGGTGGCGAGGATGCCCACGTTGAGGGAATGCAGGATGGCGCACTCGGGGTGCTCGGTGGTTCTGCAGACGTTGTCCTGCACGAGAGCGAAGATCTCCTTCACGGTCTCCCTGCCGGTGAGGATCTGCTCGACCATGAGCGCAATGAGCCCCTTCACCCCGCCCAGGGTGATCCTGTTCGGGTTCCGGTAGGCGGCCCTCATGCGCCGGTATCCCATGTAGTAGAAGATCTCCGCCTTTTCGGGAACGCTCATGAGGGAGTTCGCCACGATCTCGTCGAGGTTCCGGTCGAGGTAGTGGAGCAGGTCCAGCCTGGATTCCTTTTTCAGCAGCACCACCGCCGGTCCGTCCGCGTCTATGGGGAGCCTGTCCATGGCCTGGTAGATCCGGTTGGGTTCGCTGAGCCTGATGACCTCGCCCGAGGGAGTCTTCCGGAACATGCCGAAGGGGAGCCTCCTGCCCTCGCAGATCCAGTAGCTCGGGATGGAATAGTACCCGGGCCGCAGCGCGTCCTTGGGGCCGGTGCTCAAAAGGCGGGTGAAAAGGGAGGATCGGGCTTCCGCGCCGACCCGGGGCCTCCTGAGCCTGCCGGTGTTCACTCCCGGGCTCTGGGGCATTCTTGCCGGCACGTTTCTGTCGAAAGAGCTCCTCTGCGAGGACTCCATCCCTGATCCTTCCCCCCTTTGCCACTTCATACAGAGATTCGCCGCGAAAAGGAAGCGTAAATCACCATATTGTATCGTTGAGATACATCCCGCCCCGCCCGCCGCGTCTCCCGTGAATACCTCTGCTGCCTGCCCGAAGGGGCCGCGGGCCGCCCTTTCCCATGAGTTTGTTGACTCACCGCTCGAAAACCTCTATATAGACCTCGTTTTAATAATGTGCAGGAGCCGCTGACCTTGGAAGACGTGAACCATCTGGTGAAACAACGCATTGAAAAATTCGAGGCCATGAAGGACGAGCTGGGGGTCAGGCATTTTCCCAACACGTACCGGAAGGACACCGACATCTCGGCCTTCGCCGCTTCATACGGGGAGAAGACCGCCGAAGACCTCCAGGAGATCGAGACCGTCCATTTCTTCGCCGGCCGCGTCATGGCCGTGCGCTCCTTCGGAAAGGCCTCCTTCATCCATTTCCAGGACGCCACGGGCAGGCTCCAGGCCTTCTTCGAGAAGGCGAAGCTCGGTGAAGATTCCTACGCGCTCTTCAGGAAGCTCGACATCGGGGACATCATCGGCCTGTGGGGCGCTCCCATCAAAACCCGCACCGGCGAGCTCACCGTCTACGTCGAGGGATTCGAGCTCCTCACGAAGTCGTTCCGCCCCCTGCCGGAGAAGTGGCACGGCCTCAAGGACATGGACATCCGCTACCGCCAGCGCTACGTGGACCTCATCGTGACGCCCGAGGCCAGGTCCACCTTCCTCGCCCGGACGAAGATCGTCTCCGCCATCCGCGCGTACATGGACGGGAACGGGTTCGTGGAGGTGGAGACGCCCATGATGCAGACCATCGCGGGCGGGGCCACGGCGAAGCCCTTCCTCACCCACCACAACACGCTGGACATGGACCTCTTTCTGAGGATCGCCCCGGAGCTCTACCTCAAGAGGCTCCTGGTGGGAGGCTTCGAGCGGGTCTACGAGATCAACCGCAACTTCCGCAACGAGGGGATCTCCACCCGGCACAACCCCGAGTTCACCATGATAGAGTTCTACCAGGCCTACGCCGACTACACGGACCTCATGCGCTACACCGAGGAGATGATCTCCTCGGTCGCTCAGCAGGTTCTGGGCACCATGAAGGTGACCTACCAGGGGCAGCCCATCGACCTCACCCCTCCCTGGCAACGCTACACCCTGAAGGACGCGACCGTCGACCTGGGGGGCGTGCCCCGGGACGCCATGGAAGACAGGGAAAAGGCGCTTGCCTTCTGCAGGGCACGGGGCCTGGAGCCCGAGGGGAACGAGTCGCTGGGCGAGCTGCAGCTGCTCATCTTCGAGTCCACCACGGAAGACAAGCTCGCTGGGCCGGTCTTCGTCACCTCCTACCCCACCGAGGTCTCCCCGCTCTCCCGGAAAAACACCGAGGACCCCTCCATCGTGGACCGGTTCGAGCTCTTCATCGTCGGTCGGGAGATCGCCAACGCCTTCAGCGAGCTCAACGACCCCTTCGACCAGTATGAGCGTTTTGCCCGCCAGATCGAGAAAAAGGAAGAGGGGACCTCGGAACTCGACGAGGACTACATCCGGGCACTCGAGTACGGCATGCCGCCAGCGGCGGGCGAAGGCATAGGCATCGACCGGCTCGTCATGCTCCTGACGGACAGTCCCTCCATCAGGGACGTGATCCTGTTCCCCCTGCTTCGCAAAGGAGACCTGTCCTGAGATTTGAATTTCTCGTTGCCAAGCGGTACCTGAGAGCGAAGAAAAGCCAGGGGTTCATCTCGTTCACTTCCGGCCTCTCGGTATTCGGCATAGCCATCGGGGTCATGGCCCTCATCGTGGTGCTCTCCGTGATGAACGGCTTCGAAGAGGACATCAAGACCAAGATCCTCGGCACCCAGTCGCACATCGTGATCTCCACCTACCAGGGCGGCATACCCGACTCGGACCGGCTGGAGAAGAAGGTCCTCGAAGACCCCGACGTCCTGGGCGCGGCGCCCTTCATCCTCTCCGAGGGGCTGCTTTCGGGCTCCGGGGGCATCTCCGGCGTGGTGATCCGGGGCATCGACCCGGCGAGCGCCTCGAAAGTGATCCGGCTCAGGGAGATCATCACCCAGGGGGGCTTCTCTGGCATGAACAGCACGGGCGTGCTCGTGGGCTCCCAGCTGGCCTCCCGCGCAGGGCTCACGGTGGGAGACGCGGTGACGCTCATCTCGCCAGCCGGACCCATCACCCCCCTGGGCATGATCCCCAAGTCCATGCCCTTCATCGTCAGGGGGGTCTTTTCCACGGGCATGTACGAGTACGACAACAGCATGGTCTACATCTCCCTGGAAGCCGCCAAGTCGCTCTTCATGAAGGACGAGCCCTCGGGCATCGAGATCAAGGTGAAGGACATCTACCAGGCGAGCGCCATCGCGGAACGGATCATGGAGGGCATCGGCCCGGGCTACTGGGCGAAGACGTGGGAAGACATGAACAGGAGCCTGTTTTCGGCGCTCAAGCTGGAGAAGACCGTCATGTTCATCATCCTGCTCTTCATCATCCTCGTGGCCTCGTTCAGCATCATCTCCACACTCGTCATGCTCGTCATGGAGAAGAGGAAGGACATCGCCATCCTCAAGTCCATGGGCGCCACCACCGCCCAGGTCCTCAGGATCTTCATGGCCCTGGGCATGGTCATCGGCCTTTCGGGGACGCTTCTGGGCGTGGCCCTGGGGCTGCTGCTCACCTGGAACCTCAACCCGGTGATTCACTTTATCGAGCTCCTCTTCAAGATCAAGGTCATGCCCATCGACGTGTATTACATCACCGGGGTCCCCACGAGGGTGGACTACGCCCTGGTGAGCGTCATCGCGTTCATGTCGGTCATCCTTTCTTTCCTCGCCGCCATCTACCCCGCGCGGCAGGCGGCCAGGCAGGACCCCGTCGAGGTGATGCGCTATGAGGGCTGAGACGGCCGTGATGGTGGAGGGCCTCACCAAGTCTTTCTCCCGCGGGCCCTCGCTCATCGAGGTGCTCAAGGGGATCGACCTGGAAGCGCGCGACGGCGAAGGGATCGCCATCATCGGAGCCTCGGGCTCGGGCAAGAGCACCCTGCTTCACCTCCTGGGTGGCCTCGAACGCCCCGACGGCGGGAAAATACTCTTCGGCGGGGACGACATCTGCGTCATGAACGACAGGAGCGTGGCCACCTTCAGGAACACCCGCATCGGGTTCGTGTTCCAGTTCCACTTCCTGCTGCCCGAGTTCACGGCACTGGAGAACGTCATGGTGCCCGCGCTCATCCACGCGAAGAAAAACGACGGCATCCGCCAGCGGGCGGTCTCGCTCCTGGAGACCGTCGGCCTGAGGGAGCGCCTGGAGCACAAGCCGGGAGAGCTCTCGGGGGGCGAGCAGCAGAGGGTGGCCATTGCCCGGGCCCTCATGATGTCCCCCCGCGTCCTCCTTGCCGACGAACCCACCGGCGATCTCGATCCCATGACCGGCAGCAGGGTCATCGACCTCCTCTCCGAGCTCAAGGAATCCCTGGGCGTCACCATGATCGTCGCCACCCACAACACAGAACTGGCCAGGGCAATGGACAGGATTCTCGTTCTCAAGGGGGGACATCTTGAACCACAGAAGATCTAGCCTGCTCCTCATCCTCTTCCTTTTTGCACCCCTTGCCCTGAGCGCAGCTGACCTCGTGATGAGGACCGCATCGGACAGGATCTCCTCGTATGTCTCCGACATTCCCTGCATCACGCTCAAGGACGAGGCGCCCCTGGAGGTTTTCCTCGAGGAGGCATCGGGGGTGCTGAAAGTCTTCGATTCCCCGGAAGCCGCCTACAGCGGAGCCACCCTCCAGGAGGCGGTGGACGGCTACCTGAGGCTCAAGAACGCCTGCGTGATCCAGGAGGTCAAGGTCGCGGGCCTGTCCCGGATCAGCGAGGAGGCCGTCCGGTTCCGGATCAAGTCAGCGCCGGGCACCATCCTGCACAAGCAGTCCACGCGCAAGGACATCGAAGAGGTCTACTCCATGGGGTACTTCGAGACCGTCGACGCGGGCTTCGAAAACAACGTGCTCCTCTTCACGGTCAAGGAGTACCCGGTGATCGTGAGCATAGAGGTGCAGGGGAACACCGAGATCAAGAGCGACGAGATCCTGAAAGGGATCTCCATGAAAAAGTTCGACATCCTCAACACCAAGACCCTCAAGACGAGCATCGACCGCATCATCTCCCTGTACCGGGAAAAGGGCTACTACAATGTGACCGTGGACTCGTCCACCAAGAAGGTGGAAGGGGGAATCAACCTCGCCTTCACCGTGAAGGAGAGCAGCCAGCTCTACATAAAAAAGGTGAGCTTCGACGGCAACACCGCTCTTTCCGACGGGAAGCTCCGGGGGGTCATGGAGACCAAGAACCGGTGGTGGTGGGGACTCTTCGGGCACAACGGGTCCTATCTCGAAGAGGCGCTCGACACCGACCTTCTCCGGATCGAGCAGCTCTACGGCGACGCAGGCTACATGAAGGCCAAGGCGGGCAGGCCCGTCATCGACGTCAAAGAGGGCAAGGGCATCTACCTCACCATCCCCATCGAAGAGGGGCCGCTGTTCTACGTCGGCAAGGTCGGCGTTGCCGGCGACCTCATCAGGCCCGGCGAGGACCTCCTGAAGCTCATGAAGTTCAAAACGGGCGACAAGATGAGCAAGAGCCTCATCACCCAGTCCGTGGAGGAGCTC
>JAKLDU010000060.1 GCA_022703355.1 Deltaproteobacteria bacterium | reverse complement strand
CCCCTCGAAGTTCACGAAGAACAGGTCCTCCTGCGGGTCGTAGGTGAGCCGCTCCTCCAGGGTGAGCCCGAAGATGTCGTCCTTGAGGTTCATGGGCCCCTCCGCGAAGATCCGCCCGTCCATGAGCCTGGGAGGCGTGCTCATCACCGGCGCGAACTCCATGCGGGCGAGGATGTCCTTCTCGACGTCGATGCCCGGGGCCACCTCGATCAGCTCCAGGCCCTCCCGGGTGAGCCTGAACACGCAGCGCTCCGTGACGTAGTACACGGGCTGGTTCCTCATGACCGCGTACCGGCCGCTGAAGGTCACGTGCTCCACGGCCTGCCGGAACTTGATCTCCGAGCCCTCCTTTTCGATCTTCAGCTTCCCGTCCTTCACCGACACCTCGAGCCCGCAGGCGGTGAAGGTGCCCACGAAGACGACCTTCCGGGCGTTCTGGGAGATGTTGATGAACCCCCCGGCGCCGGCCAGCCTGGGTCCGAACCTGCTCACGTTGAGGTTCCCCTCCCGGTCGGCCTGGGCGAGGCCCAGGAAGCAGCAGTCGAGCCCGCCGCCGTCGTAGAAGTCGAACTGGTAGGGCTGGTCGATGACGCAGTCCGCGTTGGTGGCCGCCCCGAAGCTCAGGCCCCCCGCGGGCAGGCCGCCGATGATGCCCGGCTCCGCGGTGAGCGTGATGTACTCGAGGATCTTCTCCTCGTTGGCAACGTTCGCCACGCCCTCGGGCATGCCGATGCCCAGGTTGATGATGCTGTTTCCCTTGAGCTCGAAGGAGGCCCGGCGGGCGATGATCTTGCGGGCCCCCATCTCCATGGGCATGATGGAGTTCATGGGCACCTTGACCTCGCAGGAGAAGGAGGGGTTGTACTCAACCGCGAAGGTCTGCCAGTGGTTTTCCGGCCGGGCCACCACCACGCAGTCCACCAGGAGGCCCGGGACCTTCACCTGCCGGGCGTTGAGCGTGCCGCCCTCGGCGATGCGCTCCACCTGGGCGATGACGAACCCGCCGGAGTTCTTCGCCGCCATGGCGATGGCCAGCACCTCCTGGGTGAGGGCCTCCTTTTCCATGGTGATGTTGCCGTCGGTGTCCGCCGTGGTCCCGCGGATGATGGCCACGTTGATGGGGAAGGTTTTGTACGCCAGGTAGTCCGTGCCGTCGAAGCTCAGGAGCTCCACGAGGTCTTCGGTGGTGGCGGAGTTGATCTTGCCCCCGCCGAACCGGGGGTCCACGTAGGTCCACATCCCCACGGTGGTGAGCGTCCGGGGCTTGTGCGCGGCGATGTCCCGGAACATGTGAGAGATCACGCCCTGGGGCAGGTTGTAGGCCTCGATCCGGTTTTCCACGGCGAGCCTGCCCAGCTTGGGGCACAGTCCCCAGTGCCCGCCCACGACCCTCCTCACGAGGCCCTCGTGGCCGAAGTGGTTGAGCCCCCGGTCTTTGCCGTCGCCCTGCCCCGCCGCGTACACGAGGGTCAGGTCCCGGGGCCGGCCCGTCTGCAGAAAGTTTTCCTCGATGCTCTTGAGGACGTCCTCGGGCACGCCGATGGTGACGAAGCCGCCGGTGGCCACGGTGTCGCCGTCCTGGATGGCCCGGATCGCCTCCTGTGCGGACACCACCTTGCCCCGGCGCATCCGGGAGGGGGGGAGGTTCGAGAACATGGGATGTGTGCTGCCGTTTCCTGCCATGGGTTCCTCCTGTCTAAAGCCTTTCGCGGCGCGGGGCTCTCACCCCTTCTGCGGCGAGAACCGGTATCCTTCGCCGTACACCGAGTCGATGAGCTCGGCCCCGGGCAGGGCCGAAGCGAGCTTCTTGCGGAGGTTCTTGATGTGGGAGTCGATGGTGCGGTCGTAGCCCTCGAACTCGTAGCCCTGGACGAGATTGACGAGCTCCGTGCGGGTGAACACCCTGCCCGGGTGGGACATGAGGACCTTCAGGAGCCTGAACTCGCTGGGCGTCACCTTCAACGGCGAGCCCTGCACCGTCACCTCGCGGGTCTCCCCGTTGAGGGTGATCCCGTGGGTGGAGATGAGCTTTCCCTCGGGCTCCAGGGGGCGCAGCCTGCGAAGCACCGCCCTCACCCTGGCCACCACCTCCCGGGGGCTGAAGGGCTTGCAGATGTAGTCGTCCGCGCCGATCTCCAGGCCGATGAGGCGGTCGATCTCCTCCACGCGCGCCGTGACCATGACGATGGGGACCTGCGAGAACTTCCTGACCTCCCGGCACACGTCCATCCCGTCCATGCCCGGGAGCATGACGTCGAGCAGGATGAGGTCCGCGTGCTTTTCCCTGAGGAAGGGCACCACCGCGTCCCCGGTATCGAGGAGGGTGGCCCGGTAGCCCGACTTCTCGAGGTAGCCCTTGAGCACGGCGGCGATCTTTTCTTCGTCCTCGACGATGAGGATGTGCCCTTCAGCCATAGGACCCCCGGTATCACACCTTGCCGGCCAGGGGAAGGACGATCTCGATCCCCAGGCCGCCCAAAAGCGAGTGGTACGCCCTGATCTCCCCCCCCATGGCCTCCACCAGGCTCTTGCAGATGGCGAGGCCCAGGCCTGTTCCCCCGTGCCTGCGGGAGCGGGACCCGTCAACCCGGTAGAGCCGGTCGAAGATCTTCCCGAGGGCCTCGTCGGGCACGCCCGGCTTCGAGTCCTCGAAGCGGATGCGGGCATGGGCCCCCTCCGGGTAGGCCCTTGCCCTGAGCACGCCGCCGGTATCCGTGTACCGCAGGGCGTTCTCCAGGATGTTGGAATACACCTGGAACAGCCGGCCGCGGTCTCCCATGACGGTGAGGCCGGCGCCTGACCCGCCATCCTCTTCGACGGCGATGCCCGCCCGGGAGAAGCGGGGGGAGAAGGTGCCCAGCGCCTCGCGCAGCGTGGCGAGGGCGTCAACGGGCTCTCTGCTCACCGTCAGGCTGCCGCTGTCCGCCAGGGACAGCTCGTGGAGGTCGTTCACGATGGAGCCCAGGCGGAGGATCTCCTCGCGGACGGACGCCAGGGTCGACGCGCCGTCCATGACCCCGTCCTGGACGGCCTCGATCTCCGCCTGCAGGATGGCGAGCGGGGTCCGCAGCTCGTGGGAGATGTCCGAGATCCACTGGCGGCGCAGCTGCTCGGAGAGCTCCAGGGTCCGGGCCATGCGGTTGAAGTCGCCGGCGAGCTGCCCGAGCTCGTCTCTCGTGTCCACCCGTATTCTCGTGTCGAACCGCCGGGCCGCCAGGGCGTCGGCCCCCCGGGTGAGGGCATCGATTGGCCTCAGGAGATGGCGGGAGAGGAGGAACGAGACGAGGGCGGACAGGGTCAGGGCCAGGAGTCCCGTGATGAGGAAGGCCTGGGTCTGCTGGCGGAGGAAGCCCTCCTCCAGGGGGCTCGAGAGGTCTCTCCTCTGCCTGAGACCCAGCCAGCCCACGGTTTTGCCGTCGACGGCGATCTCTCTGAGGATGTGGTCCTGCGTGGAGGAAGCCATCCCGGCCAGGGGCTGCCTGTGCTCGTCGAAGAGGGTGATCCTGCCTTCGAAACGGGGGCCCTGGGTGTTCGGGAAGGGCGGGCACCCTTCCGGTCCGCTCGAGCCCCTCCCCCTGTGCATGCCCATGGGCCCGTGCGGCCCGGTCCCCTGGCGCCCGGGGCGGAGGATCAGGGGCAGCGCGCCCGGGTCGTCCTGTATGAACCCCCAGCCGCCGCGTTCCCGGTACGCCTCCTTCAGCCTCGAGTCCACCTCGGCGAGCCGCTCCATCTCGGCCCTGTTCACGAAGGCCTGGAAGTTCCGCATGCCCAGGTGGCGCATGACCCCGGCCATGAGCGCGATCACCGCGAGGCTCGTGAGGAAGAACGCCAGGAAGATCTTGAATACGAGCTTGAATCTCATCCCGAGCTCCTCGGCGCCTCCCGAAGAGGGAGGCCTCTCTTGAAAATACCAGTAATACACGGCGAAAACCATTTCAAATCATTTCAGGGCCGTCCATAACCTTTCCATGGTTTGTCCATAATCTGTCCACAATCCCGTGGTAGATTTCACCGCAAGACAGGCTGGGCACCGGGAGAACATGCCCGCGCATGCCGCCTGATCCACGAAAGGAGAAGGATATGAAAAAGAACGTATCGTTGTCGTTGGCAATCGCGGGGGTGCTGGCAGTCCTCGTCGTTCCCGTCCTCATCCACGCGGCCGGTCCCCAGGGAAATGGCTTCTGTCCACGGGGGGTGCCGCCGTTCATGGCGGAAAAGTATGATGCAAACCATGACGGCACGCTGTCTGCAGCCGAGGAGAAGACCGCGTGGGACGCCTTCATGAAGCAGTACGACACCAACCGTGACGGCACGCTGTCCCGGGAAGAGCACCAGGCGGTCCGGGAAGGTTGCCGGAAGGCGTTCTTCGACAGCGCCGACAGGAACAAAGACGGCGTTCTGTCCCGGGAGGAATTCGCCGCCGGCTCACAGAACTGCCCGAGGGGGTTCGGCGGTCCCGGCCCGTTCGGGGGGAGGGGCCGGGGGCCCTGCTTCTGATGCCCTTGGGCGGGGAAGGCGGCTCCGGCCGCCTTCTTCTTTGCCTGCCGTCAGTACACCACCGCCGACAGGTAGCCCACCACCGACGAGTCGTCGCCGGTGACATGACCCGAGTGGGCGTACTTCAGGATCTTCACCTCGTTTCTCCCCAGGCCCTGCGCATACATGAGCGCCGCCAAAACGGGCCCGCCCCCGCAGGCCTCCACCTCCCCGGCCGACAGCTTTCTGCCCAGGGTTTCCACGTCGAGCGCCCCAACCAGGCGGACGACCTCCCCGTCCATGGCCTCGGCCTGCTTCGCCCGGTGGAAGTGCGACAGGTCGGTGCTCGCCACGACCAGGACGTCGTCCGGGTTTTCGACGGCCCCCAGCAGCGCCCCGCTCAGGTCCCGGACCAGGCCGGGATCCTGCTGGCCCATGATCAGGGGGCAGAGCGCGAAGGGGGGGAGCACGGTCTGGAGGAACGGCAGCTGGATCTCGAGGGCGTGCTCGGCGTCGTGCGGCCTCGTGTTGCCGGTGAAGATGCCCGACGCCTCGAGGAGCTTCGCGCAGAGCCCCTCGTTTATCACGATCCCGCCGAGGGGGGTCTCGAACGCGCCTTTTGCCCAGACCGAGACGGAGGGGAAATATGCCCGGTGAGAGGGGCTGATCACCACCACGGTGCTGTAGGAGAAGCCTTCGAGCGCACGGTAGGCGTGGGCCGCCACCCTGCCCGAGTACTGGTAGCCCGCATGGGGGCTGATGATGACGGAGGGCTTGCGGGGCGTTTTTCCGGCCGGGGCCTGCCTGAGGAAGCCTTCTATTTCACTTCGCAGGACACCGGGGTCGCCGGGGTACCAGCTCCCCGCGATGACGGGCGCGCGGACAGGGCCTTTCATGGTCGTGCCTCTCCCTTCCGGATCCTCGGTTTTCCCGGAAGCTGCCATCCTGGTCGCCCCGGGAAACAAGGGAAGAAACCATCACGCGAGAAATCTGTCAGTCATGATTCGCAAGATTTCATATTATGGAAAGACGGGGAGGTAGTCAAGCCCCTCTTCCTCGGGCAGGCCGCACATGATGTTCATGTTCTGCACCGCGCTTCCGGAGGCCCCCTTGGTGAGGTTGTCGATGACGCTCACGATCACGGCCCTGTTCGTCCGGGGGTTTTTCTTTATCCCGATGAGGCAGTTGTTCGTGCCGCGGACGTCCTTCGTGGAGGGGAAGCCGTCTCCCAGGACCCGGACGAAGCGCGAGCCCTGGTAGAACGATGAAACGCAGTCCTTCAGGCGCGCCTCGTCGAAATCCGAGGAGGCGTAGATGGTGGAGAGCATGCCCCGGGTGATGGGGATGAGGTGGGGCGTGAACTCGATGAGCACGGGCCTGCCCGCTGCCCGGGAGAGCCCCTGCTCGATCTCCGGGATGTGGCGGTGGGTTCCGCCCACCTTGTAGGCGGAGAAGGATTCGCCCGCCTCGCAGATGTGGGTGGTGAGGCTCAAGCCCCTGCCGGCCCCGGACACGCCGCTCTTGCTGTCGGAGATGATCCCCTCGGGTTGAACCAGCCCCGCCCTCAGGAGGGGGACAAGGGGGAGGAGGATGCTCGTGGGGTAGCAGCCCGGGTTGGCCACCAGGGAAGCGCCCCTGATCTCTTCGCGATGCACCTCGCACAGCCCGTACACGGCCTTTTGGAGGAGTTCCGGGTGGGGGTGCGCGCCGTACCACTGCGTGTAGACGCCGAGGTCCTTGAGGCGGGTGTCCGCGCTCAGGTCCACGACCTTCAGGGAGTCGGCCAGCTGCGAGATGAATTCGGCGCTCGTGCCGTGCGGGAGGCAGGAGAACACGACCTCGCAGCGCTCCCTGATGGCGGCGGCGTCGAAGTCCTCGAGGGTGATGTCGAAGGTCCCCTGGAAGAAGGGGAGGATATCCGCGATGTTCTTTCCGTTGTATTGCCTTGAGGAGCAATAGGTGATCCGGGCGACCCGGTGGTTGTGCAGCAGCCTGATGAGCTCTGCCCCGGTGTACCCGGTGGCGCCCAGGATCCCTATTGACAATGACAAGGAGAATTACCTCTTGGAGAACTGAGGTCTCTTTCTGGCCTTGTGGAGCCCGAACTTCTTGCGCTCGACCATCCGGGGATCCCTGGTGAGGAACCCGGCGGACTTGAGCCTGGGGCGGTACCTCTCGGTGTCGAACGCGGAGAGCGCCCGGGAGATGCCGTGGCGGATGGCACCCGCCTGGCCCGCGATCCCGCCGCCGCTCACGGTGGTGAACACGTTGAAGTGCCCCCTGGAGTCGGTGACCTCGAAGGGGGCCATGGCCGCCATCTTCAGGGTATCTCTGCCGAAATACTCCTTGAGGTCTTTTCCGTTCACGATGAACTCGCCGTTGCCGGGCGTGATCCACACCCGCGCCGTCGCGTTCTTCCTTCTGCCGGTTGCATAGATCCTTTCAGCCATATCCTGTCTTCTTCCCTTTGATTACAAAGTTATCGTCTGCGGCTGCTGGGCCTCGTGGGGGTGGTTCTCGCCGACGTAGACCTTCAGCTTTTTGAACATGCTCCTGCCGAGGCTGTTCTTGGGGAGCATCCCTTTGACCGCGTGCCTGATGATCTCCTCGGGCTTCTTGTCCATGACCTGCCTGGCCGTCCGCTCCTTGAGCCCGCCCATGTACCCGCTGTGGCGGTAGTACATCTTCTGCTCCATCTTCCTGCCCGTGAGCTTGATCTTCTCGGCATTGATGATCACGACGAAGTCGCCCGCGTCGATGAACGGGGTGTAGGTGGGCTTCGTCTTGCCCCTCAGGATGGATGCGACATCGGCGGCAAGCCTGCCCAGCACCTGATCCTTGGCGTCGACGAGCACCCAGTTCCGCTCGGCTTCGTCCTTCCTGGCGATGAACGTACTCATTCTGCAATCTCCTTACCTGCTAAATAGGGTTCGGATATAGCCGACATTGTGCACCAATGTCAAGCATTGATCGAAAATCCGGAATGAATCTTCTTTTTGCACGCCCCTGTCTTCCGGGCCCCGTTTCGAAGCGGGCCGCCTCCCCCGGGAAAATCTCCCCGGGGGATTGATTCGCGGGGGCAGCCGGTTATAGAGTTTATATCCCCTTGACAGGGGAAATACTTTTTGGTGTTTTTAAGGCATTATGGGCGTAGATGCGATAGTCACGGCAGGGGACGGGCGGGCGGCCAGGAAAGTGTTCAAGAAGAACAAGGCCATGCTCGACGTTGCGGGAAAACCCATCATCCGGTACATCGTCGAGGCACTCCTCGCCTGCGACGATATCGACCGGGTCGTGGTGGTGGGCCCGAGGGAGAGCTTCCTGCCGGTCATCGGCGACCTCGGCGTGGACATCGTCCCGCAGAAGCGCAGCCTCGTGGAGAACGGCTGGGAAGGGTTCCTGCAGACCATCCCCGAATACCGGCGGACGGGCGCGCTCACCCCGGAGATCATCGACGCCTACCGGGACAAGTACGTCCTCTTCCTCTCGGGCGACATCCCGCTCATCTCCCCCCGGGAGCTCCACGAGTTCATCTCCCAGTGCGACATGGAGCACTTCGACTACGTGGCCGGGGCGACCTCGGAAAAGGTGCTCGAGCTCTTCGGCCCCAGGAAGGGCAGGCCGGGCATCAAGATGGCCACCTTCCACATGTGGGACGGCAACCTCAGGCAGAACAACCTCCACATGGCCAGGCCCTTTTCCGTGCTCGAGAGCATCGACCTGGTCCTGAACGCCTACGAATTCCGCTACCAGAAGGAGTTCACGAACATCCTGAAGGCGGTGCTGGAAATCCTCAGGTTCGGCAGGGGCAACATCCTCCAGACCCTGGCGACCTACCTCACCCTCCAGCTTTCCGCCATGCTCTCCTCCCTGGGACTGGGGCAGGCCGCCCGCCTGGTGAGCTTCCCCATCCGCAGGCCCGGGGTCGAGCGGCTTGTCTCGGATATCCTGAACGTGCGGTTCAAGATCGCGGAGACCACGGTGGGGGGCGCCGCCCTGGACGTGGACAACGAGAAGGACTACATCATCCTGTCGGTCATGTACCGGGACTGGGTCAACCAGATCGGTTCGAACTGAGCCTCACCGCCGGGCAAAATGGTCTTCGGCGAAACCCGGGCACCCGTCGGGCCGCATCGCCTCCCCGTCGTCCGCGACGAGGGTCCCCGCGAAGACCCTTAAAGAGCCGGGTGAACCGGGAGGCCACGGCCAGGGCGTTGATCCGTTCGCCCCGGTGCCCCTCGGGGCGGGAATGGCCATGCTCTCCGGGCATATCCTTATCCCTGTCCTTATCATAGAGGTGTAACGAGGGGGAGCGGGGAATCCGGGGAGCTGCTAATCGAGGTAGTCTTCGAAGCCGGGGGTGACGGTCCTGCCCGCCTTGACCGGCAGATGACCCATGTCCCCGCTCAGCTCCCTGGCCTGCTGGTCCATGTAGTCTTCGAAGCCGGGGGTGTCGTGAACGGCGGACTTGCCGGACGCCATGACGGCGCTTTTTTTGAGCTCCCTGACCTGCTGGTCCACGAAGTCCTCGAAGCCCGGCCTGGTCTTGCCGTTGTCCGGCCCGGGTATCCTGGCCTGGTCGCGGGCGGAAGCCTGGGCCCTGTCGTCGAGGTAGTCTTCGAAGCCTGCGGCCTCTTCCGGCCGGGAGCTCTCCGGCTGCCGGGCCTGATGCCCCGCCGGGGAGTGATGGAGGTCGAGCATCTTTTCGTTCTTGATGTAGCTCGTTTCCACCACGTCGGAGATCTCGAGCATCTTTTTCACGATGTTCTTGATCTTGATGGCTTCCGACTTGATCTCGTTTATGTTCTCGACTGCCCCCTTGTGCGGGCCTGCATCCTTGATGAGCATGTCGAGCTTGAGCAGGATGGTGGTCAGCGGGGAGTTGATCTCGTGATTTGCGGCTATGGCGGTTTTCGAAACGGCGGCCAGCCTCTGGGCCTTGATGTTCTTCGTGATGAGCATGGCCCTCTGGATGGCCTGGGCGCCGGTCTCGGCGATGGTCCTGAGCAGGAGGAGCTTCTGGTTCATTTCATCCTGCCCGGCGTTTTCCTGGGGCACGAGCTCCAGGACACCGATGGTCTTGCCGTCGACCTTGAGCGGCGCGAAGATGAAGCCTACGCCGATGGGGTAGACCCCGTTGGAGCGGTCGAGCAGGTCCTTGGTGGCGCTGGCCATGCCGCTTCTGGTCTGGGGGAGGTCGTTCAGGAGGAAGGACTCGGTGATCATGATCCGCAGGTTGCTCAGGCGCATGATGCACCGGGACTTCTTGCCCTCGAGGATGGTGAGTGTGTGGGTGGTCAGCGTGTTGAGGATGTCCGAGAGCTTCAGGGAGGACTGGAGCTGGGAGCTCATGTTGTTCAGGCTGGAGAGCTCCATGGTCCTGCGCTCCAGGGCGAGCTTTTTCTGTTCGAGGTCCAGGCTCAGTTTGCCCAGCTGGGCGTTGGCGAACTGGAGCACCTCGAAATAGGTCTTGGGCTCGGCCTTGGGGATGCCCATCTCCTCGCTGATGCTGGAGATGCTGTCCTTCAGGGCGATGGAGATGTCCTGGATGTCGTGGCTCGTGAGCCCCATGCGGTTGAGCAGGGAGGGGTCCACGAATCCCCGGTCCGACTGCCCGATGCCCAGGCCGAGGTGGTTGGTGACGATGTCCGCCACGTGGATGATGGCGCAGAGCTTCTTCGCCTCCTCGTCGTCGGTGATCTCGTCAATGCCGTGGTGCGAGCCCACGGTCCTGGAGAGCAGCGCCGGGAGGTTCCATTTCTCCATGAGGAACCTGCCGAGGGTGGCGTGGTCCACGCCCATGATGCTCGTCTCCACCTCGAGGATGTCCGAGTTGGCCCGGTTCATGATCTCCAGGACTTCCCTGTACTCGCCTTTCCTGCACAGGAGCTGGTCTGCCACCACCTTGCCCAGGTCGTGCAGGAGCCCGGCCACGAAGGCGTCTTCCGAGGCGGCGGGGGAGATCTTCAAGGCGATGTTCTTCGCGCACACCGCGCAGGCGATGGAGTGCTGCCAGAACTTGTAGAAGTCCAGGGCGCACCTGTTCTTGTCGCTGAAGAGGTTGATGACGCTGATGGAGAGCACGATGCTCTTGAGCACGTTGAACCCCAGGAGCATGACGGCGCCCCGGATGGTGGAAATCTCCTTGATCCTTCTGTAGAAGGGCGAGTTGGCCACCTTGAGCACCTTGATGGACAGCGCCTGGTCGCGCTCCACCATCTCCGCGATCTGCTTGGCGCTGACCGTCGAGTCAAGGGTCTTCTCCATGATCGCCGTCGCGATGGACGGCAAGGTGGGGATGTCGCCCATGGAATCTATGAGCGACTGCAGCTCTTCTGGGGATCGTTTGGCCATCAGGGATCTTATCGTTCGATCCGGTTCCAATCTTGAGTCGTACTCTTTAATATGGTACTCAAAATCGAATGATACCTCACCGAGAGCAGAGCAGGCGAATACACCTGGGTTCTGTCCCTGTCGGAGGCGGAGCGCCCGTGAGCATCCAGTCCATGACCAACACCGACACCAGGGACGTCGGAAAGACCCTTGCCCAGATATCCTCGCTGGAAAAAGCCGGCTGCGACATCGTCCGGGTGAGCGTCCCGGACGCCGGGGCCGCCGCTGCCCTCCGCGAGATCAAGAAGGGGTCGGCCATCCCCGTGGTGGCGGACATCCACTTCGACTACCGGATCGCCATCGCCTCGGTCGAGAACGGCGCCGACGGGATTCGTATCAACCCCGGCAACATCGGGAGCAGGGACAAGGTCAGGGCCGTGGCCCACGCCGCTGCCGACGCCGGGATCCCGGTGCGCATCGGGGTGAACCTGGGGTCGGTGAAGAAGGCTCTGCTGGAGGAGTTCGGGGACGATCACGCGGGTGCTCTGGTGGAAAGCGCCCGCCAGTACGCGGACATGCTCGAGGGCATGGGGCTGAAGGCCCTGAAGGTGTCCCTCAAGTCCTCGGATGTGCGGGAAACGGTGGAGGCCTACCGGCGCTTTGCGAAGGAAAGCCCCCTGCCGCTCCACCTGGGCCTGACCGAGGCCGGCACCCCCTTCGCCGGGGCCATCCGCTCCGCTGCCGCCATGGGCGCGCTCCTCATGGAGGGGATCGGCGACACCATCCGCGTTTCCCTCGCGGGCGACCCGGTCCAGGAAGCCCTCGCCGGCAGGATTCTCCTGGAGAGCGTGGGCCTGCGCAACGAAGGGGTGAGGGTCATCGCGTGCCCCACCTGCGCCCGCACCTGCGGGGACGTGGCCGCAATCGCGTCGGAAGTGGAGGACGCGGTGAAGGACATCAGGAAGCACCTGGTGGTGGCGGTCATGGGGTGCGTGGTCAACGGTCCCGGGGAGGCGAAGATCGCAGACCTGGGAGTTGCCTGCGACAAGGGGGGCGCCATGCTCTTCGTGCACGGCAGACCCGTCCGGCGCATCGCCTCATCGGACATCACGAAGTGCCTCGTGCATGAGATAGAAAAGGAGCTCGAGAAATGAAATTGTCGAAGATGTTTTTGCACACCCTCAAGGAAGAGCCGCGGGATGCGGAGGTGGTGAGCCACAAGCTCATGCTCAGGGCTTCCATGATCAAGAAGCTTTCTTCCGGCATCTATTCCTATCTCCCCTTCGGCCTGAAGGCCCTCCGGAAGGTGGAGGCCATCGTGCGCGAGGAGATGAACGCAGCCGGCGCCCAGGAGCTGCTCATGCCCGCGGTGCAGCCCGCGGAGATCTGGAAGGAGAGCGGCAGGTGGGAGTTCTACGGCAAGGAGCTCCTGCGTTTCCAGGACAGGAAGAACGCGGAGTTCGCCTTCGGGCCCACCCACGAGGAGGTCATCACCACCATCGTGCGCGACGAGATCCACTCCTACCGCGACCTCCCCCTCAACCTCTACCAGATCCAGACGAAGTTCCGCGACGAGATCCGAC
>JAKLDU010000006.1 GCA_022703355.1 Deltaproteobacteria bacterium | reverse complement strand
ATCCCTGGCATGAGACACTCCGTCATAACCATCGACGGCCCGGCGGGCACCGGGAAGTCCACGGTGGCGCGGGAGGTGGCCTCACGGCTCGGGTTCGTCTACCTCGACACGGGTGCGCTCTACAGGGCCGCGGCCCTGGCCGTGGACGACGCGGGAGGGGACATCGAGGACGGCGAAAGCTCGGCCTCGGTGGTGAAGAACGCCGCCATCGAGCTGACGCCGGAAGGGGTCTTCGTCAATGGCGAGAACGTCACCTTGAGGATCCGCACCCCGCGCATCAGCGCGCTTTCCTCCCGGATCGCGGTGCATGCCCCAGTGAGAGAGGCCCTCCTGGCCCTGCAGCGCTCGTTCAGGGAGAAAAGCTCGCTGGTGGCCGAAGGCAGGGACACGGGGTCGGTGGTGTTCCCGGACGCGGATCTCAAGTTCTACCTAGACGCCTCCCCGGATGAAAGGGCCAGGCGCAGGTACGAAGAGCTTCTTCTGAAAGGGTCGAAGGCCTCTTACGAACAGGTGCTGAAGGACCAGGAAGAGCGCGACAGGCGCGATGCGACGCGGGGCGAGGCGCCGCTGGTCATCCCGCAACACGCCGTTGTGGTCGATACGACACACCTCGATATCCGAGGTGTCACAGACAAGGTCATGGAAAAGATAGGCGAGAACCTAACCGATTAACAGGCGGTCTTTTCTTCCCGAAGCCTCTGAATCAGCCTGCTTCCTCATTTCGGAAGACATGTGGTCCAGAATCTCCCTGGAGAAGTTTATGATGTCCTTGTTCGTAAAGCCGTTGGTCACAAGCTCTTTATACAGGGATTTCGCGAGCACTTTGGTAGCTCTCTCCGTGTCCATGTTCTTCAATATGATATCAAGATTCCCTTTTCTGCTCATATCGCACCCTTTCTTAATGCTTTCTTAATGGATGCATCTATCATGCCAATGAGGGCATGCTCAAAGTATGCCTTATTTCATGATATTACAAGAGGCCACCGGGACCGTTTCACCTTATGCCTGTGTAGAATATGCAATAGGTCGAATCACTGCCACCTGCGGGATTTATTTCCACCCTGACGGGTACCCCCCGTGCGCCAGGCCTGTCTCCGCCATTTACGACCCGTGCAGAAGATACGGCCTCACGTCTCCCATCGCCGCGCCCGAACCAGGCACCGGCGCCCGCCCGGGGATCGAGAAGCGGGGTGGGCGCGCCATGGTGGCTTTCCCCCGACAGAACCCTGCTTTTCGCTTCAGGCGGAAGGGGTTTGCCCGGTTCCCGTCCCGCGGCCCGTCCTCCTGCGACGCCCCCGCCACCTGGACCTCTTCTTGTTCCAGGGGCCCGAGGATGAGGGGTGCGCCTCGCGGAACATGCCGCCGAAGGGGTCGGGGCTTTCGGAAAGCTCGCCGCTGAACAGCAGGGGGAAGACGAAGGAGGCGTCACGGTAATGAGACCTCTTCCTGAGGGACCATCTCATCCTGCCCGTTTCCATGGCGATGAACATGCGCTCCACGATGGTGACGGTCTGAACGATGCTCGCCTTCATGACCTTTGGTATGGTGACGATGAGGCCAGCCTCCTGGAGTTCGTCGTGAAGGGCATCGTGCACATCCCTGCCCTCGCCTGCACCCGCGCTCAGCACCTTTTCTGCCCAGGGCCAGAACAGGAGGGAGAGCACGATCTCCGACGGGAAGGGCAGCCCGGCCCTGACGCGGGCATCCGCGACGTCGAGGTTCCTGCGCAGGGCTTCCCATGTCCCGGGGGTTTCCTGCAGCGCCCGGCCGACCTTCCCGAAGAGGACGGTGAGCAGGCCGTAGTCGTACAGGGCCTGAAATACCGGGCCGACATGTCCCGACGACAGGTCCTTGTTCAGCTCCTCGAAGAGCCGCGCCCCGGAGCAGGAGCACAGGAGGTCGCGGTCCAGCCTGATGGCGCGGGCGGTCTCCCCTTCGATGGTGAAGCCCAGGCGGGCCGCATGCCTGAGGACCCGCCACATCCTCACCGGGTCTTCGATGTAGCGCTCATGGGGGTTGCCGATGACGCAGACCCTCTTCTGGTCAATGTCTTCCAGGCCGCCCACGTAGTCGATGATGGAAAAGTTCGAGATGTCGTAGAACAGGGCGTTGATGGTGAGGTCTCTGCGGAACGCGTCCTCGCAGGGTGTGCCGAAGGAGTTGTTGTCCGTGCGGGCATGCTTCGCCTGGCCCTGCGCCTCCAGGTCCTCGGGCTCCCCGGGGTCGCGAGCCTCGTGCTCCGGTTCCATCTCGGGCTCGGGTTCCTTCCTGAAGGTCGCCACCTCGATGACCTTGCCGCCCCTGAACCTGATGTGGGCGAGCCTGAACCGCCGGCCGATGAGCATGCAGTTGGAGAAAAGCTTTTTGACCTGCCCCGGGTGGGCGTCGGTGACCACGTCAAAATCCTTGGGCGTCCTCCCCACGAGCAGGTCTCTCACCGCACCGCCCACCATGTAGGCCGTAAAGCCGTTCCGGTAGAGCCTGTAAAGCACCTTCAGGGCGTCCGGATCGACATCCCTGCGGGAGATGGCGTGCTCAGCCCTGCTGAGGACGACGGGCTCCCTACTCTCTTTCCCGCATGGCGCTGCTGTCTTCGTCTTGGTCATCTTTCGCTATCCTGTACTCCCCGTCTGTCCAGCGGATGAAATCAACGCCCTTGCACGCACGCGAGCAGAAGGGCCGGTAGGGGTTCTTCCCGTACTGGGTCATCTTCCCGCAGGCGGGGCAAGGGATTATCCTCGTTCTGTTCTGGTCCATGTCTCTTATGATCCTCTGGCGAGAACACTTCCGTTCCACGCGCTTAAAGGGCGCGACTGCACCGTATCCTCTGCGCTGCGTTTGCACACAGGGCATTCTTTCGTCTCACCAGGGTATATAGCACACTTCAGATAATGTCAATTCAAGGGAATACCCCACGCTGTGAAATATCCGCGATTTTATCTCCTGAAAAATTTCTATTGACTAAAGGAGAAGAACAATGGTTTGAAAATATCAAACACCACAGAGGAAGATGCCGGGCATGCAGAAAAAAGTGAGACGGAAAAGGCAGATCCTTCGGAACAAGACCATCATCCTCCGGTCCGCCCGGGAGCTGTTCCACAGGAAAGGCTTCTACGGCACCACCATGGAAGACATCGCCGAGCACTCCGGGTTCGACCGCAGAACCATCTACAACCACTTCAAGAACAGGGAAGACATCTTCGCGGCCCTGATCTCGGGCATCCTCGCCGACATAACGTCCGTGTTCAGCGAGATTTCCGAAGACAGGTCCTCTCCCCTCGACAAGCTCCGGAAGCTCGTCCTGCAGCTCCTCGACCTCTACATTGAGCACTCCCAGCTGCTGAACATCTTCATGTCCGAGTATGAAACGAACGAGATCAAGAAAAAGCGGCACATATCACATTACACCCTCAAGAACATCCACGACTACAAAGAGATCGAGTCCCAGCTCGTGGAGATGATACGGCAGGCCCAGGAAGAGGACCTCGTCGTGGACGTGCACCCCTACATCCTCGCCGGCGTGCTCAACGAGCTCATCTTAAGGAGCGTCATCGTGCTGCACAACCACAAGGGCACCATCCGGAAGAAAGACCTCATCCAAGACATTTTCGATCTCCTGGGCAAGAACGTGGTCAGGGTGCCCCTCGCGGAGCAGGCGGCGACGAGCTGACCGCCTCCCTCTTCACCAAGACGTTAGAAAGGGCCGGATGTTCCCATCCGGCCCTTTCTCATTCATACCCCTGGGGACGTGCTTTACATCATGCCGCCCATGTCCGGGGGCATGCCGCCTCCGGGCATTCCTCCCGCCGGCTTCTCTTCGGGGATCTCCGCCACCATGACCTCGGTGGTGAGCAGCAGGCCCGCCACGGATGCGGCGTTCTGAAGGGCCGACCTGGCCACCTTGGTGGGGTCGATGATGCCGGCCTTGAGCATGTCTTCGTACTCTTCCCTGTCGGCGTTGAAGCCCTCGTTGCCCTTGAGGCCCTTGACCTTCTCCACGACGATGCCGCCCTCGAGGCCGGCGTTCACCGCGATCTGGCGGATGGGCTCTTCAAGCGACTTCTGGATGATCTTCACGCCGAAGATCTGGTCGCCGTCGACCTCGAGCTCGTCGAGCTTCTTGATGCAGCGGAGCAGCGCAACGCCGCCACCTGCCAGGAAGCCTTCCTCGACCGCGGCACGGGTTGCGTGCAGGGCGTCTTCGACCCGGGCCTTCTTTTCTTTCATCTCCGGCTCGGTGGCCGCCCCGACCTTGATGACGGCAACGCCGCCGGCAAGCTTGGCAAGCCTTTCCTGGAGCTTTTCGCGGTCGTAGTCCGATGTGGACTCTTCGATCTGGGCCTTGATCTGGGCGATCCTGCCCTGGATGTCCTTGCTGGAGCCTGCGCCCTCGACAATGGTGGTGTTGTCCTTGTCGATGATGACCCGCTTGGCCGTGCCGAGGTCGACCACCGTGACCGAGTCGAGCTTCCTGCCCATGTCCTCGGAGATGACCTGACCGCCGGTGAGGATCGCGATGTCCTCGAGCATGGCCTTGCGGCGGTCGCCGAAGCCCGGGGCCTTCACGGCCGAGCACTTGAGCGTGCCCCTGAGCTTGTTCACCACGAGGGTGGCAAGGGCCTCGCCCTCAACGTCCTCGGAGATGATGACCATCGCCCTGCCCTCTTTGGCAATCTGCTCGAGCACGGGGATGATGTCCCGCATGTTGCTGATCTTCTTGTCGTAGATAAGGATGTACGGATCTTCCATGACGGCTTCCATCCGCTCCGCGTCGGTGACGAAGTAGGGGGAGAGGTAGCCGCGGTCGAACTGCATGCCTTCGACAAGCTCCAGCGTCGTTTCCATGCCCTTTGCCTCTTCCACGGTGATGACGCCCTCTTTGCCCACCTTGTCCATGGCGTCGGCGATCATCTCGCCCACCTCGGTGTCGCCGTTGGCGGAGATGGTCCCGACCTGCTGGATCTCTTTCTTGTCCTCAACGGACTTGCTCATCTTCTTGAGCTCATCGACGACCTTTACGGTGGCCTTGTCGATGCCGCGCTTGAGGTCCATGGCATTCATGCCGCCGGCCAGGTACTTGAGTCCTTCGCGGTAGATGGCCTGGGCCAGCACCGTGGCCGTGGTGGTTCCGTCGCCCGCCACGTCGGACGTTTTCGAGGCAACCTCTTTGACCATCTGCGCACCCATATTTTCGAACTTGTCCTTGAGCTCGATCTCCTTCGCCACGGAAACACCGTCCTTGGTGACGGTCGGCGCGCCGAACATCTTGTCGAGAATGGCGTTCCTCCCCTTGGGACCCAGCGTCGCCTTCACGGCGTTCGCCAGCTTGTCCACACCATTGAGCACCCGTGCGCGCGCCTCCTGACTGTAAATGATTTCTTTGCCGGCCATGTCTTCCTCCTGATTTATTCGATAATACCGAGAATATCGTCTTCTCTCATGATGAGCAGCTCTTCGCCTTCGACCTTGACCTCGGTTCCCGCATACTTGGAAAAGAGCACCTTGTTCCCCTTCTTCACGTCCAGGGGCACAACCTTGCCGTCTTCGGTCTTCTTCCCGCCGCCGACAGCCATCACCTGCCCCATCTGGGGCTTTTCCTTCGCCGTGTCGGGGATAATGATGCCCCCCTTGGTCTTCTCTTCCTCTTCGATCCTCTTGACCAGCACGCGATCCTGCAATGGTCTGATTTTCATTCTTTCCTCCTTTACCGAGTTTGTTAGCACTCAACCTGAATGAGTGCTAACACCGATACTCACATTCAGGGATTTTTTCAACCTCGAAAATCCATTTTCCCTTCCACCTCCCCCCGCATTAACCGAGATAATCCCGAATATTCCCCTTTGCAGCTAATTATTTTTTGCCCTTCCTCACAAATTCTCGGTCTTTCTGACCCCCTCAGGATCCCGACCCCGAAGGGCTCCTGCCGTTTGACAACGGCGATCCTCCTGTGCCAATGTCAGGGAAAACAGCGCATGAAAAGGGACATGCCCGCGGATTCCGGGACGGATCGAGCCCGGAGCTCACCTCATGCGGACCGGAGAACATGGAGCTTACGACGATCTTCCTCATCGCGGTGGGACTTTCCATGGACGCCTTCGCCGTGTCCATATCGAGCGGGCTGTGCATGGACCGGCTCCGATGGAGGAGCGCCCTGCGCATCGCCCTCTTCTTCGGGGGATTCCAGGCGCTGATGCCCGTCATCGGGTATTTCGCGGGGTTGACCATCCGCTCGCTCATCGCCTCGTTCGACCACTGGATCGCCTTCGGCCTGCTCCTCTTCGTGGGGGCCCGGATGATCTACGAGTCCCTTTTCAAGGACGGCGACGAGGGAAAGATGAACACCGAGGACCTGCCCACCCTCGTCATGCTCTCCATCGCCACGAGCATCGACGCCCTTGCAGTGGGTCTGAGCCTGTCCCTGCTGAAGGTCGACATCATAGCGGCGGCGTCTCTCATCGGGGTGGTGACCTTCTCCCTGTCCTTTGCCGGCGTGCTCCTGGGCAGGCGAACCGGCCGCGCCCTGGGCAAGCGCGTGGAGGTTCTGGGGGGCGTCATCCTCATGGGCATCGGATTGAAAATCCTCCTGAGCCACCTTGCCTGAGCCCTCCCCTCGAAGGGGCTTCGCTCACCGTCAACCGCTCCCCCTTCGGGTGCACGCCCTGCAGGACAACCTCCCGCCTGTTCAAGGTGCACCCGGGACCGTTCAGCGCCCCGGCAGCACCCCACTTCGTCGGCGGAACCGGGAACGCCTGCCGGCAGGTGGCTGCCTCCCTCGGGTCGGCCACCCGGTCTCGACCGGCCCCGGCAGGCCGTTCGGAGGGGCGGCGACCCCGCTTTGTCAGCTTCGGACCGACAGTTTCAAAATGTTCGAGGACAGGGAAAAGAGGTCTTGCCCTATACCGGGCTCTCCTGAGTCGTGCTACTGATCCACGCATCAATCCGGCACCAGGGCTGCACGCGGTTCCAGGAGTGCGAAAAATACAAAAGACCCGCGAAAAGCGAACGCTCGGCGTACGTTCATCATGGGTATCTACAAACACGGGGGAGTCACATGGGCAGAGGGGCACAGCAGAGAAGGCGCGATGAACAGGCAGGAACATGGGGGAACGACTACAGGTCAAAGCTCATATCGGCCCGGGAGGCTGCGGGACTCATCAACTCGAACGACAGGGTCTTCACCGGGGGCGGGGTGAACATTCCCAAAGGCTTTTCCACCGCGCTGGGCGCGCGGGCCGGTGAGCTCTCGAACGTGACCATCTTCCAGGGGTTCGCCATGGACCTCTACGACTACATGAAGTACGAGGCCCGGGACAGCTTCACCATCGAGACGATGTTCGTGGGCCCCCTCGAGAGGATCTGCATGGAGTGGGGCGTCGGGTCGTACAAACCGCACAGCTTCTCCGACCTGGGAAACGTGGCGCTCAAGGTCGCCCCGAACAAGGTCGCCTTTTCCGCCACGCCCCCGGACAAGGACGGATACGTGAACAAATCCTGCTTCGGCTCCTTCCTCCCGAGGAAGGAGTGCCTCGAGCCCGCCGACGTCGTGATATGCGAGATAAACAGCCACCTCCCGTGGTGCCCGGGCGAGGACTTCAAGGTGCACGTCTCCGAGATCGACTACTTCATCGAGAACGACAACCCCATCTTCGAGCTCCCCGAGATCCCCATCACGGATGTCGAGGAGCGGATGGCCCGGCACATCGTGGACATGATCCCCGACGGATCGACCATCCAGCTGGGCTTCGGCGGCCTGGGGAACGCCATCGGGCACATGCTCTACGGCAAGAAGGACCTGGGGATGCACTCGGAGGTCATCACCCCGTCGGTCACGGAGCTCGTGAAGCACGGGGTGCTGACCTGCGCGAAAAAGAACTTCTACCCGGGCAAGATCATCACCGCGTTTGCCGTCGGCACGAAGCAGTTCTACGCAGACATCGACAGGAACGAGATCTTCGAGTTCAAGGAAGTGCACTGGGTGAACAGGCCGGAGAACATCGCGAAGAACGACAACTTCATCTCCATCAACAACACCCTGATGTTCGACCTCACCGGGCAGGCGGCGTCCGAATCCATCGGCGTGAAGCAGTACAGCGGCACGGGCGGACAGGTGAACTTCAACCAGGGCGCGAAGATGTCGAAAGGCGGCAAGAGGATCCTCGCGCTGGCCTCGACCTACACGGACAAGGACGGCAGCCTGAGATCGAAAATCCTCCCGACCCTCCCCGAAGGCACGGTGGTGACGACGTCGCGGAACGAGGTCGAGTATGTCGTCACGGAATACGGGGTCGTGGACATCTCCTTCGACTCCTTGAGCGTCAGGGCGAAAAAGCTGATCTCGGTGGCACATCCGCAGTTCAGGGACGAGCTCACGTTTCTGGCAAAAAAGCACCGGTGGATCTGATGCGGGAAGGGAGAAAGGGAGAGCCCTGAGAAATGCAGTGCCTTGAACGAAACCGCCGGGACACCCTGTGGGGAATGTTTGACAGCTGCCTGTCCGGCAGGTCGTTTGCCATTGAAAACAGGCAGATACAATTCAGGCTCCTGAGAAGAGACGACTTGGACCTGTGGATCGATTTCGTGAACGGGTGCTCCCGGGAGTCTCTCTGGTCCAGGTTCATGGTCCCCTTCAGGGCCACCCCCGAAAGGGCGCGGCGGTTCTGCGACCTCGACCCGGAGCGCGAGCTGGCCATCGTGGCGGAGACAACCGAAGAGGGCTGCAGGAAGGCCCTCGGGATTGCCCGCCTCATAAAGCTGTCGTGCGGCAGAAAAGCGGAGTTCGCGATGATCGTCTCCGATCCCTGGCAGAGGAAGACCCTGGGCTACACGCTCTCCGAGATGAGCGTGGGCCTGGTGAAGCAGTGGGGGGTGAATGCCGTCTTTTCGGAAACCATGATGGAGAACCGCGCCATGATCAGGATATTGAAGAGATGCCGGTTCCGGGTGGAAGAGCGGAACGGGAACATGTTCACCATGTCCCTGCCGCTGGCGTGAAGCGATGGCATCACGGGCTCCCCGCCCTCATCCGTTCATGGGGGCGCCCTCTCAGAGATAGCTGTGGAGGCCCGGGAGGTAGTTCACCCCGAAGTACGTGAACAGGACGCTCAGGAGCCCGATGAGGGAGAAGAGCGCAACCCTCTTCGTCACCCTGCCCCCCTTGATCCTCTCGTGGATCACGGCGGCATAGATGAGCCAGGTGATGAGCGCCCAGGTCTCCTTGGGGTCCCAGCCCCAGTATCGACCCCAGGCCATCTGGGCCCACACGGAGCCGGTGAGAATGCCCACGGTAAAAAAGATGAACCCGATCATCACGCAGCGGGAGAACATGAGTGCGGCCGGGTCCCCCCGGGACGGGTCGCCACCCCCCCGGAGCAGGACAATCCCGAAGACCGACGCCACGAAGAAGGCAGCATAGCCCAGAAAGCACGTGATGACGTGGATGGCGAGCCAGTTGCTTTTGAGAGCGGGGATGAGCGGCTGGATGGCATTTTCCACGCCGGGTGAAAAGGACGCGTACCCGAGCATGAGGGCGGCGGCGGGCAGGATGAAGGCCATGACCACGTCCCTGACCTGCCCCCTCACGCCCACAAGGGTGAGAAGCACCGTGGACCAGGAAAAGAACACGAGAGACTCGTAGAAGTTCGACAGGGGCACATGCCCGATGCCCAGGGCATAGGATTCGTGCCACCGCATGAAGATGCCGGCTGCATGAGCCGCAAAACCCGCCACGGCTGTCCAGAAGACGAGCCGGCCCATCTCCTTCTTCCCCGACACCAGGCCCACGATGGACAGGAAGAAGGCCCCGAGGTAAACGAAGGTGACGACGCCGATAACGGTCCCGCTGCTCATGCCCTGCCCCCTTCGCCCTGCGCATCCGGGGCAGGGTCCTTTTCCCCGCGGGATTCTCCGGGTGCGGTCCCGCTGCCCGATCCGGGGACGAAGCCGGCCCCGGGCGCCAGGAACAACAGCAGGAGGCTCACCAGGAAGAGCACACCCCCGACAGCCACCAGGGGCGCCCCGGGGTCGCGCTTGACCCCGATGCCGGTGGCGTACGAAGACTCCAGCCTGCGCAGTGAGAACGTATAGGGCCGGAAGCTCGAGGGGTCGAAGGCGGGCATCTTTTCGAAAAGGTCGGGCATCCGGGCCCTGATGGTGTCGATATCCCTGAACACCCACAGGTAGCTCCCCCCGTCCGGCCCCTCGATGAGGAGCTTCACGGCGGGTCCCGCCCCCATGAGGTCGCTCCAGACCTTCTCAACCCTGATCTGGATGCCCGGGGAAGGCAGGGGGATGACCTCGCCCTGCTCTGCCTTGAACTTCATGAGCCTCTTCCCGTCTGACAGGGTCATGTCGGCCCAGGCGGACTGCCGGTAGCTTTCCTGGTACAGGCTGATGCCCGAGAAGCGGGCCGGGTGATTGACCCTGAGCTGTGCCTGGCCGTCGACCCGTCCTCCCCGCAGGAAGGAGAGGTCCGACACGAACTCCTTGGGCATGCCGTTCTCGTAGAGCTCCATGGTGAAGCGGTCGCACCGGACGGTGAATCCGAGGTCGAAGGGGGCCCCGTTCTTCAGAACCGCCTGGGACACGCTCGACCCCTGGGGAATCTCCAGGTAGCCGTCCAGGCCGGCGAAGCCAACGGCATAGCCCGCGATGATCAGCACGATGCTGCCGTGCAGGAGGAGCATGATCAGGCCCCTGCGCTTCAGGCTCAGCCTTTTCCTCATGCAGAGCGTCAGATTGACGCACAAGAGGAGTCCGGCCCCCAGGAACCAGACCGAGTGGAAGATGTCATACGGGCTGATCAGGCGGGGTATCCGCGCGGCCCAGCCGTGCACATGGCCCCCCTGGGGGAATATGGTGCCCACCAGACAGAGCAGGGATATGGTAAAGAGCACTGCCACCGTGAGTTTGAGGGAAGAAAGTGTTTTCAGCAAACCGTCACCACCTGTGCGCCTCGTCTTCTCGTTTCTGTCCGGCGTTCACAGCCGCCGGACCCCACCGCCTTGCGCCGTGCGGGGCCTCCCCGCATGTCCAGACAAGAACGGCCGCAGTTGCTCGGAACAACGGGGGATGCCACACGCAAACGCAGTGCCCCCGCACGTCCGGACAAGAATGACTATAACCGCAAATGGAGATCCCGTCACCGGGAAAGATCGACATACCTCACCTGCGCCCCGGGGCAATGAATTTCTTCCCGGATATCTCGAACTTGCCGTGCCATCCGCACCGTTCTCCCTTGACCGGAAAGCGCCTTTGGCCTATACTTTTCAAGACGAAAGGCTTGGGGAAGGGGATCTGCTTTCCTTGACGCGATCCTTCCCGAAATGGCCGGGGACGGCTGGCGCAAAAGATGAAAATGAAAGAACCCGTTATGCTTGGCGAGAACAGGGGCGTCCTCGACGATTTCATGAACCTCATGGAGCAGAAGGAAACCGCCGAGCGCGTCCTCGAGATGGCCGCCCTCGAGTCTTCCATCCTCGATGCCATCCCCCAGGCCATCGTGGGCCTCCACCACCGCCGGATCATCTTCGCGAACAACGCCGTCAAGGACACCTTCGGCTGGAGCCGGGAGGAGCTCATCGGCAAGAACGTCACCATTTTCTACCGCAGCAGGAACGAGTCCGAGGAGATCGCCCACTACTTCTACTCGACCCTCAAGGACCAGCGCACCTTCGTGAACGAGTTCTACTGCAAGCGCAAGGACGGGAAAGACATCCTCTGCCGGATGCGCGCCGCGCGCATCGGGGACAAGCTCAAGGAAAAGCGCATCGTCGTCACCTACGAGGACATCACGGAAAAGAGACAGGCCGAAGAGGAGCTCAAGCGCTCCCGGGAGCAGCTCAGGAACCTCTCCGCCTACCTGCAGTCGGCCCGCGAAAAGGAAAGCACCCGCATCGCCCGGGAGATCCACGACGAGCTGGGACAGTCGCTCACGGCCCTCCAGATGGACGTTTCGTGGCTGGGAATCCAGCTCCCCGAGGGGCACACCCGGTTCATGGACAAGATTCGCAGGATGGAAACCCTCGTGAACGCCACCATCGACAGCGTCCACCGGATCATCACGGAGCTCAGGCCCATCCTCCTGGACGATCTGGGCCTGACCGCGGCCATCGAGTGGCAGGCCCAGGAGTTCCAGGAAAGGTCGGGCATCGTGTGCGACGTGGACTTGAACTGCGTGGACAGCACCATCGACAAGGACCTGGCGACCACGCTCTTCCGCGTTTTCCAGGAGACGCTCACCAACGTGGCGAGGCATTCCGGGGCCACGGCAGTCCGGGCCCGCCTCGTGCAGGAGGACCACGAGCTGCGTCTCGAGATCGCGGACAACGGCAAAGGCATAACCCGCAAACAGGTCAGCAGCCCCAGGTCCTTCGGGATCATGGGGATCCGCGAGCGGGTCAATCTCTGGAACGGCAGCATGCACATTACGGGGAAACGCGGGCGGGGGACCACGGTCACCATCCAGATCCCCACTCCCGGGGAGGGTGCTCCACGATGATACGGATCCTTGTTGCTGACGACCACACGGTTGTCCGGGAAGGGGTCAAGCAGATCCTGGCCGGGCTCGACGACATCGTGGTGGAGGACGAGGCCGAAAACGGGCATGAGACGCTGGACAAGGTGCTCAAGGGCACCTGCGACATGGTCCTGCTGGACATCTCCATGCCCGGGCGCAGCGGCCTCGAGATCCTCGAGGACATCCTGACCCTCAGGCCCAAGTTCCCGGTGCTCATCCTGAGCATGCACCCCGAGGAGCAGTACGCGGTGCGGGCCCTCAGGGCCGGGGCCGCCGGCTACCTCACCAAGGCAAGCGCCGCCCAGGAGCTCATCGGCGCGGTCAGGAAGGTGGCCCGGGGAGGCAAGTACGTCACCGCCTCGCTGGCGGAGAAGCTGGCCGTGGAGCTGGACAGCAAGGCCGGGCGGATGCCCCATGAGAAGCTTTCGAACCGCGAGTACCAGGTCATGATGATGCTCGCCCGGGGGAAATCCGTGGGCGAGATCGCCGTCGAGCTGTGCCTGAGCGTCAAGACCGTGAGCACGTACCGGATCCGCGTCATGGAAAAGATGGGCATGAAAAAAAACGCGGAGCTGACCTTTTACGCCATGAACAACCGCCTCCTCGATCTGTGAGCGTCCGGGATACAGGACATTTCTCCGCCCTTCCAGCCCGATCTCTCTGACTGAAAAGGGTTCCGGGCCCTTTTTTGTCGGTAATTCTCCGTCAGGGTCACAATGTCCTTTGACAGAAAATAGAGGTCTTGCCTGATACCGGGCATTTTCCCGCCGTGGTAGTGCAGGAGAAAATCCAAGTTTTTGAATCCCGACACCCTGGACTGAAAAGGAGGTGGTTTCATGAGTGAAAGCGGTATCCTGATCGAACCCTCAAGTAAAATCAAGGGGGTGAGAACGGGGGAGGGCTCAGGCGCGTTCTTCTCCATGGACTTTGAGGGTATCCTGCGGGAGGACACGGACAACATCATCGACCGGGCGCTCAAGGAGGACCGAAGCTTCCTCATGGAGCACGAGTGCAAGGAGATCCTTGAAAACATCGGCATAAAGACCACGGGTGGGAGGATCGCCACGTCGGCCGAACAGGCCGTGCTGATCGGCAAGGCCATCGGATACCCGGTGGCCCTGAAGATCGTTTCCCCGGAAGTCATCCACAAGACCGACGGTGGCGGCGTCAAGCTCAACCTGAGAAATGAGCGGGCGCTGATCAAGGCTTTCAACGACATCGTCGAGTCGTTCAAAGAACGCCTCGTCGTGGGCGTGTCCGTGCAGAAGATGGCCGAACAGGGCATCGAGGCGATCATCGGCGTGACGCGGGACCCCAGCTTTGGGCCGGTGCTCATGTTCGGCCTGGGCGGCGTCTTCGTGGAGGTGCTCAAGGACGTCACCTTCAGGGTGCTCCCCATCACCGGGGACGACGCCGCCGAGATGATCGACGAGATCAAGGGCAGCAGGCTCCTCAAGGGCTACCGCGGCAAGGCCGGGGATATCGACGAGCTCAGGTCCGTCCTGCTCAAGATCTCCCAGCTGGTGACCAGGCACCCACAGATCAGGGAGCTGGACCTGAACCCCGTATTCGTGTACCCCTCAGGGTGCCTTGCGGTGGATGCACGGATATTCGTGGACGGCACGCTCCGGAAAAGGCCCGCTGCCCAAACCCGGCCGGGCTCCGACCTGCGCGCGCTCTTCTACCCGCAGAGCATCGCAGTGCTGGGCGCATCGGACTCCCCGGGCAAGCTCGGCTACAACGTGTTCCAGAACCTGCTCAACCACGGGTTCAAGGGCAGCCTCTACCCCATCAACAAAAAGAAGGACTCCATCCTCGGCGTGAAGGCCTACAAGTCGGTCCTCGACGTGGAAGGCCCGGTGGATGCCGCCATCATCATCGTGCCTGCGGAAACCGTGCCCATGGCCATCGAGGAGTGCTGCGCCAAGGGGGTCAAATACCAGGTTGTGGAGACGGCAGGCTTCGCCGAGATCGGCGACGAGGGCAAAAAGGCCCAGGCGGGCATCAGGGTGATCGTGAAGAAGCGGGGGTGCCGGATCCTCGGGCCCAACTGCTCAGGGGTCATCAACACGCACCACGACATGGTCCAGTCCATCGGCCTGCTCGAGAAGCTCGGCAAGGGCAACGTGGGCCTCATCGCCCAGGCGGGCGTGTACGCCGCGGGCATCCTTGCGGGCTTGAGGAACGTCCTCGACTTCGGCATCGTCGCCACCATCGGGAACAAGATGGACATCAGTGAGACGGACATCCTCGAGTACATGGGGAGCGACGAGCACATCGACGTCATCGCCATGTACATGGAGGACGTCACCAGCGGCAAGCGCTTCATCGACGTGGCGAGCCGGATCTCCCACCGCAAGCCCATCATCGTGCTCAAGACCGGCCGCACCGAGGCGGGCAAGCAGGCGGTGTCCTCGCACACGGCATCGCTGGCGGGAAACGACGAGATCAACAACGCCGCCTTCCGCCAGAGCGGCATCATCCGCGCCCGGGACAACGAGCACCTCTTCGCCCTCATGCGGGGGTTCTCCAAGCAGCCTCTCCCCAAGGGGCCGGGGGTTCTCGTCGTCACCTACACGGGTTCCCTGGGCGTCGCGGCCACGGACATGCTCTACCTGAACGGCCTGAGGCTCAGCGTCCTCGAACAGTACCTGAAAGACCGGCTCGCGACTCACCTGCCCGGGTACCTGAACCTCCAGAACCCGGTGGACTGCTCGTTCACCATGACGCCGGAGCAGCTCAAGAGCATCATCGAGATCGGCACCGTGAGCACCGACGTGCACAGCATCATCGTCGTCATCCAGGGCGAGAAGCTGGGCTCCTTCGTGGACACCCTCAAGGGCATCGACTACAAGGACAAGCCCATCGTCTGCTGCGTGGCGTGCAAGGAGTTCATGATCACCGACGTCATCCAGATGGAGCAGGCGGGCATCCCCGTGTACTCCACCTCGGAGATGGCCGCGGAGGTGCTGGGCGAGATGTACCGCGCCGGCCAGCGCCGAAGGAGGAAGATGCTGAAGATCCTCGACGGCAGCCTGTCGGACAGGGGCTTCACCATCGACGGCAAGCCCGTGAAGTTCCGCCTCTTGAGGGTCGAGGACATCGAGCTGTGGACCGAGTTCGTGAACGGGTGCTCGAAGGAGTCCCTGTGGCTGCGTTTCCTGTCGCCGTTCAGCCCGACCCCTGAAAGGGCGAAGCGCTACTGCGACATCGACCCGGAAGAGGAGTTCGCCATCGTTGCCGAGATGAACGACGGAGGCCGCAGGAAGGCCGTCGGCATCGCCCGGCTCGTCAAGATATCCCTCAACCACAACCACGAGGCGGAGTATGCCGTGATCGTGTCGGATCCCTGGCAGAAGAAGACGCTGGGCCACCAGCTTTCCAGGATGAGCATCGGCCTTGCCAGGCAGTGGGGGGTCAGGAGCGTGGTTACGGAGACGGTCAGGGACAATCACGCCATGATCAAGATCCTCAAACGCTGTGACTTCACGGTGGAAAACAAGACCGGGAACATGTTCTCCCTGTCCTTGAAGCTCTGATCACACGGGCTCATCCGGAAAACCGGCAGCAGGCATTCACGAGGGGCGAAGCAGGGCACGCACCACTGACAAAGGCAATTCCTGGGAGAGGAACCTGCAGGGAACAAAAGGTTTTTACCCATCTCCTGTTATATCCCCGCCGGGGATGGATTGCCGTTACGCCCTTTAACCAAGCATTGGGGGACCCGTGGAGGGATTCCCCTCTTTTTTTTAGACCGCCCCCCCTGCGTACCGGTGATCGGACTTCTGATTCGTCGGGCGGGCAACGGGGAAAGGCTGGAAAATATCTGTGGGAGAAGGAGGTCCGGACCGATTCCAGCCCTCCTTCTCCCACCGTGAAACACTACATGGCTGAGTTTATGGTTATGAGAGATATGGAGCTATTTGCCGATATTCTTTCTCTCGCTGATGAGATCGTCGACCACGCTGGAGTCCGCCATGGTGGAGACGTCACCGAGGTCGGTGAAGTCGTGGGCGGCAACCTTCCTGAGCACGCGGCGCATGATCTTGCCTGACCTGGTCTTGGGGAGCCCGTCCGCCCACTGGATGATGTCGGGGGTCGCGATGGGGCCGATCTCCTTGCGCACCAGGGCGATGAGGTCCTTCTTCAGGGCGTCTGACTTCTCCACGCCGGTGTTCAGCGTCACGTACGCGTAGATGCCCTGGCCTTTGATCTCGTGCGGGAACCCGACCACCGCGGACTCTGCCACGGACGGGTGCAGGGTGAGGGCTGCCTCGACCTCGGCAGTGCCCATCCTGTGCCCGGACACGTTGATGACGTCGTCCACGCGGCCCGTGATCTTGTAATCGCCGTCGGCATCGCGCTCGGCGCCGTCACCGGAGAAGTAGTATCCCGGGAACTGCGAGAAATAGTTGTCCCTGAACAGGTCGGGGTTCTTGTAGATCCCGCGCAGCATGCCGGGCCAGGACTTCTTGATGCAGAGCGAACCCTTGCCGGGTCCCACGATCTCCTTGCCTTCCTCGTCCATGAGGGCCGGAACCACGCCGAAGAAGGGGACCATGGCCTTGGCCGGCTTGATGTCGATGGCGCCGGGCAGGGGCAGAATCATGTGGCCGCCGGTTTCGGTCTGCCACCAGGTGTCGGCGATGGTGCACCTGCCGCCGCCCACCTTGTTGTAATACCACCACCAGGCTTCCGGGTTCAGCGGTTCGCCCACGGAGCCCAGCACCCTCAGCGAGGATATGTCGTGCATCTCCACCCACTTGTCGCCTTCCTTGGCCACTGCCCGGATGGCGGTGGGTGCGGTGTAGAAGTTGTTGACGTTGTATTTTTCCACAACCGCCCAGAAGCGGTCGAAGCCCGGATAGCTGGGCACGCCTTCGAACACGATGCTCGTGTGCCCGTTGGTGAGGGGCCCGTAGGCAACATAGCTGTGGCCGGTGACCCACCCGAGGTCGGCGGTGCACCAGTAGACGTCTTCGTCACGCACGTCGAAGGCCAGCTGCTGGGTCATGGATGCGTACAGGAGGTACCCTGCGGTGGTGTGCATGGCTCCCTTGGGCTTTCCGGTGGAGCCGGAGGTGTAGAGGATGAACAGCGGGTCTTCGGCGTCCATCTCCTCGGGCTTGCAGTAGCGTGCCGCCTTTGCCATGAGGTCGTCGTACCAGACGTCGCGTCCATCTTTCATCTGGACTGCAGTGCCGGTGCGCTTGACCACGATCTGGGTCTTGATGGAGGGGCACTGGTCGCAGGCCTTGTCGGCGTTGTCCTTCTGCGGGACAGCCTTGGCGCCGCGGTAGGTGCCGTCGCAGGTGACGAGCAGGGTCGAGTTGCAGTCGTTGACCCTGTCCCTCAACGCCTCGGCGGAGAAGCCGCCGAACACGATGGCGTGGATGGCGCCGATGCGGGCGCAGGCGAGCATGGTGATGACCAGCTCGGGGATCATGGGAAGGTAGAGGGTGACCACGTCGCCCTTCTTGATGCCCAGGTCCTTGAGCACGTTGGCGAACTTGTTCACTTCGCGGTACAGGTCCCAATAGGTGTAGACCTTCCAGTCGTTGGGGTCGTTGCCCTCGAAGATGATGGCGGCCTTGTTCTTCCTGGTCTCGAGGTGACGGTCGAGGCAGTTGTAGCTGGCGTTGATCTTGCCGCCCTCGAACCACTTCACGTGGAGGTCCTTCGCATCGAACGACCAGTCGGAAACCTTGTTCTTGTCGAAGGGCTTGAACCAGGTCAGCCTGGACATGGCCTGCTTCGCCCAGAAAGCGTCGGGGTTGTCGATGGATTCCTTGTACATCTTGTCATACTCTGCCCTGCTCTTGATGTACGACTTTTCCCTTACCCTTTCCGGAACCGGAAAAACCTTGTTATAGAAATCTTGATCGTTGGTATCAGCCATATGATTCTCCTTCGCCCTTTTTTTATAACCAAGCACGTTCGGTGTGCCCAATTTCCGCATCGGCGGGAAAGGGGCTTGAGCGCCCTCCCCGGAGATATTTCCTCTTCTCTGAAAACACAGGAAATGTACGTCAAAAGATCGGATTTGTATGCCCAACGGAGTCTGATATTGCTGCATGATATTATCTTACCCCCTGTCGGTGTTTCCCTTACATCGACTCCCGGGACGGCCCCCTCGGGGGACCCGCCGCACCTCGGATGAACAACTCGGGCATGCCCGGTCTTGCCGGCTTCAGCTTCCCGTTTCACCGGGCCTTCGCGCAGGGGCCGCCGACCGAAAAAGAACTGTAAGCGGGCCGCCTACAGGAGGTAAGGGAAAGATTCACGCGAATATGAGACGGCGTTGGGCATACATTTTTTCTTGATTGTCCTATATTCCGGACAGAGGTTGGACAGGAGCCTCGAGGAGCAGCGCATGTACGCACAGGTCAGGGAAATCATCGGCGGGAATGCGGAGGAAATAACGAGGGGCATTCTGGAGGCGATCCGCCTGCGATCGGACACCTGGCACTACCTGGACGTGTCGGACGACGTCGCCCAGGCGAGGATCTTCCGGGTGGTGGAGGACATGCAAACCAGGCTCGGGATCTGGCTCGCGAAGGGCCAGCCGGAAAGCACGCTGTTCGCCAGCTACTCGAACCTCGGGGCGGACCGGTGCCAGGAAGGAATTCCCCTGGAAGAAACCACCCTGGTGTTCCTGCTCATCAAGCGGGAGATCTGGAAGATATTCAGGGACCAGATCGTGCCCGGGAGCAGGATCTCCCTCATCGAGTTCGTGGAGGTCAACTATTACCTGAACCTGTTCTTCGACCGGATCATCCAGTCCACCATCGCCGGCTACCAGAACGAGCAGGCGCTCATCGCGGTGAAGCACCGGAGGGGAAAAGACCTCCCCGGAAGGGCGCCGGCAATGGCCGGGCAGTGCAGTTAGTGGGGATGGGCCGGCTGCCGATCAAAGACCGAGGAGAAAGGAGCGATCCATGAAAAAGATACTCATGTATTACGATGGAAGCGAGTATGCCAAGGATATTCTGGGCAAGGTCAAGAAGCACGTGAAGGCTTTCCGTGCTCGGGTCGACGTGGTGTGCTCCCTCTCCAGGGGCAGCGAGACGCAGCGCAAGAGGATCACGGAGATGGAGCAGGATCTTCAGTTCCTGAAGAGCTCCCTGGAAAGGGAAAAGATCCCCTGCGACACCCATCTCCTCATGAGGGGCAACTACGCAGGCCACGACGTGATCAATTTCGCCCAGGAGCACGCGGTGGACCAGATCATCATCGGCGCGGAGAAAACCACGAGGGTCGACAAGCTCATCCTCGGTTCGGTGGCGCAGTTCCTGATCCTCAACGCCGACTGCCCCGTGATCATCGTCTGAACGACAGGGGGGCAACGCCCCCCCTATTCCGGCGGATATCCCGTGGCCGCCGCGATCTTTTTGTAGAGCGGCTCCAGTGCGCCGTACGTCTTGAGGTACGCCCCCTGGTAGAGGTCCTCGTACACCCGGTGGCTCGCGGGGTTTGGCTCGAAGACTCTTCCCTTTTTTACCATGGAGGCCACGGCCTCGTCGAAGGAGGAAAACATCCCCGTGCCCACGGCCGCATCGATGGCCGCGCCCAGGCCGCAGATCTCGTGCGTCGCCATCCGGGCCGCGGGGAGGTTGAAGATATCCGCGGCGATCTGCACGGCCACGTCGCTCTTCGACCCTCCGCCGCCCACCCGAAGCTCCTTGAGGGTCACCCCGGTCCTGGCCTGGTAGATCTCGTAAAGCCGGCGAAGCTCGTAGCCGAGTCCTTCGAGGATGGCGCGGTAGATGTGGGCCCGGGTGTGCACGTCGCCGAACCCGATGATGGAGCCCTTGGCGTACTTGTTGGAGACCATGGGCGACCAGTACGGCTGGAGCATGAGCCCCATGGAGCCGGGCGGGATGTCCCTCACCCGCTCGTCGAAGACCGCCTCGGGGGCGATCCCCCGCTTCTCCGCCTCGATGCCCTCGCGGTGGCCGAACTCCTCCTTGAACCAGGTCACCATCCAGAAGCCCCGGTGGATGAAGAGCTCGATGTCCCAGGTGCCCGGCAGGGCGGCGGGCCAGGTGAAGAACCGCAGGGCCCTGTCGTTGAGGTATTTTCTCGTGAAGATCTCCATGCAGGTCGCGGTGCCGTAGGAGATCACGCCGATGCCCGGCTCGATGGCCCCCGCGCCTAAGACCTCGGACTGCTTGTCGCCCGCGCCCACCACCACGGGCAAACCCGCGGGAAGGCCGGTTTCGGCCGAGGCGGCTGCCGTCACCCGCCCGAGCACGGTGTCGGGGGGAAAGAGGTCCACCATGTGCTCCGGCTCCAGGCCGAAGGCGTTGTGTGCGAGCCTGAGGGCGTGCCACTCGAGCTTTTTGTAGTCCAAGGGCCACAGCCCCGTGACCATGCCCACGGAGTCCTTGAACTCCCCGGTGAGCCTCTGCACGAACCACCCGGAGATCTGCATGAACTTGTAGGCCTTTGCGTACACCCCGGGCTCGTTGTTCTTGACCCAGAGGAACTTCGAATGCTTCCTCACGTACTCGATGGCGGAGGACTGCCCGGCAATGGCAAAGACCGCACGGGCAGCCATGGAAAGCGGGGGCGGGTTCTCGTTGATGCGCTCGTCCAGCCAGATGATGGCGGGCCTGAGGGCAGTGCCCTGCCGGTCCACGGGCACGAAAGTCCCCCGCTGGGTCGTGATGCCGATGCCCGCGATCTCCCGGAGGTCGACGGTGACCTTCTTCATGAGCTCGTTCGTCACCCGGCAGAGCTTCGACCAGTAATCGTCCGGGCTCTGCTCCGCCCAGCCCGGGTTGACCGAGAAGTAGGGCTCGTGGGGGGCCTGGGCTAGGGCGACAACGCCCCCCGCGCGGTCAAAGAGCACTGCCCTCACGCTCTGCGTGCCCGAGTCCAGTGCAATCACGTAATTCTTGTCAGCCATGGCACCTCCCTCATGCACTTCGCAAGATTTCAGACACCGGCTGCCGCGAGCGCCGCACGCCCGGCAGCAGTCGAAAAACTTCTCCCCGTGCGGGCGGCATTCTTCGCCGGCTCGCCCCCCTTCAGGTGCCCCACGGCGACAAGCACGCCCGCGAACTCCACCGTTTCAGGGCATTATAGCAACAAAGCCGCGAGGAAACAAAGCATACCTGAAAACTGGCATCCATACCCCCTTCATCCTTCCTGACACAAATGTTTTGACATGACCCTGAAAACTTCAAACAGGGCATTCATAACCTCTTCATCCTCCCTGATACAAATGTTTCGGCATGACTCCCGAACACTCATACATTGACGAGTGGGCCGCTTTCCATTATTGAGGATACAAAGCTGATGTTTTTGTCATTTCCCGATTCTTATTGGTACACTTCGATTGATTTGCATGCGGGCTGTGCTGAAAAAGCCTGCTTCTGGTGAGAGACAGGTTTCCTTGCCCGCCATGATTTGCTCTCGAACGGTGATATTGTTTTTCGTTTTTGCCGATAGGGAACAGGATCATTCACGCGCGAAGGAATTACGGCGATTGAGGCTCAAGAGACCATGATTCCAGGACACAGCGCTTCTTTTAAGGCTGAAGACGGACTTTCGGAAAGGCCCCGGGGCACGAGGCCCCGGAGAATTTGGAGACTAGCATTTGCACCAGAATAAAATGACGGGGTATGAGATGAATAACACGCTGAAACTTGTATCGCTGATGATGCTCCTCTGCTCACTCCTGCTGCCTGCCTGCGGCGGGGGAGGAGGCGGCGGCGGAAGCGCTCCCACCTACGAGGTAACCTACAACGCGAACGGCGCCGAAGACGGGACCGTGCCTGTCGACAGCCACGGCTACGCGCAGGGAAGCACGGTGACCGTGCTCGGCAATCCCGGGGGTCTGGCAAGGGATGGCTATTCCTTCACCGGCTGGAGCTCCACTGCCGCCGGTTCGGGGACCAGCTACACGCAGGGGCAGACCTTCACCATGGGGAGCGTGGCCGTCACCCTCTATGCGAAATGGACGGCAAATCCCACGTACACGGTGACCTATGACGGGAACGACAGCACCACGGGAAGCCCTCCCGCAGACACCACGAACTACGAAGCGGGCGCCACGGTGACGATACAGGGCAACACGGAGAACCTGAAGAAGACGGGGTGTGTGTTTGCCGGGTGGAGCGCGAATACGGACGGCTCGGGAATCACTTACACTCCGGGCCTGACCTTCACCATGGGAAGCGCAAACGCCACGCTTTATGCAAAATGGCTCCCCACGAGCACAGGGATCCTGGACGAGGCCTTTGGTGTAAACGGGATCGTCTTCACCGACCCGAGTCCGGGCTACATTGACGGGATCAATTCCCTGGCTGTCCAGACCGATGGAAAGATCGTTGCAGCCGGTATATCGGAGGGCACCGACGGCGTCACGGAATCGATAGTGGTCCGCTACAACACCGATGGTTCCCCGGACACCGGTTTCGGCGAAGGCGGCGTCGTCAGGACGCGCATCAGCTCCATCAACAGCGGGTTCCAGGCCCTGGGAATCCAGGCGGACGGCAAGATCGTGGCTGCCGGATATGCATACGTTGGGAGCAAGGCATACTTTGCAGTAGCCCGATATGAGTCGGACGGAGAACCGGATGGAAAACCGGATGCAACGTTCGGCCCTGATCACAACGGGGTCGTCATCACACCCATTGGCACAGGGTCTGACTATGCCTACGCCATGGCCATTCAGGGCGACGGAAAAATCGTTGTGGCGGGGTCCTCCACCAGCGGAAGCGACACCAGTTTCGCCCTGGCCAGATACAATCCGGACGGCACTCTCGATTCAGATTTTGACGGAGATGGGAAAGTCATTACGCAGGCAGGCCCCGGGACTGTCGATGTGGCATTTGCCATGGGACTGCAGGCAGACGGCAAAATAGTCGCTGCCGGCTATTCATACGACGGGGTCAACGCGGCCTTTGCCCTGGTCCGATACAACGCCGGCGGGTCGCTGGACGAAAGCTTCGACGCGAACGGGGGAGCAGCAGTGCCCGGGATAGTCACGACACCGGTGGGATCAGGGTCCGGGAGAGAGGACGTTGTAAAGGCGCTGCGCATCCAGGATGACGGCAGGATAGTTGCGGCGGGGTACGGCGGATATCTGGGGGATGGAAGTTCGCGGGACTTTGCCGTGGCCCGCTACAACACGGACGGGACCCTGGATACAAGCTTCAACACGGTCGGAATAGCGGTAACGGACGTTGGGTCCGGTGCAGAGGATGCCGCAAATGCGCTCAGCATCCAGGAAGATGGAATGATCGTGGCAGCCGGGTCTGCCTATGATGCTCTTACCCACTATGACTTTGCCTTGGTTCGCTATCTTGCAAGCGGCTCCCTGGATATGGGCTTCGGTCCGTCCGCGTCCGGAATCGTCACCACGCAGGTAAGGCCGGGGGCCTATATTGACAGCGCCTATGCCATGGTTATCCAGAACGATGGGAAGATCGTCGTGGCTGGATCGTCAAATGATGTGGTGGACGACGACTTCGCCCTGGTCCGCTACGAGTAGGGCATTGTATTTAATCAGAGAAATCTTGAGATCCTGATACCGGGGTCCCAGGCATGGCGTTGTCCCGTTCATGACTGGGACCCCCGATTCTACATCGTAATTTGTCAAAATACCCGACAATTTCTTCGACGGTCCACAATGATTTGAATATGTTCAATATATTATGAATGAGTCGTTCCTGTCCCTCGGCAGAACCCGTATAGCGTCGGTTTATTTTACACGTCGACCCCCGGCGAACTTCCATTCTTTGCCAGGACGCTATTAATCATTCGATATCATTATATCTATTGCCATCGTCAATCAATTGGCTCACACTTTGCATAGTATACAACAACTTCAGTTTTGGAGGAAAGTTCATGAAAAAGACATTATTCGCAATAATTCTCCTGTGCTTGCTGGTAAGCCCGGCTTGGTCTCTCACCATCCAGGGCGGGGACATCGAAGTCGGAAGTGTGGATACGAGAATAGCATCCGCCCGGCTGGCCAACAGCGGAGACGGGACGGAGCTCGATTGGGTCAAGAACACCCTTCTGAGCCTTCGCAAGATCGATGCCGACGACGTCATTACCATGAACTCGTATAACTCGAGCATGGCGTTCTGGTCCCTCACGAATCAGGCCAACACCTACGCGATAGATTTCAAAACAGTCCGGCCTGAGTTCTTCTACATCAAGATTGGAACGGGAAACTTGACGGAGATAAACTTGGGCACTGTCAGCAGCCACTACCTGTACGAGAACATCTCCGAGCTGGACTGGGGGGTCGTCAACCTTGCGGACCTTGGCATCCGGGAGATAATCGGCATTGACCGGATCAGCCACGTCGGCGAGATCAATGGCGGGGCCCCCGTGCCGGAACCGGCGACGCTGCTGCTTCTTGGATCCGGACTCCTTGGACTGGCAGGGTTTGGTAGAAAGGTCAGAAAGTAAAACAACACCAGATAGTTGACTGTACCAAAGAGGCGGGGTCGCACAAGACCCCGCCTCTTTTTTATCGATAAGCTTTGCGAGCCGATTTCTTCAGGGCAGAAGAGTTGGTCGGGAAGCCGGGATTTGAACCCGGGGCCCCAGCGTCCCGAACGCTGTGCTCTACCAGACTGAGCCACTTCCCGTTACCGTCGTACTCTATAGAGGAGAATTCACCCCGAAGTCAAGAGGATGATGCTATCTCCCGCCCTGCTCGTAGGTGATGAACGGCTCGCGCACGACCCGGTGGTCGAGCAGGGTATTGACGTTGACGGGGTACTGACCCTTGTCGAAGCTGAAGAGGTCCTCGCCCAGACGCTTCATGGGGATGGTGACCTCCACCTTGGCGAAGATCTCGCCCCGGTCGTTCCTGCCCGACTCGATGGCGTCGTTCCTGCCCCCGAAAAAGACCGACACCGCCCGCACCGGCTTTACCTCCACCATCAGGCTCATGCCCTTCATGTCGCTCCGGTCGTCCCCCTTGTAGTAGTAGGCGCCGGGCCACACGACCACGAAGGGGGCATTGGGCACCGGGATGCCGAAGGACAGGTCGATACCGGGAATGGCCGTCTCCCCGTCGTGCTCGTCCGAAAAGGGGAGATAGAGGTTGAGGTGGCCGGAGAAGTTCCGGTGGAAGAACTCCGCCCCGGCGCCCAGGCGCTTGTGGCTGTTGTCCGTGGTGTAATCCAGGAAGATGTTGTACCCGGCTAAAGCCTGCCCCCCGAGCACCGGCAGCCGCGCCCCCACGCCCAAGTCAAGCCCCGCCTCGCTCCTTTTTATGAGGAACGTGGGGTTGGCGAAGACATACAGGTTGTCCATCTGCCCCAGGGAAACGAAGGCGTCTGCCAGGTAAGCGGGCGCCGACTCGTCGGCCAGCCTGAGCCCGCCGCCGGCCCAGATCACCCCGGGCCCGTCGGCGGCGCTTGCGGGCAGACACCAGAACACAAGGATCCCAACCGCGAACAGCAGCATCTTCTTCATCGTACAACCTCCCCGATAAAATTCTCAAGCACCTCGACCATGCCAGAATGCTTGCAAGTCCTTACATATATCCTCTGGTTTCAGCGTGGTCAACGACTCATCGTGCAGCATCTTCATATAGTTGACCTGGCTGGTGTCCAGCGGTGGGATGCTCACCCGCGGACAGATCCTGATGTGAGGCACGAACAACGGGTTCCCCCCCAGGAAATACAGCGACATGTTCAGTGAGCCCATGTTGAGGGAATCGATGTATTCCAGCACGTTGAGGATCCCCTGCACGAGCTCCCGCAGGGTCTGGCCCGTGACGTCCCCCGGCCTGAGCGCCTCGTGGAGGATGCCCATGACGTCGAAGACCCCGAGCGGGGCGAAGGCCGCCAGCCAGGTGACGCCCTCCGCCGCGGAGATGCAGCGCTCGGCGTTCTTTTGCTCCTCGTCCCTCAGGTCGGCCCAGAAATCCCTGCCCGTTTCCTCACGATACCGTGCAAGGCAGGGCACGACGTGGGCGTAATAGTTCGTCGAAGAGCTCGAGGCCGTTATCTGGAGATGGGGGTGGATGATCGAACCCCCGGCAAGGGGCATGTAGTTCCAGTTCACGGACTGAAAGACCATTTCGGGCTGCCTGATCACGACGTCTTCGAGATATTCGAAGCAGCAGGACAGGGCGTCCTCCAAAATGCGGGGGGTGAAGGACCGCAGGGGCAGGTAGTGCTCCCTGCAGATGATGCACACGGCGCCGTTTTCGTCGTACGGGAAGACGTTGGGCACGCAGAGCGCTTCGCCCCGGGAATACCGCTCCCTGCTCACCAGGTCCGGGTGGAACTTGGGGGTGACGGCCTCCACCACCCCGGGGCAGAACGGACAGAGCCCCCGGGACAGCTCCACCTGACGGGATACGTCCGCCCGGAGCACCTCTTTCACGGGGAAATCCAGGATCCGGCTCGTTCTGCCGGTGAGCGGGTCCACCCGCACCTCGGAATACCGCTCCGTCGCTGAAAACCCCTGGGCAGGATCCAGAAATTTCGATGTTTTCAGAACCTTGACAAATTCCATCCGCAGCACCTTGACATCAGCCGATGGAGCGCCGGCATTCACGTGAGCGTTCCCATACCCCGGGCCGTTCATGGGCAGCACGATACGTTCAGCCCTTCAGGGATTCCATACTATATGAGCCCCGGTGGGTCAAGGTCATCACGCCCTGCCGCCTTCCTCCCCCCGGTTCGGCCTGCTTGATAAGACGGCTTCGAGCCTGTATAAGGAGAGCGTGAAAGGAAGGTGACGTGGACCCGCTCATCGCACGCCGGCACATGGTGAAGGAGCAGCTCGAGGCCCGGGGCATCGACGACCCCCGGGTCCTGGCGGCCTTTCTCGAGGTGCCCAGGCACAAGTTCGTCGAGGAATACCTCAAATACAAGGCCCACGAAGACTACCCCCTCTCCATCGGATACGGCCAGACCATCTCGCAGCCCTACATGGTCGCCCTCATGACGCAGTCTCTTCGGCCCGAACCGGAAGACAAAATCCTCGAGATCGGCACGGGCTCGGGCTACCAGGCGGCCATCCTTTCGCGGCTCTGCAGGGTGGTCTACTCCGTGGAGAGGATCAGCGCACTCGCTTCCCGGGCGCGGAAGACCCTCGACGAGCTGGGGTACTACAACGTCCACGTCCGCCTCGGGGACGGCTCCCAGGGTCTCTCAAAGGAGGGCCCCTACGACGGCATCGTGGTCACCGCGGGGGCACCCCACGTCCCCGGGATACTCGTGTCCCAGCTGGCGGTAAACGGCAGGCTCATCATCCCCGTGGGCAGCGAAACCCTCCAGGAACTCAAGCGCATCACGAAAACGAAAGAGGGCATAAAGGAAGAATCACTTGGGGGGTGCAGGTTCGTCAAGCTCATCGGCAAGAACGGGTGGGAGGGCTGACCTCACTCGCCGCCGACCTGAACGGGAACCGTGCTCGACGTGTTCGTGCCGTCCCCGAGCTGGCCGTAATAATTGTCGCCCCAGGCCCACAGGCTTCCGCCCGACCTGATCCCCGCGCTGAAATACCAGCCGGCGCTCACCGTGACCCAGTCCGCCGCCGTGCCGACCTGCACGGGCACGGCGCTCGACGTGTTCGTGCCGTTGCCAAGCTGGCCGTTGGTGTTGCAGCCCCAGGCCCAGAGCGTACCGTCCTCCCTGATGGCAAGGGTGTGATACAGCCCTGCGCTGACGCTTTTCCATATATGCGCGTCATCGATAAGGACCGGCTGCAGCCTGTTCGTCTGCGTTCCGTCCCCGAGCTGCCCGTAGTCGTTGAGCCCCCACGCCCACAGGGATCCATCCGCCTTGATGGCGACGCCATGGTTTCCTCCGGCGCTGAACTCTCTGGACCAGTCGGAAGCACTCCCCACTTCCACGGGTGACTCCTGGTCAACGGTGAAGCCGTCCCCGAGCTGCCCGCAGTCGTTGTCTCCCCATGCCCAGAGCGTGCCGTCGGACTTGAGCGCCAGGTAACTGGTGTACCCCGCGTGAACAGCGGTCCAGGTGTCCTCGGTGCCGATCTGATTCAGGCCCATGCGTGGATAGCGAACGGGATCATTGTGGAATATGCTGTCACTCTTGTCTCTTATCACTCCGCATGCCCACAGTGTGCCATCGTCCTTGAGAACGGCCGTACGGCAGCCGCCAGCGCTCACGGAGGCCCAGTCGTTTATCGCGGTAACCATGATGGGCGTGTTGTTGCTGTAGTCCCAGAGAGGCGGGTTTGCAAGCTGGCCGTCAAAACCGTACCCCCAGGAGTATACAGGGCCCTTCACTTCCATGACGGCAAACGTGTGCAGGTCGCCGGCAGCCGCTGCTTCCCACTTGTTCGAGTCCACCTGCACGGGAGCGTTCTTGTTCACCCAGGTGCCAAGGCCGAGCTGACCCTTGGCGTTCGCGCCCCAGACCCAAAGCGTGCCGTTGCTTTTCACGGCAGCAACGTGGGCGCCCCCGGAGCTTACCGTCGCCCAGACCGGCACCTCCTCCGGTTCCGCCTTCCGGCTGTCATGGTCATCGTCTTTCCAGGGCCAGTTGCACCCCGCCGCAATGCCCAGGACAAGCATGAGAAGCGTCAGTGCTGCAAACCGTTTCCTCAATCGCATCATCTTCCTCGTACTTTAGATGGGAAAAGTGAATGCAGTTCTCCCCTTTGTTACAATGCAATATATATGCAAAAGCAAAGCTTGTAAAATCAAAGTATATTTATACACGGGCGCGGGAAATACAAGGGAGCTTTGGAAAATGTTTTCCTGTAAAGAGTAACGATGTTTACCATTTCAACCCCGTCGAGTGGGGCTGGCTCTCGAGAAGCGGTCGGGCTGGCGACCGGTTGCCCCTCAGCAGGTCCCGTTCCAGCGGGAGAAATTCCTGAGCAGGGCAAGTCCCGGCCCCCCGCTTTTTTCCGGGTGGAACTGCGTGGCGACCACGCTGCCCCGGGCGATGACCGAGGCGAACTCGATGCCGTAGGACGTCCGGGCCACGGCAAACCCTTCGCCTGCCGGGTCGGGGTAGAAGGAGTGGACGAAGTAGAACTGGGCGGACGGGTCCACGCCCTCGAAGACGGGGTGGGAACGACAGCTCTGGAGGGTGTTCCACCCCATGTGCGGGATCTTCAGCCCCGTCCCGGAAAACCTCCTGGCCTTGCCGGGTATGATCCCCAGGCAGCGGGCGCCGTCCTCCTCGCTTTCCTCCAGGATGATCTGGGTTCCCAGGCAGATCCCCAGGAAAGGGGTGCCCTGTTCCACCACGGTGTGGATGATCCTGTCGAGGCCCAGGGAGGCGAGCGTTTCCATGGCCTTCCCCGCCGCCCCGACACCGGGGAAGATCACCCGCTCAGCACCGAGGATCTCCCGGGCATCGCCGGTGATGGCGCATTCGAGGCCGAGGTACTGCAGGGCGCGCGCCACGGAGCGCAGGTTCCCGGCACGGTAATCGATGATGGCGATCACTGGTGATCAGGTGGCGATCCACGCGCCCAGGTAAGCGAGCACGAGCCCCACGATCAGGCCGAGGGTCCCGAGCTGGAACCTCGTCTCGGCGCTGGAGAGGAGGCCGAGAAACTTGAGGAACCCCCCGTCCTCGCCCTGGGAAGGGTTCATCATCTGGGAGACCGTCCGGATGGTGTCCGATATCTTCTTGAAGGTCCCCTCCCTGACGATCAGGGCGACACAGCTTGAAACAACGAGGAAATAGGCGTTCAGCAGCAGGAAAATCCCGAAAATGAACCCGGACAGGCCTACCCTCTCCTGGATGTTTTCCGTGGAGACCTCGAGCTGGATCGGGACCCCGGATCCCCCCATATCGCTATGGTGGCCGCATCCCGCCAGGGCAAGAAGGGTAAGGGCAAACAGAACAAGCAGACAGATCCTCGTCTTCTGCACAAAAGGCCTCCCGGATTGAATTTAGGTCGATTTATACCTGCATTCGCGCTTTACTGTCAACAAGGTTTAAAGTCGGCCCCGGCCCCCTGCCGATGTAATCGTAAGATTATATTCACGAGAGGAGCCTTACGTGGGTGACTTTGACGATCTCATCGAAGAATTCGTGACCGAATCGAGAGAGCACATCGCGGACATCGAGGAAGACCTCATCAAGATCGAAGCGGACCGGGAAAACGTGGACCCTGAAGTCATCAACCGGGTCTTCCGGGCAGCCCACTCCATCAAGGGCTCCGCGAAGTTTCTCGATCTCGCCAATATCGGCGACCTGGCTCACAAGCTCGAGGATGTCCTGAACCTCATCCGCTCGGGCAAGATCCTCCCGTCGAGCGCGGTGGCCAACCCCCTCCTCCTGGCCGCGGACATGCTCAAAACCATGTTCGAGGACGTCACCTCGAGCAACGGCATGGACATCTCGGGGCACACCAGGGCACTCCAGGCCATCATCGACGGAACCGGCAAAGCCCCGGAAGCGGCGGAGAATCCCCTGGCCCCCTTCGGCGTCGACCGGCAGGTGCTGGACCGGAAGCTCGCCACGAGCCAGGTGTTCCTCATCACCCTGCCCCTCGGCGAAGCAGAGCTTTCCGGCTTCGTGAAGGGCCTCGGGAACCTCGGCGAGGTGCTCGGTTCGTGCAGAAAGGACAAGGGGGCGTGCTCCATCCTCTTTTCCACCATCATGGAAGGGGACATGATCCCCGCGGCCTTAGGGATAGGCCAGGAGTCCTTTATCCAGATCACCGCCGCCGGGCGGGGTTCCGATGAGCAGGGCAAACCGGAGGTGGAGCCCCGGAAAGCACCGGAAACGGAATCCGCGGGCGGCAGGGAAGCGGCGCCTGCCCCCAGGGCACAGGGGAGCGTCCGCCGTGAAGACGCAGGGCATGCGGAGCCGCTCAGGACAGCGAAAGAGGACCGGCCCACCGTCATGAAAGACAACACCCGCGTGAAGAAAGAGGAAGACGAAGGCGGCGGCGACAGGGAAGAGGACAGCACCTCTTTCATCACCTTCTCGCTCGAGAGCGAAACCTATGCCGTGCCAATCCAGGCCATCGAAGAGATCATCGGCTGCCAGGACATCAGCCTTCTGCCCAATGTGCCCTCCTTCATCAAGGGTGTCATCAACCTCCGGGGCGAACTCGTGCCCGTCATGGACCTCCGGCTGAAATTCAGGCTCGCCCCGCGGGAATACAACCCCCTCACGGTTTTCCTCATCGTTCGCGTCGAGGAACGGGTCATGGGCCTCGTGGTGGACAACGTGGCGGACGTCCTCGTCATAGACCCGGCCAGGGTCCAGAAGACCCCGGTATTTTCGGCGAAGATCACCACGGATTTCATCGAGGGCGTCTACAAGGATGCGCAGGACCAGATGGTCATCCTCGTGGACGTCGCGGCGCTCGCCAGACCCGAAGAGTGGGACGTCGCCGCCTGAGAGCCTACCCCTCTTCCCCGGGCACCGTGAAGATGTGGAAGAGGAGCCCGAGCATGCCCAGGGTTATGTAGGTGTCCGCCAGGTTGAAGGTCGGCCAGCGGTACTTCCCGATATAGACGCTCAGAAAATCCACCACCTCGCCATAGACGAACCGGTCGGTGAGGTTTCCCAGCGCCCCGGCGATGATCAGGCCGAAGACCAGCTTGAGCAGCCAGGACTTCTCCTGCGCCCGGAAAAAGACCACGAACATGGCGATGAATGCCGCCACCGTGATGCCCAGGAAGAACCAGGTGCGGACGGGCTCGGGTATGCCCTGGAGCATGCCGAAGGCCGCCCCGGTGTTGCGCACGTGGAGGATGTCGAAGAAGCCGGGGATCACGGTGAAGCCAGTGCCCAGCTCGATCTGCCGCACGATAACCGACTTGGAGATCTGGTCGGCGGCAAAGCAGGGGAGGACGAGGAACAGCGCCCAGGCAAGGAGCGGTGCCTTCCTGCGCCCCCGGGGCTCTTCGACGATCTCGCGGTGAAGCTCCCCTTCGCCCTCTTCCTCGAGGGGCTCTTCGCTTTCCCAGTCCTTGTACTTTTCCGTGTGCTTACCTTCCCGCCTGCCCCACACCTGAGCACCCCTTCGATCCGACCGGGCTTATGTCCGCTCCCGCGCCGCTCTTTCAGGGGGAAACCCCGCGCACCCCCCTGATATACGATGAATCCCCGCCCTCTCCCTTGACGAGCGGGGATCGCCGGGCCCTGCACCCCGAGACCCTACTACCCGAGCTGTTCGGCGCAGCGGCCGCACACCTCCGGGAACCCGGGGTTCTTCCCGATGTCCTCCCGGTAATGCCAGCACCTGGGGCACTTGCCCCCCGGCGCTTTCGAAACGCCGATGCGCATCAGGGGGAAGTCTTCACTCCCGCCCGCCGTACCGTCGCCCTGTTCCACGCTCACACCCGAGCAGATGAAGATGTCCTCCAGCGAGGGGGCCACGGCCTCGAGAAAGTCGTACGTGGGCCCTTGGGCGGACAGGGTGATCTTCGCGTCGAGGGGATGGCCGATGACCTTGTCCCTGCGGGCGGCCTCCGTCTCTTTGGAGACCTCCTGCCGCAGGGCGATGATGCGCTCCCACCGGGCGGCGAGCCCATCGTCCACCACAGAGGCGTCCACCTCGGGCATCGTCGACAGGTGCACGCTCTCCTCCTTGCCCAGGAACTTGGGCATGTGGTCCCAGATCTCTTCCGCCGTGAAGGCAAGCACCGGCGCGAGGAGCCTGGTCAGGTCCATGACGATCCGGAAGATCGCGCTCTGGGCCGACCTCCGGGCCAGGGAGTCCCTCTTGTACACGTACAGCCGGTCCTTGAGGATGTCGAGGTAGAAGGCGCTCATGTCCACCACGCAGAAGTTGTGCACCTGCTGGTAGATGGCGTAGAACTCGTACTCCAGGTACGCCCTGCGCACCTTCTCCACCAGCTTCGCCGTGACGTGGAGCGCATAGCGGTCGAGCTCGGCCATGTTGTCGTAGGGAACCAGGTCCTTGTCCGGGTCGAAGTCGTGGAGATTGCCCAGCATGAACCGGGCGGTGTTCCTGATCCTCCGGTAGGTCTCCACCAGGCGGCTCACGATCTCGCCCGAGATCCTGATGTCGTTCTTGTAGTCCTGCGCGCTCGTCCAGAGCCTGAGGATCTCGGCGCCGTACGCGGAGATGATCTCCTGGGGGGAGATGGTGTTGCCCAGGGACTTGGACATCTTCCGGCCCTCGCCGTCCACCACGAACCCATGGGTGAGCACGCTCTTGTAGGGGGCGGTGCCCCGGGTGCCCACGGAGGTGAGCAGGGTGGAGTGGAACCACCCGCGGTGCTGGTCCGAGCCTTCGAGGTACATCTCCACGGGCATGTCGAGGCGCTGGTCCTTCTCGCAGACGGCGGCGTAGCTCACGCCGGAGTCGAACCACACGTCCACGATGTCTTCCTCCTTCGCAAGCTCGGCTGACGAGCATGCGGGGCAGGTCGTGCCCGGGGGCAGGAGCTCGGATGCGGTGTGGGTGAACCAGGCGTCCGACCCTTCCTTCTCGAAGATGTCCCCCACGTGGTCGGCGATCTCCTCCGTCATGAGGATCTCGCCGCAGCTCTTGCACACGAACACCGGGATGGGGACCCCCCACGCCCTCTGGCGCGAGATGCACCAGTCGGGGCGGTTCTCCACCATGTTGTAGATCCGGTCCCTGCCCCAGGAGGGTATCCACTTCACCCGGTTGATCTCGTCGAGGGCCTTCTGCCTGAGGCCCGTCTTGTCCATGGAGATGAACCACTGGCTCGTGGAGCGGAAGATGATGGGGTTCTTGCAGCGCCAGCAGTAGGGGTAGGAGTGGCCGTAGGTGGAGACGTCGAGCAGGGCGCCAACCCTCTTGAGGGCGTTGTTGACGCCCTCGTTGGCGTCGAACACGTACTGGCCCGCGAACTCTTCGACCTCCTTGGTGAACCTGCCCTCGTTGTCCACGGGGGCGTAGACCTCGAGCCCGTAGACCTTGCCGATCTCGTAGTCCTCCTCGCCGTGGCCCGGGGCGATGTGGACGAGCCCGGATCCAGCCTCGAGGGTGACGAAGGGGGCGAGGATGAGGAGCGACTCGCGGTCGTAGAGCGGGTGCTTTGCCTTCAGCCCTTCGAGCAGGCTTCCCTTGAACCTGGCCAGGGTGCTGAACCCGCTCACCCCGATGGCCTTCATGACGTCCTCCACGAGGTCCGTGGCCAGAACGAGCACGCCGTACTCTCCCGTTTTCACCGCCGAGTACTCGAGGTCCGGATGGAGCGCGATGGCGAGGTTCGCGGGGATGGTCCAGGGCGTGGTGGTCCAGATCACCATGGAGGTGTCGTCCCGGACATCCTTGAGCTCGGGCACCTTTTCCGATATGTCGGAGATCATCCTGAACCGCACGAAGATGGCGGGGGTGGCCTGCTCGTTGTACTCCACCTCGGCCTCGGCCAGGGCGGTCTTGCAGGTGGCGCACCAGTAGACGGGTTTGCGGGCCTTGTAGATGGCGCCGCTGCCGATGAACTTGCCCAGCTCGCGCACGATGGTGGCCTCGTAGCCATAGTCCATGGTGACGTAGGGGTCGTTCCACACGCCAAAACCGCCCAGGCGCTTGAACTCGTCCCGCTGGATGTCGAGGAACCTGTACGCGTACTCCCTGCAGCGCCTGCGGATCTCCGCCTTGGACATCGTGGCCGCCGCATCCCTGCCCACCTCGATCTCCACCTGGTGCTCGATGGGCAGCCCGTGGCAGTCCCAGCCCGGGCGGTAGAAGGTGTCGTAGCCCATCATGAAGAGCGATTTGACGATGATGTCCTTCAGTATCTTGTTCAGGGCTGTGCCCAGGTGAATATGGCCGTTGGCATAGGGCGGTCCGTCATGGAGTATGAACTTCTCGCGCCCCCTGGACCTGTCCATGATCCTCCCGTAGATGTCCCCTTCCTCCCACCGCTTGAGCAGTTCCGGCTCCCTGACAGCCAGGGATGCCTTCATGGGGAAGTCCGTCCGGGGCAGACACAGCGTGTGCTTGTAATCCATCCTGTCCTCCTTGGTGATTCACGAGTGAAGAATCTATCCCAGTATCGGAAGGAATGTCAATGCCTCGGATGCCCGCGGAACGTTCTCACCGGGCCGATTCTACACGGCGCAAGAAGGTGTCTTCCCGGCAGTGAGACACGCGGAACCTAGGCGGCGGCGCACCCCTTTCCGCACGGCCTGAGGATCATTCTTGAATTGCCGGGGGACAGCATTTGAGGTAGTATGCTGCATCCGCCCTTGGGTGCTGGGCTGCCCGCTCCGGGGACAGGGCGAGAATCGCCTTGACTTCCGCCCTGCATGCATAGTGAAATACTGATATGAACCACGGCCGCGCGGCCGGTTTGGACCATCTGAAAATTCTGTGAAGGAAGGTGTGCCATGATCGCATATCAGCTCACGGTTCCCGTGGACAACACCCCGGGCAAACTGGCAAAGGTCTCCGGCGTCCTCACCAGGGAAAAAATCAACGTCCGGGCCATCACCATCTCCTCCTTCGGGGAGCGGGGGTTCTTCAACATCCTCGTCGACGACCCCAGGCTCGCCCAGAAGGCGCTGGCAAAGGAAGGCATCGAGGCGAGCCTCAAGGAGATCATCGCCGTGCTCATCGAGGACAGGCCAGGCGGCATGGACAAGCTCGCCCAGCTTTTGGGCGCCGAAGGCATCAACATCGAGAACGCCTACGGGTTCGTGCTCGAGAGCAGCAAGACCGCCGTGTTCGTGGTGCACGTGTCCGAGCTCGAGAAAACCCAGAGAATCCTCAAGGAGCACAAGTTCAAGACGTTGAGCGCCGAAGCCCTGGCCACCATCGAGCCGTTCCACTACATGAAGTACTGATCTTTTCGGCCCCGGTTGCCGGACAGAAAAAAGCCCTGTGGCATCCACAGGGCTTTTCTTTTTCCCTCGAACCCTTCCCTATTTGACGAGGCTCGGCAGGAAAGTCGCGATCTGCGGGAAGGGGATGAGGAGGAAGGTCAGGAGGATCATGGCCAGGAGCAGGGGCAGGGCGCCCTTGAAGATGACGTGCAGGGGCACGTCCCTGGCCACGCCTCCCACCACGTAGACGTTCACCCCCACCGGTGGCGTGATGACGCCCATCTGGGTGACGAGCACGATGATCACCCCGAACCAGATGGGGTCGAACCCGTAGTGCAGCACCACGGGGTAGAAGATGGGGATGGTGAGCATGATGAGCGCCAGGGAGTCGATGAAGCACCCGCCGATGAGGTAGATCAGGATGATGAAGCTCATGATGGCCCAGGGCGGCAGGTTGAACGACGAGATCCAGCCCGCGATGTCGTAGGGGATGCGCGACACGGCGAGAAAGTGCCCGAACACCGTGGCGCCCGCCACGATGACCATGATCATGCAGGATATCCTCGTGGTTTCCTCGAGGGCCTGCACGAACCCCTTCCAGTCGATGTTGCGCTTGGCGACGGCCACCAGGAGGGTGGCGAAGGCGCCCATACCCCCCGCCTCCGTGGGGGTGAAGAGCCCCATGAAGAGCCCGCCCATGACGAACACGAAGATGACCAGGATCTCGAGCGTGCCGGGCAGGGACGCGACCCTTTCCTTCCAGGAGCTCTTCGGCCCCTTGGGTCCGAGCTCGGGCCTCAGCGTCACCCAGATGAGGATGGCGGCGATGAAGAATATGGTCAGGATGATGCCGGGCAGGATGCCCGAGATGAACAGCTTGCCGATGGACTGCTCGGTGAGGATCCCGTACACGATGAAGATGACGCTGGGCGGGATGAGGATGCCCAGGCTTCCGCCCGCCGCCACCACGCCGGTGGCCAGCTCGGGCTTGTAGTTGTAGCGCTTCATCTCGGGCAGGGTCGCCGCCGCCATGGTGGCCGCCGTGGCGTTCGTGGACCCGCAGATGGCGGCAAAGGCCGCGCACGCTCCCACCGTGGCGATGGCGAGCCCCCCGGGCAGGTGGCCGATGAACTTGTACGCCGTGTCGAAGAGCCGCGACGAGATGCCCGCGTGGAAGGCGATCTGCCCCATGAGCACGAAGAGCGGGATCACCGTGAGATTGTAGGACGAGAACACCGCGAAGAAGTCCTTGGCCATGAGGCTCAGTGCCGAGTCCACGGAAACGATGGCGCTGAACCCGACGAAGCCGATGAGGGCCATGACGAAGCCCACGGGAATCCTGCTGAAGATCAGGACGACCAGCGCCAGAAGCCCGATGATGCCGATTATTGTTGGACTCATTCTATCTCAGCCCCCTTGAACTGACGCAGGAACTCCACGAACAGCACCACGCAGAGCATGCCGCACCCCACCGCCACGCCGTAGATGAACGGGTACACCGGCATCTGGAGCGTGGGGGAGACCTCACCGGAAAGCCTCAGGCCGTGGGCATAGACCGCGCTCTGCCACGTGACGACCCCGAAGAGGGCCAGGGAGACGAGGGCGTTGACCGCGTACACGACCACCCTCACCAGCCGGGGCATCTTCGCCATGAGGATGTCCACGGAGATGTGCCCGTTCTGGATCGAGGTGTACGGCAGCGAGAACGAGATGATCGCCGAGCCCACGAACCCCACGAGCTCGAAGGTCCCCGGGATGGGGCTGCCGAAAAGCCGGCCGGCCACGTCCCCCACGGTGAGAAGCATGATGAAGGCCACCGCGAAGGCGGCGATCAGGTTCACCTTTTCCGCCAGGGCATTGACGAACTTCTCTATGCGCAGAAAGGAAATCATGTGAGACTCCTCTGGACACCGGGGCCGGCCCCCGCTCTCACTGCCGGAGGCCGGCCCGCCCATCCATGTCTTGATTGGCTATTTGCCGGACTTTGCGATCTTTTCCTCCAGGGAGGCGACGTACTTGTCACCCTCGAGGCCCTTTGCCTTCGCCGCCTTGACGTAGTCGTCGATGACGGGCTTCACGGCGGCCTTCCATGTGGCCGCCTCGGCTTCGGGCAGGCTCACCACGGTGTTGCCGAGACTCCTGACGAAGGTCAGCCCCTCGGCGTCGGCGTCGTCCCAGACCTTGCCCTGGATGGCGACGTACTCGGCGCTCACGTCGGCGAACACCTTCTTGACGTCCTCGGGCAGCGAGTCCCACTTTGCCTTGTTCATGACCACGAACATGGCCGTGGTGTAGCCGATGTTCTTGCAGTCCGTGGTGGACTTCACCACCTCGCCCTGCTTCCAGCCCTTCATGGTCTCCATGGGGGCGAAGGTGCCGTCCACCACGCCCTTCTGGAGCGCCTCGTAGGTGCCGGGCTGGGGCATGGCCACGGGCACGCCGCCCAGTGCCTCGACGAGCTTGGCGCTCAGGCCCGTGGAGCGGATCTTCATGGCCTTGAGGTCCTTGAGGGTGCTCACGGGCTTCTTGGTGTGCAGCAGGCCCGGCCCGTGGGCGTGGATGTAGAGCACATGCACGTCGTCGAGCTCCCTGGGCTTCACCTCACTGTAGAACTCGTTGGCGATCTTCGTGGCCGCCGTCCCGTTGGGGTACCCCAGCGGCAGGTCGAGGGCCTCCATGACCGGGAACCTTCCCCTGGTGTAGGCGAAGCAGGACATCCCGAGGTCCGAGATCCCCTTCACCACGCCGTCGTAGCAGTCGTTGGCGCTCGTGAGCGTCCCGCCGGGGAACACGTTGATCTTCACCGCGCCGTTCGTGCGCTTCTCGATCTCGGCGGCCCAGTCCTGGGCAGCCTTGCACTGGGCGTGGGTGGGCGGGAAGAAGATGCTGTACGTGAGCTCCACCACGTTCGCCTTCGCGGCTTCGCCCCCGGTGGCCGCCCCTTCCTCGGACTTCCTGCCGCACGACACGCAGAGCGTCAGGGCAACGAGACAACAGATAAGACTTGCTCCTAATTTTTTCATGAACCCTCCTCTTGTGCGCTTCCTTTTTCAGTGAATTCTGCTTCTAATTGCAATCCGCTTCGCCTCCCGGGAGCATGGCAAGAGCCCGCCCGTCCCCCGGATTGAGGCGCTTTCCCCTAACTTTTCCCCTCGCCCTCCCCTGCCCGGCCGACGGGTGCGAAGTCGGCATTGCACGAGGGGCACTTGACGTTGTCGGGGTAGACCATGCTCCCGCACTCGGAGCAGACCGATATGGTGCCCTCGGTCATGCCGGAGATGGTCCCCCGGCACGGCAGACCCGCGATCCGCTTGAGCAGCACGATGACCTCTGCCAGCGCCCCGAAGAGCACGTACAGGGCGACGCCCGGCACGAGGCTCCCGATGCCCAGCCCCAGGGGGAGAAATCCCCCGGTGAGGATGGTGAGGACAATGCCCGCCAGGCACGCCACGATGCCCGCCACGAGGAATATCCGGGCGACCACCGGCAGCGCCGCCTCCTTTCCCTCCGTGTCCCTGAAGGGCTGCGCGACGATGCGGGCCATCTCCCTGCCCTGGTCGAGGTCGAGCCCCATGGCTAGAGCCCGTACACCTTCTCCCCGGGCAGCACGGTGAAGCCCGCCTTCAGGAGCACGTCGATGGCCTGGTCTGTGGAGTCGAACCGGAAGATGATGACCGCGTTCTCGCCGCTGCGCTCCACGAAGGCGTACATGTACTCCACGTTGATGCCGCTGCCCGTGAGCAGCTCGAGGATGCTGTGGAGCCCGCCCGGCCTGTCCGGGACTTCCACGGCCACCACGTGGGTCTTGCCCACGGCGAACCCCGCCGCGTTCAGGACCTCCTTGGCCCTGGCCACGTTGTCCACGATGAGCCTCAGGATGCCGAAGTCCGAGGTGTCTGCCAGCGACAGGGCCCGGATGTTGATCCCCGCGTCCTTGAGCGCCCCGGTGACGCTGGAGAGGCCGCCGGGCTTGTTTTCCAGAAAGATCGAGATCTGTTCCGCCTTCATGGGAAACCTCCTAGATATTCCTCTTGTCCACAACCCGCTGCGCCTTGCCCTCGAACCTCTGCAGGGACTTGGGCTCCACGAGCTTCACCTTCGCCGTGACGCCGAGATAGTCCTTGACGTCTTTTTTGATGCGCTTCTCGAGGCTCTGCAGGCCGCGGATCTCGTCGGAGAAGACTCGCTCGCTCACCTCGACCTGGATCTCCAGGGTGTCGAGCGACCCTTCCCGGTCCACGATGAGCTGGTAGTGCGGCTCGAGCCCTTCGATCTCCATGATGACGCTCTCGATCTGGGAGGGGAACACGTTGACGCCCCTGATGATGAGCATGTCGTCGCTCCTGCCAGACACGCGCTCCATGCGGACGAAGGTCCTGCCGCACGTGCACACCTCGGGCATAAGCCGGGTGATGTCCTTCGTCCGGTACCTGATGAGGGGGAAGGCCTCCTTGGTGATGGTGGTGAACACGAGCTCGCCGGTCTCGCCGTAGGGCAGGACCTCGCCCGTCTTGGGGTCGATGATCTCCGCGATGAAGTGGTCCTCGTAGATGTGCAGCCCGTTCCTGCCCTCGATGCACTCCATGGCGACGCCCGGGCCCATGACCTCGGACAGGCCGTAGATGTTGAGCGCCGTGATGTCGAGCTCCTTTTCGATCTGGGCGCGCATCCGCTCGCTCCAGGGCTCGGCGCCCAGGATGCCCACCCTGAGCTTGAGCGCCTTCATGTCGACGCCCATCTCCTTGCCCGCCTCGGCCAGGAAGAGCAGGTACGAGGGCGTGCAGCAGATGGCCGTGGGCCCGAAGTCCTGCAGGAGCATGATCTGTTTTTTCGTGGACCCGCCGGACATGGGGATGACGCTCGCACCGAGCTTCTCCGCGCCGTAGTGGGCGCCCAGGCCCCCGGTGAAGAGGCCGTAGCCGTAGGAGTTGTGGATGATGTCGTTCCTGGTGAGGCCGGCGGCCGCGAACGAGCGGGCCATGAGGGTCGCCCAGGTGTCCACGTCGCGCTTCGTGTAGCCCACCACCGTGGGCTTTCCCGTGGTGCCCGACGAGGCGTGCAGGCGCACGATGCTGGTCATGGGCACGCTGAAGAGCCCGAAGGGGTAGTTGTCCCGCAGGTCCTGCTTGACGGTGAAGGGCAGGCGCTTGAGGTCGTCTAAACTCCTGACGTCCTCGGGGGCCACCCCGGCGTTGTCGAAGGCCTTCTTGTAGAACCCCACGGTGTGGTAGACCCTGCTCACCACCTGCTGGAGCCTCTTGAGCTGCAGGGCCTCGACGGCCTCCCGGGGCAGTGTTTCGAACTCCTCGTTATAGATCATGGATTAACCTCCCTTAGGCTGCGCCTCTTATGCGTGTCTCCCCCGCCTGAAGCCCTCGATGTTGGCTGTGCGGATCTTTTCCTTGAGCATGGAATTCATGGCCTCTATCCAGAGGGACTCGTCGGCCTCGAGGAAGGTCGAGAGCCTGCCCAGCAGGATGGTGTTGACCCCCTTCGGATTGCCCATATCTTCAGCGATCTTCGTGCCGTCCACCATCACGATGGTGTCCGTCTTTTCCCGGAGCACGGGCAGGATGTCCGGGTAGGGCTCCCCGCCCGAGATGACCGAGGGGGGGGCGAGCCGGTAGCGGTTGATGATCACGGTGGCGCCCTTTTTCAGGTACTGGACGTAACGGGCCGCCTCGAGCTCCTCGAAGGAGAGCAGGACGTCGCAGGCGCCCAAGGGGATGAGGGGCGAGGACACGTGCCTGCCGTACCGCACGTGGGACATCACGCTGCCCCCGCGCTGGGCCATGCCGTGGATCTCCGATTTCTTCACGTCGAAGCCGGCGCGCATCATCACGTCGGAGAGCATGTCCGAGGCGAGGATGATGCCCTGCCCGCCCACGCCTGTCATGAGCACGTTCATTTGCCACCTCCGATGGCGCCCTGGGCGCACAGCTCCCCGCACACGCCGCAGCCCACGCACGAGCTGTTGATGGAGGACTTCTCGTCCCTGAACTCGATGGCCGGGCACCCGAGGCCGATGCACACCTTGCAGCCGATGCACTTCTCGGGGTCGACGCACAGGGGCTCACCCGGGACCTTTTTCGATCTCAGGAGCACGCAGGGGGCCTTCGAGATGATGACCGAGGGGCCGTCGTGGGCCAGGGCCGCCTTGATGGTCTTCCTCGTCTTCTTCACGTCGTAGGGGTCCACGGTCTTTACCCACTCGATGCCCAGGGCCTTCACGAGCTTTTCGAGGTCGAGCCTGATCGTCTGTTCGCCGCCGATGGTGACGCCCGTGCCCGGGTGGTCCTGTGCCCCGGTCATGGCCGTGGTGGAGTTGTCCAGGATCACCACGAGGGCCGCACCTTTATTGTAGGCGAGGTTCGTGAGCCCCGTGATGCCCGAGTGGTAGAACGTGGAGTCGCCGATGACCGCGGCGATCTTTTCCCTGCCCGGCCCGAAGACCGTCGCCATGCCGTGGGCGTGGTTGATGCCCGCGCCCATGCACAGGCAGGTGTCGATGGCGGAGAGCGGCGGGAGGAAGCCCAGGGTGTAGCACCCGATGTCGCCGGCGATGAAGGCCTTGTTCCGGCGGAGCGCCCACAGGAGGCTCCGGTGCGGGCAGCCCGGGCACATGCTCGGCGGCCTGCCCGGCAGGGCGGGCTTTCTGAAGGGCTCGGGGGCAGCGCCTGAGATGGCGGTCCCGATGATGTCGGGGTTCAGCTCGCCGCACAGGGGCAGCCTGTCCTTGCCGCGGCACGCGATGCCCAGGGCCCTGATCTGGTCTTCCATGAAGGGGTCGAGCTCTTCAACGACCCAGAGCTCGTCGACCTTCGAGGCGAACTCCCTGACGAGCCTGTCGGGCAGGGGGTACGGCATGCCCAGCTTCAGGAAGGACGCCCCGGGGAAGGCCTCCTTCGCATACTGGTAGGCGACCCCCGCGGAGATGATCCCGATCTTCCCGTCGCCCATCTCCACCGAGTTGAGGGGCGAGCTGTTCGCATACTCCTTCAGCTCGAGCAGGCGCTTCTCGATGAGAGGGTGGCGGACCCGGGCGTTGGCGGGCAGCATCACCCACTCCGCCGGGTGCCTCTCGATGGAGGGGACGGGCTGACCGGCCACCTCGCCCATTTCCACGATGCCCATGGAGTGGGAGATCCGCGTGGTGGTGCGCAGCATCACCGGCGTCCCGAACTGCTCTGAGATCTTAAACGCCTCCTTCGTGAAGTCCTTCGCCTCCTGCGAGGTGGTGGGCTCCAGCAGGGGGATCTTGGCGAAGCGCGCATAGTGCCGGTTGTCCTGCTCGTTCTGCGAGGAGAAGAGCTCCGGGTCGTCGGCGCTCACGAGCACGATCCCGCCGCGGATGAGGGTGTAGGGCAGGGTCATGAGGGGGTCGGCGGCCACGTTCACGCCCACGTGCTTCATGACGGCCATGGCCCTCGCGCCCGTGTAAGAAGCGCCCGCGGCCACCTCGAGGGCCACCTTTTCATTGGGTGTCCACTCGGCATGGATGCCGGGGTATCCGGCAGCGATGCACTCGAGGACCTCCGTCGAGGGTGTGCCGGGGTAGGCGGCTGCGAACCCCACGCCCGCCTCGTAAGCCCCCCGGGCAATCGCCTCGTTCCCACTCAGAATCTTCTTCATCACGTATTCCCCCCGGCCACCGGTGTGAGTTCCCGGGCCTGCTCCGGCAGCTTTCGCCCGGATCCGCCCGGACAGCACGTGCCCTTTTGGGCACCGCCTGTTCAACCAGGCTTGAAAACCTGCGTATAATAAAAAAGGCCATGGATTTTGTCCACGGCCTTTTTCCTGTCCGGTGAGCGCCCCAGGCCTATGGACACGAGCTCCTGCGATAATAAAAGTAAAAGTAATAGGCCGTAAGCTGATCGCTCTGCGTCATAATGACAGAGTATATTCTACAGAAGCGTCCGGGCTGTCAAGCTTTTTCCCGTTACCCCGAAGATGCGCACCTGCACGGCGAAGCGTGCTCTCTTGCCATGGGCCGGCTGAACGCTATTTATGTGGATAGTACCATGGTCCGTGTTGAACGGTAGAATACTTCAATGAAAGGCGGTTCCGCATGTATCAAAGACTTGGGGCTGAGTTTTTCGGAACATTCTGGCTGGTTCTCGGTGGTTGTGGAAGCGCAGTCATAGCCGCGGCTTTCCCGGACCTCGGCATCGGACTGCTCGGCGTAGCCCTGGCTTTCGGGCTGACGGTGCTGACCATGGCGTTCGCCGTGGGTCACATCTCGGGCTGCCATCTGAACCCTGCGGTCACCTGCGGGCTGGTCGCGGGCGGGCGGTTCCCCGGAAAGGACCTTGTCCCCTATGTCCTGGCTCAGGTGCTGGGAGGGATTGCGGGGGCATGCGTCCTGTACGCAATTGCAAGTGGCGCCGCCGGTTTCGATGTTTCGGCAGGTTTTGCCAGCAACGGCTACGGCGAGCACTCTCCCGGGGGTTATTCGTTCACGTCGGCCCTGGTTTGTGAAGTCGTCATGACATTCATGTTCCTCATGGTCATCATGGGCTCGACCGACGAGCGGGCCCCCAAGGGCTTTGCCCCCATAGCCATCGGCCTGTGCCTCACCCTCATCCACCTCATCAGCATTCCCGTGACCAACACCTCGGTGAATCCAGCCCGGAGCACCGGGGTTGCCTTGTTTGCCGGCGGCTGGGCAATCCAGCAGCTTTGGCTATTCTGGTTTGCCCCTGTGGTCGGGGGCATACTGGGGGGTCTTGCCTATCGACTTCTCGGACGATCACCAGAATAGGATGCTGAGCGCCCGGGGCCGGGACACGGGAAGTGCCGGGAAGAATCCCCCCGCTGTCCGGGGATCACGAGGGATTCTTCCCCCCTGTCGACCCACGCGGGCGCCTTCCCCTTCACAGCGTTCCGACCGGCACGGATCGCGGCCCCGACGAAACCGCATCACCCGTGCTTCTGCTCTATGTCCACCTCGAAGGTCATGAGGAACATGCTCACCATGACGTAGCACCCCACGACGATGGCGAGCTCCACCATCCGGGCAGGGGAGAAGTGCCCGGCCAGGGCCTTGAAAGTTTCCTCGCTCGCCTTGCGGCGGGTCACCATCTCCTCGGTGAACCCCAGCACCAGCTTCTCGACCTCGGAGAAGACCGGCGACGTCGAGCCCACGGCAAGGGCCCGGATCTTTTCCTCGGGCATGCCCATCCTCCGGGCCATCTTGTGATGCTGGAACACCTCGTACTCCGAGCCGCAGAGCAGGCCGGTCCTGATGATGGCCATCTCCCGCAGAAAGGGGTCGAGCCTGCCCTCCGCCAGGAGGGCCGCCACCAGGGTCACGAACCCGTTGAGGACCGGGTAGGCCGCGTGCGCCATGATCCGTATGACGTTCAGCTTGGGCGCCCTGCCGACGAGCTCCATCTTGTCCTGGTCTTTTTCATCCAGTTCATAATAAGGTATCCGGGCCACGGGAACCTCCAGGCACATTTAATGTGGTGAATTTTTTATATACATCATTTCCCGGGGCACCGGCAAGAAGCGAGGGGGCCCCCGGAAGAATCCTTCCGGGGAAAGAATGCATCTTGACATGAGCTTCCCTGTTCCGATAGCGTGCCACACTCGAAGAGATGGAAGGTGATATGGACCGTGCAGAAGTGTGGGTCGCCCTCGACCTCGTCCCCGGCATCGGGCATTCCCGGGTGGTCAGGCTCCTCGAGATCTTCGGGAGCCCCGAGGCTCTCCTCTCCGCGCCGAAGGAGGCGGTGAGGGAGACCGGGGTCCTGACCGCCGCCCAGGTGAACAGCCTGTCCAGAGGCCCGGAGCCGGAGGGGGTGAGAAAGGCCGTGGCAGCCATGAAGGCGGCGGGAGCGCACGCCGTGGGGATCACGGACCCCGGGTTTCCCGGGCTGCTCAGGGAAACGGGCGATCCCCCCTTTGTGCTGTACCTCAGGGGCTCCCTCGAGGAGATCGAGCCTGCGGTGGCCATCGTGGGCACCAGGTCCCCTTCCCGGTATGGCAGGGAAACGGCCATGAGCATGGCCCGCTCCATGAGCGCCGCGGGGATCACGGTGGTCTCGGGCCTCGCGCGGGGCATCGACACGGCGGTCCACACCGGGGCGCTCGAAGGGGGCACGAACACCGTCGCCGTGCTCGGAACGGGCATCGACGTGGCCTACCCGCCGGAAAACGCGGCTTTAGCAGACAGGATCGCCCTGAGAGGAGCGGTGGTCACTGAGTACCCCCCGGGCACCCCCCCTGACCCGGGCAACTTTCCCCGGAGAAACCGGATCATCTCCGGACTGTCGGCGGGGGTCGTGGTGGTGGAGGCGGCCATGAAGTCCGGCGCCCTCATCACCGCCCGGTTCGCCGGCGAGCAGGGCAGGACCCTCATGGCGGTGCCGGGCATGGTGACGAACGTGCGCTCCCTGGGCCCGCACCACCTCATCCGGCAGGGCGCGGTCCTCGTGAGGAATGCCGACGACGTGCTCATGGAGATCGCCCCCCAGGTGAAGAGCGCCCTTCGCGTCGACGGGCACGAGGGGCGTGAACCCGACGGGATTCTGGACCTCATCGAGGGCGGCCCCCTGAGCATCGAAGACATTGCCAGGGAGCTTGACCTGGACATCATTGAAACTACTAAGAGGGTGAGCATGCTGGAGCTCACGGGGAAGGTACGGCGGATCGAGGGAAGCAGATTCGCCGCAAGGAGCACGAATGGGTAAATCACTCGTAATCGTGGAATCGCCCACCAAGGCGAAGACCATCAAGCGCTACCTCGGCAGGGACTTCGAGGTGCAGGCCACCATGGGCCACATCAAGGACCTCCCCAAGAGCGTGCTCGGCGTGGACATCGATTCGGGCTTCGAGCCCAGCTACAAGGTGAAGCCCGAAAAGCGCGACGTGGTGAAAAAGCTCCGGAAGCTCGCCGAAGAGGCCGAGCGCGTCTACCTGGCATCGGACCCTGACCGCGAGGGGGAGGCCATCGCCTGGCACATCAGCGAGGAGCTCAGGAAGGACGACCACGCCGTGGGCAGGATCATCTTCCATGAGATCACCAAGAAGGCCATCGACCAGGCCATCAGGGAGCCTTTGCCGCTGAACAGGTCGCTCTACGAAGCCCAGAAGGCCCGGCGCGTCATGGACCGGATCGTGGGCTACACCATGAGCCCGCTCCTGTGGAAGCGCGTGAAGCGCGGCCTCTCCGGCGGCAGGGTGCAGTCCGTGGCGGTGCGTCTCATCTGCATGCGCCAGGAAGAAATAGAAAAATTCGTCTCCCAGGAATACTGGACCATCGACGCCGATCTCCTCACGCCCGGCGGCGACGCGTTCTCCGCCAGGGTGGTGGACCCGAAGGAGATCCCGGACGAGGCGGCCTCCCGTGCCGTCGCGGACCGGATCAGGAACGCCCGGGGGATCTCG
>JAKLDU010000059.1 GCA_022703355.1 Deltaproteobacteria bacterium | reverse complement strand
GAGGGCCAATTACTGCTTGCAATTTTTTTCAGAAGTTTTATTTAGAACTCAAAAGTGACCTCTCTTGGGGAAGAGAGAGCCGCTAAAGGAAAAGGCCAGTCAAGGGAGAGAGTGTAACCGTGGCGCAGGAAGCACAGCTGATGATGCAGGCCAGTTCCACTCGTGCCTGCCGGTATTGAATACCGCACGATGACACTCGTTCCCGTTCACCTCAACCCTCCCCGCCATCGCAATCAAGCTCGTCTTCATTTTTCTTATACGCGAAAAGATCCGTGCCGATACTTGAGCCAAGGAGGAGACTTGAGATGAAGAACACCGGTCCTGCCGTGTCTGTTTCACCCGAAGACCCGGACCCCCTGGGCGCCGGGGCCCCCGAGGAGCCCCCATCGATATCCCCGGTCATGACTCAGGATCTGCTCTTCGTTGCAGATCCCGTAAGGAAGTTTTCCTTATCGGGCCGAATGCCCGTCAGCCAGCGATCGCGGCAGTTCCTGCGCGCGCACTTCCCCGCCGCCACCGAGGCCGACTGGTCGAGCTGGCACTGGCAGATCCGCAACAGCATCACCACCCTTGACGCCATCGGGCGCATCATCGAACTCAGCCCCGACGAGCGTGAGGCCGTCCTCAAGCGCACGACGTCTCTTCCCTTCAGGATCACCCCGTACTACGCGAGCCTCATGAGCCGCACCGACCCGGCGCAGGCCGTCAGGAGGTCCGTGATGCCCGTGACGGGCGAGTATGCCGTGAGCGAGGGCGAGGAGCAGGACCCCCTGTTCGAAGAGCACCAGAGCCCGGTGCCCGGCCTGGTGCACCGCTACCCGGACCGCGTCCTGTTCCTGACCACCGGCTTCTGCTCGACCTACTGCCGCTACTGCACCCGCTCCCGCATGGTGGGGAACAACCACAAGTTCCGCTCCTCCATCACCCAGTGGCAGCAGGCCATCTCCTACATCGAGTCGAGGCCCGAGGTGAGGGACGTCCTCCTCTCCGGGGGCGACCCCCTGACCCTGCCCGACAGCCATCTCGACTACCTCCTCTCGAGCATCAGGCGCATCCCCCACGTGGAGATCGTGCGCATCGGCACGAAGGCCCCCGTGGTCCTGCCCCAGCGGATAACGCCCAAGCTCGTCAGGGTTTTGAAAAAATATCAGCCGCTGTGGATGAGCATTCACTTCACCCATCCCGACGAGCTGACCCCGGAAACGCTCGACGCCTGCACCATGCTCGCGGACGCCGGCATCCCCCTGGGGAGCCAGACCGTCCTGCTCAAGGGCATCAACGACAGTGTGAACACCCTCAAGGACCTTTTCCACGGGCTTCTCAAGGCCCGCGTGCGGCCGTACTACCTCTATCAGTGCGACCCCATCCTCGGGTCCTCCCACTTCCGGACCACCATCGAAAAAGGGCTCGAGATGATCGAGGGCCTGAGGGGGCACACCTCGGGCTATGCCGTGCCCCACTACGTGGTGGACGCGCCCGGAGGCGGCGGCAAGATACCCCTTCTGCCCGACTATTTCCAGGGCCGCGCGGCCGGGAGGGTCGCCCTGAGGAACTACGAGGGCAGGTGCTTCTCCTACCCGGAGGGCAGCGCCGGGTGCCCGTGAGATGAAGGTCGGCTTCACGTATGATCTCCGGGACGACTACCTGAAGGAAGGCTACGGCACCGAGGAGACCGCCGAGTTCGACCGGCGGGACACCATCGACGCCCTCGAGGAAGCGATCTCCTCTTTCGGCCACGAGGTCGACCGCATCGGGAACGCGCGGCAGCTCGTGGCGAAGCTGGCCTGTGGGGCCGCCTGGGACCTCGTGTTCAACATCGCCGAGGGCATGTACGGGAACGGCAGGGAGGCCCTCGTGCCGGCCCTGCTCGACGCCTACCGGATTCCCTACACCTTCTCCGACCCCCTCGTGCTCGCCCTGACCCTGCACAAAGGCATGACCAAGGCGGTGATCCGGGACGCCGGACTGAAGACCGCCGACTTCGCCGTGGTGGACGAGCTTTCCCGGGCGGAGGCCGTGGACCTGCCCTATCCCCTCTTTGCAAAGCCCGTTGCCGAAGGCACGGGCAAGGGCATCTCCGGCGCGTCGAGAATCGCCTCGCCCCGGGAGCTTCACGAGGTGTGCGCACGGCTGCTCCGGGAATTTTCCCAGCCCGTGCTCGTGGAGACGTACCTTTCGGGCCGCGAGTTCACGGCAGGGGTCGTGGGCACCGGAAGAAGCGCCCGGGTGGTGGGCGTCATGGAGGTGCTCTTCCGGAAGGGGTACGAAGGGGACGCCATCTATTCCTACCACAGCAAGGCCAACTACGAAGAGATGATCATGTACTCCGTGCCGGAAGGGGAAATGATCGGCCCGTGCGCGGAGCTCGCCCTCGCGTCGTGGAGAGTCCTCGGGTGCAGGGACGGGGGCAGGGTTGACATCCGCATGGACGAGGCGGGCGACCCCAACTTCATCGAGGTCAACCCCCTGGCCGGGCTCAACCCGGTTCACTCCGACCTGCCCATCCTGTGCAGGCTGAACGGCATTCCTTTCCGGGAGCTCATCGGGGAGATCCTCGACAGCGCCCTGAAGAGAACGGGATGACCCCCGCCATGGGCAGGAACGCGGTCATCGTCCACGCCGAGCTTTCACCCGGGGCGCAGCCGGACGAGACCGACGTCCTCGTCCAGGCCGGGGCGGTCGCGCAGGCCCTGGAAGACCTCGGGTACCGGGCCGTCACCGTACCCTTCGGACTCGACCTGAAACACCTGGCCTCGAAGCTCTGCGAGATCGAGCCGCGCATCGTCATCAACCTGGTGGAGGGTCTCGACGGAGACGGCCGGCTCATTCACCTGGCGTGCTCCATCCTCGACCACCTGGGCTTTCCCTATACCGGCGCGGGCACCGAGGCCATGTTCCTCACCTCGAACAAGGTCCTCGCCAAGGAGTGGATGAAGCGTGCGGGCATCCCCACCCCTGAGTGGATCGTCCAGGGCGGAGCCCCGGGCGCAGGGCTGCCCCTCCCCGGGGAATACATCGTGAAGGCCCTCTGGGAAGAAGCGTCGGTCGGCATCGACGGAAACTCCGTGCAGGAGGCAGCGAGTCTTCCCGAGCTCAGGAAAAAGCTTCGGCTGAGGGCGGAAGACCTCGGGAAGCCGTGCTTTGCCGAGCGGTTCATCGACGGCAGGGAGTTCAACGTTTCCGTGATCGGCGGCCCGTCCGGGCCGGAGGTTCTTCCCCCCGCGGAGATCAGGTTCTCCTTCCCCGACGGCCGGCGTCGCCTGGTGGACTACAGGGCGAAGTGGGACGAAAATTCCCTGGAGTACCGGTGCACGCAGAGGTCCTTTCAGTTCGGCGACGGGGACCGGGACCTCCTCGCAGAGCTCGGGAAGAAAGCGCTGGCGTGCTGGAAGGCCTTCGGCCTGAGAGGGTATGCCCGGGTGGACTTCAGGGTGGATGAAGGGGGAAGGCCCTGGGTCCTGGAAATCAACGCCAACCCGTGCCTCTCGCCCGACAGCGGTTTCGTGGCTGCCTCCGCCATGGCGGGCCTGAGCTACCCGGCCACGATCGCCCGGATCATCGCCGACACCCTGGAAGGGGGCGCCCAGTGAAGCCTTTTTTCCGCAAGCAGCCGCAGGGCCCTTTTTCGGCTGCAGAAGCCCTGCCCGAAGGGGGCGCCCGGTGAAGCTTCTTTTCCGCCGCAGGATAAAGGCGTCGGACCGGAAGGCCGTCGCGGCCGTCACCTCATCCACGGGCTTTTTCAACCGGGAGGAGGTGCTCGTCGCCGTGGAGCTCGTGGACGAGCGGCTCCTGAAAGGCCCGAAAAGCGGCTACGCCTTCCTCTTCTGCCAGGAGGGGGAGGGGCCGGTCCTGGGGTACACCTGCTACGGGCGGGTCCCGGGCACGAAGGAGAGCTTCGACCTCTACTGGATCGCGGTGGACAGGCGTGCGCAGGGGCAGGGCATCGGCCGCCGCCTGCTCGGGCTGACGGAAAAGGACATTGCCCGTAAGGGGGGTGCGCGCATCTATCTCGAGACCTCGTCCCGGGACCTCTACGGGCGCACCCGCGCCTTCTACAGCTCTTCGGGTTACGTGCGGGAGGCCGTGCTCAGGGACTTCTACGCCCCGGGCGACAGCAAGGTCATCTACGTCAAGGAGCTCATCAAGCCCCCCTTCTGATAGGGACCCCGCCGGCATTCAGGACAGTGTTTCCAGCCCTGATCCTCTAAGAAGCGCTTACCACAGGGGAATGGCCCCTTGCTCCCGGAGTCGTCGCCCCCGGTCTTCTCCATCAAAGCCTTTCGATTCTGCACCTCACGTACCGGTGCAGGGGAGTGCCCGCGAAACTGTCGCGCCAGGTGTTCTTGGTGAGGCGGTTCACGTTCGCGCCGGAGGTCTTCCCGTCGCGGTGGACCATGCCGAAGCCGTGGGGGATGACCACCTGGCCCTTCCGGGTGGCGTCGGTCACCTCGGCCTCGATCTCCACGCGGCCCGCCTCGGTGACCACCCTGACCGTCTGGCCGTCGAGGATCTTCAGGCCCGCCGCATCGTCGGGGTGCACCATGACCGTGCAGAAACGCCTGCCCTCGTTCCACGAGGGGTCGCGCATGAGGGTGTTGGCGTTCATGTTCATGTGCCGGCCCGCCTGGAGAACGAGGGGGAAATCCGGGTCCGGGGCGAGGTCCTTTTCTTCGGAGCGGGCGTCGATGCCCCTGACCCAGTCCTCCATCTCGGGGATGTGGACGTTGATCCTGCCGTCTTCGGTCTTCAGCTGGGAGAAGTTGTCGTTCTCGTCGGCCAGGCCCGCGATGATCCCTTCGGGGTGGTCGAGGATGGACTGGAAGATCTCGTCTCCCATGGTGATGCCCGGTTTGAAGCCGGCCCGGGCGGCTGCCTTGCGGAAGCTCTTGGGGGCGGCCTGGAGCAGGCCCCACAGCGCGCCCAGGTTGGGCGAGCCCAGCGCCTTGCCCAGGGTCTTGGCAAGGATGTAGGGCATGTCGCCCATGGCCTTGGGGTTGTTCTGCATGAACGCCATGAGCTCCATGCCGAAGGTCATGCGGTCCTTCGACGCGGCGTCGTAAAGGCTTTGGGGGATCTCCGGGATGAGGCCCAGGGCGTCGGCGATCCTCACGTGGATCTCGCTCAGGTGCAGGGGCTCGCCCTCGGGCTCGAGGATGGGCCGCCTCATCTGGAAATAGATCTCCGGGAAGGTCCAGGCGAAGAAGGTGCTGTCCCAGGATTCGTAGCCAGAGAGGGCCGGCAGCACGTAGTGGGACAGCCGCGCGGTCTCGGTCATGGAGAGCTCGCAGGTCACCAGCAGGTCGATCTTCGAAAAGGCCTCCTCGTAGGCCGTGGTGTCCGCGTAGGACCTCAGGGGGTTCGACTGGGTGCACAGGACCGCCCGCAGGCGTTCGGGGTGGCCGCTCATGATCTCCTCGGGCATGACGTTGGGCGGGAACACGCCCATGAGGGCCGGGAAACCGGTGGCAACGGTGCGCCAGGTCCTGGGGTCGCGCTCGTCCGTGTGGGCGCCCAGGGGCATGATGCTTCCGGGGATGACGTTTCCGCCCGGCACGCAGAACCTGCCGCAGATGGCCGCCAGGATGAGGTGGAGGTAGGAGGCGGGCGTGCTGTGGCGGTTCATGTAGATACCCAGGTCGGTGTGCATGCACCACTTTCTCGTGGACAGGAGGGAGCAGACCTCACGCACCTGTGCGTAATCGAGCTCGCAGACCTTCACGGCCGCCTCCGCGTCGAAGTTCCGGAACCACGGCTCGATGGCGGTAAAGCCGCTCACGTGCCCGTCGATGAATTCCCTGTCGTGCCACCCCTCCGTGAGGATGATGGAGATCATGGCCCTGGTGAGCAGGGCGTCCGTGCCCGGCCTGATGGGCAGGTGAATGTCCGCTATCGCGGCGGTCTCGGACTTCCGCGGGTCGATGACCACCAGGAGCTTGTCCGGGTCTTTGGAAAACTCCTTGAGGACCAGGGGGGCGCGGGGCATCTGGTGGCTCTGCATGCCGTTCCACCCGATGGCCAGCAGCATGTCGGAGCGGTGCTCGTCGGGGATGCCGAAGAGGTACTGCTTGCCGGTGAAGCGGCCGCTCGCCCAGAACAGGCCCGTGAGCTCCTGGCCCAGGGCGCTGTAGTGGTACCGGGAACCCAGGGCGCGCAGGAGCCGGACGCCGAAGGCCGCCTCGAAGTGGCATCCCTGGCCGCCTCCGCCCATGTAGGCGAATGACCGGGGGCCATGCTCGCCGACGATCTCCCCGATCCTGGAGGCGATCTCGGCAATCGCCTGGTCCCAGGAGATCCGCTGAAACGAGCCGCCGGCCTTTTTCAGGGGGTGGGTGAGCCGGTCCCCGTGGTGCTGGTACGCGGCGATGTTCACTCCCTTGCGGCAGACATAGCCTTTCGAGCGGGGGTTGTCCCTGTCGCCCCTGACCTTCGCGATGCGGTTGTTCTCCACGAACACTTCCAGCCCGCAGTTCTGCGCGCAGAGCACGCAGCCCGTCTTGTGCCACTGACCCATGGTTTTCCTCCTCGGTTCTTGGTGAAAGCGTCTTGGAAGCCCGTGCGCTCCCGGTTTGTCACCCTTTTTTCAGGATAAGGGAAAAAAGCATGTCCCTGCAGGTGAGGAGGGGCTCGATATCCCTGGTGAGCTTCATGTGCATGATCGCCCCTTCCCAGCTGTCGAATATGAACTGTGCGGTCTTTTCGGCGTCCAGGGCACGAGGGATGTCCCCCCGCTCGCGGGCTTCCACCAGGCACCCGGCGATGAGGCCCGTGATCTGCGAGTAGAGTTCGGCCATCCTGCCCCGGAAGGAGTCGCTCAGGTCGCTCATCTCCTGCGTCAGGTTGCCCACGGGGCAGCCGCCGTGCATGTCCGCTGCCTGGAAGGCCTTCCGGAAGAAATCGAAAAACTTGTCGAGCCTCTGAAGCGGCTCCAGGTTCCCGTTCCGGAGGGTCATCTGCCCCACTTCCATGAGGGCGGTCGCATAGTGGTCGATCACCGCCAGGCCGAAGGCTTCCTTGTTCCGGAAATAAAAATAGAAGGAGCCCTTGGGGACGCCCGCCGCCGTGAGAATGTCGGACAGGCCGGTGTTGTTGAACCCCTTGGCGTGGATGAGGCGGGCGCCTTCCCGGATGATCGCGAGCCTGGTGTCTTCCCGTGGCATATGCCCTCCCTGACGGCTATAAAGTAGACCAGTCGTCTACACCCTGTCAATGATAAATCCCTGCAGAAAGTCATCTTGTCCACGACCCCGCACCCGTTCCGGGGAGACCCAAGGGCCCCAAGGGGGCGGCGGTTCGCAATGCCCTGGAGTCCTGCCTCATGAAGCGGGCGTTCAGGGGTGTCCCAGAGGGCCGGACGGCGCGACCAGTTCCGTCATGCATGAAACAGGCGCGCGGGGGTGCGCCTCGTACAGGGAGACGGTGGTCTTTTCGGAGGCCCGTGAAGGGGGTGCGTGGGGTGTCCCTGCGGCAGGGTCAGGAGGCCTGTTCGGGCAGGAGCTCCGCGAGATTGAAGATGCCGAACTTCCTCTCGAGGCCGGCCACCTGATCGACAACCCGGTAGAAGCCGGTATACCCGTAGAGCTCTTCTCCCCGTTTCTCGAACTCTTCGCCCATGAGCCGGAATTCGCGGGGTGTGACCAGCCCTCGCAGCGCCGGGAAGACAACGGTGTCTTCCCGTGCGGCATGCGGGCGGTACAGCCGGACGAACTGCTCCACGGACCGGGCCAGCTCGAGCCTGTTTCCGGGAACCTCGAGGTCTCTGGCGGCAGCCAGCCGCGTGATGGTGTCGGTGAGCTTCCTGCCGGCTTTGTGCTGAAGCTCCAGCGCGTTGACGGTTTCCACGAATCTCCGCTCTTTCCTGAACCTGGGGAACACGAACTCTTCCTCGAGCTTCTGATGGAAATCCTCGATGAAATTGCGGACGATTTTCGATGCGGAGGCAAGCGAATCGACGGGAAAATCCCGGCCCTCACCCATGCGGCGCAGCGATTCTTCGTAAATGAGCAGGACCCGGCTCAAGATGCCGTGTTCGTACATGAGGTACTCGGTGGGCAGGATGTCCGCCGTTTTCTCCTCACGCGGCCCGGGCGTTGACAAGAGGGCAGAGGAGCATCCCGCCAGGGGGAGGGCGAGAAAAGCCCATCCGTGCCTGAAGAAAGCCCTCCGGGGATTCCTGAGCTGATCGGCCACCGCAAACCTCCTCGTCGGGATGTACTGCTGCGATCTTTCCATCTCCAGCATATCATACATACGCTCCCGGGAATCAAGGGGCTTTCGGAGCAGGAATTCACCCGTCGAAAGGTTCGTCCCCCTGCGGCCCGGCCCCTGTGTTCATCGAAAGCTTGCAGATGCGCTGTCTCTGGAGCTTCGGAAAAACGTGCGGATGGGCCGTGCGCCCGCCAGCCGGGCAAAGCCGAGTTTCAATGGCTTTGCCCCGGCCGGGGATAATTTCGGGCATAATATTTCTTGACAGGGTCAGGGACGTATTGTATTGTTTTGAAGGCTGAATGATGATTCACTCATGACTCGTGCAGTTGATCGCCTTTAACCATTTGGGTGGGCACGCTGATGGTTATTTTGATTGAAGATAGAGTGGATTGGGAGAGTGAGGTTCAACGCTCCCCGCTCGTTCATTTCCAGGTCAGCTTGACATATGAAGGTAAAAGATACTAGTCGTCGCCTGTATTGAGGATATCGATTGCCCCGGCACAGGCCACTAATGTATCAATCGACCAATAAACAAGGAGATTGAATGATGGGTAAAGCAAAACTGAGTTTATGGTCCTTATTGTTTGCCGTGGGCATCATGCTCTTTGGCATGGCATCCGTGGCTTTTGCGGGAGAAGCGGACCTCAAGCTGCCTGACCTGTCCTCGGTGGGGTTCTCCATCGGCGGCGCTGCAGTCAGCGGAGTGTCCATTCTCAACTTCGGGCTCTTGGTGTGCATCATCGGCATGGTCTTCGGCTACATACAGTACGTCCAGACCAAGAACCTGCCGGCACACAGCCAGATGCTGTCCGTTTCCAACACCATCTGGGAAACCTGCAAGACCTACGTTCTCCAGCAGGGCAAGTTCCTCGTCGGCCTCTGGATCCTGATCGCCCTGTGCATCATGTACTACTTCGGCGGTCTGAGCGGCATGCCCGCAGGCAACGTCATCGTCATCCTTTTTGCATCGATCCTGGGCATCCTGGGCTCTTACGGCGTTGCCTGGTTCGGCATCAGGATCAACACGGTGGCCAACTCCCGGGCCGCTTTCGCCTCGCTCAAGGCGAGCCCCCTGGACATCGTGAACATCTGCCTGCGCTCCGGCATGAGCGTCGGCCTTCTGCTCGTGAGCGTCGAACTCTTCTTCATGATCATGATCCTGGCATACATCCCCTCTGAGCTGTCGGGCCCCTGCTTCATCGGCTTCGCCATCGGCGAATCCCTGGGCGCCAGCGCGCTCCGTATCTGCGGCGGCATCTTCACCAAGATCGCCGACATCGGCTCCGACCTCATGAAGATCGTGTTCCACCTCCCCGAAGACGACCCGAAGAACCCCGGCGTCATCGCTGACTGCACCGGCGACAACGCGGGCGACAGCGTCGGCCCCACGGCTGACGGCTTCGAAACCTACGGCGTGACGGGCGTTGCGCTCATCGCCTTCATCGCACTTGCCCTTGCGGACAACTCTTTCATGGCAGGCAAGCTCATCGTGTGGATCTTCGCAATGCGTATCCTGATGATCCTGACCGCCATCGTGTCCTATGCCATCAACGACGTGCTCAGCAAGTCCCTGTGGGCAGGCAAGAAGGACTTCGACTTCGAGCATCCGCTCACCAACCTCGTGTGGGTCACCTCTCTCGTTTCCATCGCCGTGACCTTCGCAGCGAGCTACGTGCTCCTGTCCGACCTCGACCCGGTCAAGTACGCCGACCTCTGGTGGGCGCTCGCCGCGATCATCTCCTGCGGCACCATCGCCGGCGCACTGATCCCCGAGTTCACCAAGGTGTTCACCTCCACCAAGAGCCGCCACTGCGAAGAGGTCGTGAACTCTTCCCGCGAAGGCGGCCCGTCGCTCAACATCCTGTCCGGTCTCGTTGCCGGCAACTTCTCGGCATTCTGGGAAGGCCTCACCATCCTGGCCCTCATGCTGGTCGCCTACCTGGTTTCCAAGAACGCATCCATCGTGAACATGATGCCTGCGGAATTTGTGTTCGCGGCCCCGGTGTTCGCGTTCGGCCTGGTGGCATTCGGTTTCCTCGGCATGGGCCCGATCACCATCGCGGTCGACAGCTTCGGCCCGGTTTCCGACAACGCGCAGTCCATCTACGAGCTCTCCATGATCGAGTCAGTCCCGAACGTGGGCGAAGAGATCAAGAAGGACTTCGGGTTCACCCCTGACTTCGAAAGCTCCAAGCACTACCTCGAGTCCTGCGACGGCGCGGGCAACACCTTCAAGGCGACCGCGAAGCCCGTGCTCATCGGCACGGCGGTCGTGGGAGCCACCACCATGGTGTTCGGCATCATCATCCTGCTCGAGCGCCTCTTCGGCAACGTGCAGCAGAAGCTGAGCCTCGTGCAGCCCGAGATCATCATCGGCCTGCTCATGGGCGGCTGCGTGATCTACTGGTTCACCGGCGCTTCCATCCAGGCTGTTGTGGCCGGCTCTTACAGCGCCGTTGTCTACATCAAGAAGAACATCAACCTCGACAAAACCTCGGCCTCCATCGAAGACTCCAAGGAAGTCGTGAAGATCTGCACCCAGTATGCGCAGAAGGGTATGATCAACATCTTCATCGTGATCTTCTTCATGGCGCTGGGCCTGGCCTTCTTCGACCCGTACTTCTTCGTGGGCTACCTCGTCGCCATGGCCTTCTTCGGCCTGTTCCAGGCCATCTTCATGGCCAACGCGGGCGGCGCATGGGACAATGCCAAGAAGATCGTCGAAGTCGACCTCAAAGAAAAGAACACCCCGATCCACGAGGCGTCCGTTGTGGGCGACACCGTGGGCGACCCGTTCAAAGACACTTCGTCGGTTTCCATGAACCCGGTCATCAAGTTCACCACCCTGTTCGGTCTGCTGGCAACGGAGATCGCGGTCACCATGACGAATGCAGGGCTCAAGACCGGTCTGGGCGTCCTGTTCTTCGCTATCGCCCTGGTCTTCGTGTACCGCTCCTTCTACAACATGAGGATTACCGGTGTGAAAGGATAAGAACAGTCCCAGGGCAAAGCTCTCAGGTTTGCCCGCCGCCACGTAAAGCGGCAGCTTAAGAAAACAAGGGCCGCCCCGGTTTCGAACCGGGGCGGCCCTGTGTTGTTCAGGGGTACTGACTCAGGTCAGTCCTTGTCGATGAATTCCATGGCCTGCTTCATGCGCGAGAGCTCGCTGCTCGTGGTACGGAGCCTGTGGGCCAGGATCTCGGCGAGCAGGCGATAATACACCGCCTCGAACTCTCTGCGGTCCGGGAGCTCCAGATGCTCGAGGAATGAGCTGTCGATGGCGAGGCAGGCGGTGTCGGGCCGGGAGGCAAACACGGAAGCGGACCGCGCCTCGCCGTCGATCATGGCCAGCTCGCCGAACGTCCCGCCCTGCGCGTCGAGCCGGGCGATCTCCTCCTCGTCCCTGACCACCTTCACCTCGCCCGAAAGGATCACGTACAGCCAGGTGTCGTATTCCCCCTGTCTCGTGATGATTTCGCCGTCCCGGTATCTGCGGAGCTTGCTCAGCTCGAGGATCTTCCGGAGGAACCTGTCCGCATAGGAGTGGAGGAATGGAACCTTGCGCAGCGTCTCGATGAGATCGTCCCGGCCTTTCAAGTAAGGCGATTCCTGCATTGCACCCTCCGTTTCTACGGTTCCCTGCAGGAATTATTCGGTAAATCCCCACGTTTTATTGAACGGAAGGCTGGTGCACGGGAGGGCATGGGGGGGCTGATGAGCGGGCGACTCGGGCAGAGACTCACCGGTGCACGAAGGGGCATGGGCGGGGGGCTGACGAACGGGCGACTTGGGGCAGAGACTCACTGGTGCACGGGAGGCCATGGCGGGGGATATCGCCGCCAGCTCCCGGGCCTGTTTCCCGGGAGGTGCGGACGACTCCCCCTTACGGCCGGGTCACCCGGTTATCTTTCTGCACTCCAGGTAGAAGCGCTTCTCGTCGGCATGCCCCATGGAGAAGGTTTTTCTCGGCAGCACGCCGTCCACGATGATGGTCCTGAAAAAATCGAACTTCGAGATCGCAGGCAGGAAGAATCCCACGGTGTCCGGACGCGAGGCAAGCCCCCGCACGGTCTCCACCCCGTGGATGTAGTCGATCTTCACCTCCGTGCGCTCCTGCATGTACCGGTCGAGGAAATTCTGCAGGGTGCCGACCTCGAGGCTGTGACTGGGCCTGCCGATGGAGATCACGCCGCAGGAATCCCGGGTCACGAAAGAGATCCTGTGCGTATCCGCGACCTT
>JAKLDU010000058.1 GCA_022703355.1 Deltaproteobacteria bacterium | reverse complement strand
CCACCGGGGTGACCATGCTCCGGGCGCTGGCCGCATGCAATCCGGAGGATCCCCGGCTTCTCCGCTACACCCGCGGGGACCGGTCCGATTCGCCCTACCTGAACTTTTACCGGGACTACGCCCTCGAAGGGTTCGGCGCGTCGGTGCTGGCCGAGCTGCCTGACCTTGCCGAAACCATCGACGCCCTGAAGGATGTGGGCGTCCTCGTGCTGGCTCACCCGGGAAAGGAGCGGGGAGAGACGCTGAAGGCCCTCAAAAGGTGCGGGCTCAAGGGCATCGAGGTCTACAGCTCCTATCACGACCCGGAGACGGTTGCCTGGCTCCGGGGCCTGGCCTCTTCGCTGAACCTGCTCGCGAGTGCGGGGTCGGACTTCCACGGGGAGAAGATCAAGCCGGGCATCTCCCTGGGAGACGTCCAGGGACCGCCGGACGCTGCCCTCCTGGACGCTGTCAGGGATTCCATGGCATCCTGGCGTCAGCGTTCGTGAAGGCCCCTGGTTATTTCAGCCGCGTCCCTAAGGGGAGGGGCTTCATTCCCGCGAGGTCCCGGATATCCACCGTGAAGCTGTCCATGCCCGGGCTCGAGTATTCCAGGACGCCCGAATCCAGGTCGATGAGGGGTCCAAGGGAAATGGCGTTGAACAGGGCCGTGCTCGAAACCCTCTCGCCGCTTTGTATGTCGAAGACCTGGAGGAGGGAGTGTCCCGAATCCATCCCGCCGCACTCCCCGGGGCTGAACGTGGTGACGTAGAGCTTCATGTCCATGACCAGGGCGCTGGTGCAGGCTCCTCCCTCCAGGGATGCCTTCCAGAGGATCTTTCCGGGGGTCATGCAGGTCATGCCGTCTCCCGCCACGGCGATCACGTGGAGCTCCTTTCTCAGGCGGAAGGTCCTGATCATGTCCAGGGGGGCGGCGAGGCCGGGGTCGAGCCGCGCCTGGATCTCAAGCCCGCTGCTCAGGATGGAGATCAGGTTCGTGCCCGATGAGGCGACCACACAGTTCATGCTGGGGTCGTACTGGAGCAGGCGGACCGCAGCTCCCAGGTCGAGCAGGGCCACTTGTGCGCCACTCTCGATGCTTCGGGAAGACAGGAGCGGGCCGCGGGAGATGTAGGCGACCCCGGGAGCGAGGGCAAAGAGGTCGCCCCTGGCCGACCACCTGACCGCCGGTTCGTGGCTCAAAGCCAGGATGTCGCCCTCGATGTTCGGCCCCGCGACGACGGTACCGTCCCGGGCCTCGACCCTTCCTCCCGGCCCGCGCGCCACCCACGAGCAGACGCCCGTGCCCGGATCGATGGACAGGAGATCGTCCCTCGACGTCGTGCAGAAGAGCGAACCCCCCGAGACGTGAAACCCCGTGGCGGCTCCCCGGGGGGCGAAGGCGGCCGATGGGCCGAGGTGGAGGGGGGCGTTGGCCATGAGCTTCAGGTACGAGGCGCCCCCCATGTCGAGCCAGGGCGGGTCGAACGCGAGCTCGCTGTTGACGGGGTAGCGGCGCAGGCTGCCGCCGAGCCCGGGCGGCTGGCAGATGAAAGGCCCGGGCGGGGCGAACGCCCCCTTCGTCGGCATGAACGCCCCCCCGCCCTTGGCGGCCACGGCGCGGAGGAAGGGCGTGTCCGGGCCCACCGCGTGCACGGTGATGCCCCGGCTCGCGGCATAGGAGGCCACGTCGTCGAGGCAGTGGGACCGCTCCTCCACGGCCGTGTCGAGGGGGTTGCCGTCGTGGTCGAAGTCTTTGAGAGCGGAGGGGATGTCCCCGTCCTTCACGGCGATGCCGCTGGTGGCGATGACGATGTGCTTCGCCGTCGCGCACGCGGCAGGGAAGAGGCCGGTCAGGCCCAGGCAGGCCTCGGCCAGCCCGGCCTCTTCGGCCTGGGGTCGTATGCCCGCCAGGGCGGAGAGGATGGCCTTCCGCTCGAAGGTGAACGGCTGGATGATGCCCCGCGAGACGGTGGCGACGGCCAGGGGGCACAGGTCCAGGTCCTCCACCAGGGAGGTGAGACGGGAGAGGGCCTGGGTCCAGCACTGGGCGCCGCCTCCGAACCCGTAGAGGTCGGCCGCCCGCCTCGACATGTTGCCGAACGATCCCCGGAAGAAGGTGCCTTCCGCGCCTGCGAGCACGCTCGCGAAGTCGTCCCTGTCCCCGCTGGGGGTGATCTCCCTGCCGGCGCCCTCGAAGAAGACGGCCCCGCTGTCGTATGGCTGGCCGCTGGAGGCGAGCATGCCCGCGGAGTCGTCCACGAGGAGGATGACGAACGGCCTCCACGACGACAGGCTGCGGTCCGGTATTGCCTGGGAGGGTTGACTCCCGAGCTTTACCCGCCAGCTGAAGGCCGACTCGTTCTCCCACCTGCGCTCGGTCACCTCGGTGAGGAAGCAGGCGTTGTCCCACCCTTCCGGGGCCCCGTACCGGCTGACTTCCACCGCCGGGCGCGCGTCCGGGGGAGCGTGCCGGCCGGCGAGGAGCCCCTGGAACACGCTGCCGGACCTGATGTCGTGCGTGACGAGGCCCGCGGCGAGGAGGGCGATCCCCTGGATGACGATGCAGAAGACCAGGGCGTAGACGAGCGCCCATCCCCTGCTACTGGAGATGATAGGTACAGGTGAGGTCTTTTTGCGTTCCATTGGATCTGGCCAGAAGGCTGATGGTGAGCTCATTGCCCGCGACATGAGCGTCGAATGCCGTGATCGCCTCGGCGAGCAGCTGGGCGTTCCGGTAGAGGCCGTCTTCCCCGAGCCGGTAGTGGTTCGAGGGCACTGCGCGGTCGCCCGGCTGTATCCGGTGGGAAAGCGCCATGCTCAGGGTGGCGTTCCCCCGGGAATACCCGTGCGAGATGACGCAGGGGCCGCTGTCGGTTATGACGCCCAGGTCGGCCCGGTAGTCCGGGGTGCCGTCTCCGTCGATGTCCGCGCTGTCCAGCCCGACCGCCGGGCCGAGGCACGTCCGGACAATGGAGCAGTAGGGCGGGGGGGCATCCCCGCCGAGGGACACGCCCGGATACGACGAGGTGGCCGTCGCCCCGGCGATGAAGAGTGCCCCCCCGTCCCAGGCCAGCTTGAGGTCCCGGGGCAGGAGGAAGGAGCACTGCTTCACGTCGGAGTCGATCTGGACGAAGGCGCTGCGGAGTGACTGCATGCAGTGCCAGGCCCCCTTCGTTTCGCCATAGCTTTTTGAGAACAGGGCGTACATGGTGCAGAGCACGAGGATGACCATCGTGCCTAGGGTGAGAGACAGCATCAGTTCCACGAGACCCATGCCCCTGTTCATACCTTTGTCCTGCCCGGTCACGGAGGAGGCGACACCCTGGAAAACCGGGAAATTCTATCCTTATCATACATAATAATACCCGTCCGCACGGCCTCAAGGCGGGGCGTCCGCAGGGGCGAAAGCCCGTGCCCGGGCCTGAAAATGGGAATGGACATCACCGGTATTCCTTGGTAATAACCCTCACAAATGCCGGTATGGTGCAAGGGCGGGATATGGGAAAGAAAGGCAGCGTCATTCTGATCATTGTCCTGATCATTGCCCTGGGGTTCACGCTGTTTCTCGTGGTGCCCCTGGGCGGTGAGCCCGGGGTCATCCGGGAGGCCCTGATCTCCTTCATATTCCGGAAGCCGCCCAGGTTCATCTCCATGGACGTGAGCATCGACGGCGCCCCGAAGACGATCCAGGCCGGGGAGGCGCTCAAGGTCACGGGGGAAGAGACCATCGCCATCACCGCGGTGCGGGCGAACACCTTTTTCCCCAAGTATCTCACCGCGGACGTGGTGGGGTTCGGCAAGAGCAACGACCTGCGCGAGCCCATCGACACGGCACTCGTCCGCAGGCAGATCATGGACGCCGCCATCAGGTCCGTGCCCATCGAGGTCTCCTACATCGGGCACCCCATCGCCAAGGTGCCCCTGGAGATCGAGGTCGATCAGAAGGACTTCCTGGAGCGCATCAAGGGGGCGAAGGACATTGACGCCCGCATAGCGGCTTTAAAGAGCGCCCACGCGAGCTTCCCCGGCGAGCGCAAGTTCGTGGCCATGCTCGACGAGCTCCTGTCGAGCAAGAACGACTACGAAACCCTTGCGGGGATCTACCGCAAGATGGTCGAGGACAACCCCAAAGACGTTTCTTCCTGGGCCCAGCTCTCCCGGTGCTACATCAAGCTGGGCAAACCGAAGGAGGCAATGGACGCCTCCCGGAAGATCGTGGAGCTCGGCCAGGGGGACGCGGCGACCTACCAGCGCATGGCCCTCATCGCCAGGGATTCGGGCGACCAGGAAGCCCGGGTGGGCTACCTCGTGAAGGCCCTCGAGCTGGAGCCCGATTCGGAGACCGTCATCACCGAGCTCGGCAAGGCCTTCGAGCAGTCGGGCAGGACCGCGGAGGCCCTCGAGCTCTACAGGAAGCACGCGGGCAGCGCCCGGGGCAGGGACATCCTCGTCCCGGTGATACGGGAAGCCATGAAGGACAAGCGCTACGACGACGCCTCGGTTCTCCTCAAGCGCTACCTGGCTTCCTACCCCCAGGACAAAAACGCCGTCGCGCAGCTCGCCTTCGTCATGGGCAAGCTCGGGCAGACCGACGAGCAGGCCTCGCTGTACAATCGGGCCGTGGGCCTGAACCCCCGCGATCCCCTGCTGCTCTACAACCTCGCGGTCTCCTACGAGAAGGCGGGCAAGGACAAGCTCGCCCTCGAGACCTATCGCAGGGTTCTGGCGGTCAGGCCCGGCGACCGGGACACGCTGCTGCGCGCCGCGCCCCTCTCCCTGAAGGAGGGGGAATACAGATCCTCCTACGAGCTTTACGGCGCCCTCGTCAGGTCGGCCCCTTCGAACGAGGCGAGGAAGGGACTCGTGAGCGCCGCGGTGGGGATGAAGGACCCCGACCGGATCATCCAGGCTTCCCGGGACTACCTGAGAAGGGCCCAGGACCACGACGTCGCCATCACCCTGGCTTACGCCTACGAGCTCAGGGCGCAGGGGAAGAAGGGCAAGTCCAGGCTCGACGACCTGAGCTCGGCCCTCGACGCCTACCGGCTCGCCCTGAAGGCCAACCCCAAGTCCCAGAAGGCCCAGGAAAAGATCCTGGAACTCAAGATCGAGACCATCAGGCTCAAGAAAGGGGCTTGAGGAGGGTGATCCCGATGGACAGGCACGCGGGATGCCCTTTCCCGCACCGGCAGACATGAAGCGCACGTTCGCCATCGGCGACATCCACGGCTGCCTGGAGAAGCTCGAAGACCTCCTGGAACAGATCGGTCCCGGAAAGGACGACCTGCTCGTCTTTTTGGGCGACTACGTCGACCGGGGGTTGAAGCCCAGGGAAACGGTGGACCGCCTCATGGAGCTCGCCCGGGAGATCGCCTGCGTCTTCCTCAGGGGCAATCACGAGCAGATGTTCATCGACTTCCTCGAATTCGGGGGGGAAAAGGGGTTGTTCTTCGCGAACGGGGGCATGAGAACGGTCATGTCGTACCTCGGAAGCGAGCCGTTTCTGTCCCATTCCCAGGTCGCCCGCGCGATACCTCGGTCCCACCGGGACTTCTATGCGGGGATGAAGCGGTACCACGAGGACGAGCGCTATGTCTACGTCCACGCCGGCCTGAAGCCGAACGTGGCACTCGAGGAGCAGGAGAGCGGGGATCTCCTGTGGATACGCGATGAATTCATCTTTTCCCCCACGGGAATCGAAAAGAAGGTCGTCTTCGGGCACACGCCCTTTGCCCGGCCCCTGGTGAAGAACGACAAGATCGGCATCGACACCGGCGCCGTGTACGGGGGGCCGCTCACGGCGGTGGAGCTTCCCCGGGAGGTCTTCATCCAGTCTTCCCGGTAGCGCCCGTGCGGGGACAAATCACCATGGCCAGGGACTACTACCAGATACTGAACGTTGCGAAAGACGCCGGGGTCGAGGACATCAAGAAGGCCTACCGGCGGCTCGCCATGAAATTTCACCCGGACGTGAACCGCGACAACCCCAGGGCGGAGGAGTACTTTCGCGAGATCACGGAGGCGTACGGGGTGCTCGTCGACGCCGACAAGCGCAGGCGTTATGACCGGGGCCTGGCCTTCCAGCGGGAGGACGTGTACCAGGACATCTTCGCCCGGCAGGATTTCCGCGAGGTCTTCGACGGCCTGCCCATCGGGAAGGAGTGGCTGGAAAGGCTCCTGACGGTGGGAAGGGTGATCGCCTACGAGGCCCTGGTGACCGGGGGAAGGCCCGCGGACGTTCTGAAGCGCTCCTTCATGAGGCTTGCGGCGGACAGGGCCGCGAAGCTTTTCCACAACGTCATGGACATCCACGAAGACATCAGCATCCCCTCGGACGTCGCGTCCTTAGGGGGCCAGATCACCATCGAGTACCGGCCGGGGTTCGGCAGGAAGAGGATCCGGGTGAGCATCCCGGAGAGCACGAGGTCAGGAACGACCCTGAGGATACCGGGCATGGGCAGGAAGAACCTCGCCAGCAGGGCGGGCGATCTCTACCTGCACGTGTCGATCGCTTCGCTGTAGACCACGATCTGGTTCTTGCCGTGGTTTTTCCCCCAGTACATGGCCTTGTCCGCCATCCTCAACAGGTCGTTGAAGTCCTTCGTGTGCTGGGGAAGGCCGGCGATGCCGATGGTCACGGAGGCGTCGAGGGACACCACCACGGTCCCGCAGATCCTCTCCGACACCACCATCGCCTCCTCGAGGGAGGTTTCCGGGAAGATGATCACGAACTCCTCGCCCCCGTAGCGGGCGAGGATGTCGCAGTTCCGGGTGTTGTGCCTGAAGATGTGCGCGAGCCGGGAGAGGAGCTCGTTGCCCTCCTCGTGCCCCTTCGAGTCGTTGTAGTCCTTGAAGTTGTCGATGTCGATCATGGCCAGCGACATGATCCTGCCGTAGCGGATGTGCCTGGTGGCCTCGCTCTTGAGCATGGTGATGAGGTGGCGGAAGTTGTAGAGCCCGGTGAGCTCGTCGGTGCGGGAAAGCGTCTTGTAGTAGGAGGCGAGTTCCGCCTCTTCCTTGAGCCGGACCTCCTCGACGATGCGGGCGATGGCCAGGTGGAGGTGGTCCAGGAGGATGGGCTTGGTGATGAAGTCGGAGGCGCCGAGCTTCATGCACTCCACCGCGTCGCGGATGGTGCCGTAGCCGGTGATCATGATCACCTGGATGTGGGGGCGCTGCTCCTTGATGAGGTTCAGGAGCTCGGAGCCCGTCATGCCGGGGAGGTGCAGGTCGACGATGGCGATGTGGAACGCCTCCTTCTCCACCAGCGCCACGGCCTGCTCGCCGCTTGAGGCCCTGGTGAGCTCGTAGCCCTTCTCCACGAGGAACTCGGAGATGAGGTCGAGCGTCTCGTGCTCGTCGTCCACGAGAAGGATCCTGACCGGTTTCTTTCCCATCGCTTCCGCCATACGTCAGATGTGTAGCCGTTTCTCCGCCCCTTCCGATGCGGGGCAAAACCTGCACATACAAGCTATAATAACGGATATTAGCAGAAAAGACATGAGGAAAAAAGGCATCCGGGGGAGAGGGTGGCACAGCGGAACTTCTGCCCGGGGAGGATGTGCGGGGACAAACCGGCGCGCACGCCTTTCCCGCTCCTCCTGCTTACCGAAGCCGGCCTGCACGACCCCGGGAGGGGAAAGGCCGGCAGCCTGTTGGAAAGAGAGGCGCTTCGCTCCTATCTCGGGGAAATATATAAAGATCTTGTCAACACCATCCTGCAGCGGTATAAGATGGGCAAGGTCATAATTGAAAATCTCTTTTGAGCGAGGCAGTGGTGGTGCTGTGAAAAAGTGCACATCGGGACTCAAGGCACCCTTCGACTCTTCCAGTGACCGGGAAAGGATCCTGCTCGACCTCCTCAAGAAAGCCACCGACTTCTACGAAGACACCATCGGCATCCTCTCGAGCATCTTCGAGCTCTCGGAGCACGTGCGCCGCGGCACCCCGGAAGGGGAGTTTCACGCCCGCATCGTCCAGGCCCTCATCAGGGAGTCCCGCTGCGAGAACGCCAGCATCTTCATGGTGGAGGGGAATCGCGTCGCGCTCAAGGCCGCTGCCGGCGCCGCCATCAAGCCCGGCCCTGAGGGGGTCAGCATGGAGATGGGCGAGGGCGTGGCGGGGAAGTGCGCCCTCGAAGGCAGGCCCATCCTCGTCCAGGACGCCGGTGAGAGCGCCTGTTTCAAGGAGATGCCCGGCACGAAGGTGAAGATCGGCTCCATCCTGTGCGTGCCCATCAAGGAAGGGGAGAGGGCTTTCGGGGTGCTCAACCTCTCCCACTCGAGCACGTATTTCTTCGACGCCCACTCCCTGAGGGTCTTCGAGCTCATGGGGCTTCTGGTGGGGCAGATGCTCACCCTGGTTCACCTGTCCTCCCTCTTCCAGCGGAGGGACCACGACCTCCAGAACCTTCTGAAGCTAAAGGACGAGAGCCTGAGGACCGTGTCCGAGTGCTACAAGTCCGTGGTGGACTCCTCCGAGGACATGATCTTCATTTTTTCCGCCGGCGGGGCCGTGGCGTTCTGCAACCAGCGGCTCCTCGCCGCCCTGGGCAGGGTGCCCGCGCAGATCGGGGACATCCTCGACCTCGACACCGCCGAGGACATCCGCAGGCAGCTGCCCAGAATCCTCCCGGGCCAGTCCCGGGACTTCGAGATGCCCGTCACCGTGGGTTCCGGGGAGAGCATCATCGGGCAGTTTCTCGTGAAGCGGCTGAGCACGGAGCAGGTCCTCGTGGTGGTGCGGGACGTCACCGCCAGGAGGCGCATGGACCAGCGCGCCATGCAGACGGAGAAGCTCACCTCGCTCGGCCTGCTCACCTCGGGCATCGCCCACGAGCTCAACAACCGGCTCACCCCCATCCTGGGATTCGCGGACCTCATCAACGCCGCCGACCTGAGCCCGCAGAACCAGAAGCGGCTGGGTGTCATCATCAACGCCGCCGACTCCGCCAAGCACATCGTGGAGTCCCTGCTCAAGTTCTCCCGGAACAAGCCCCCGGAGAAGATAGTGTTCGACCTGCGCGACATCATCCGCAGGACGGTGAGCCTCTACCTGCCCACGGTGAAGAAGCGCGGGATCACGCTGGACTGCGAAGACCACCCCGAGCCCCTCATGGTCCGGGCCGACATGAACTGCATCGAGCAGGTGCTCGTCAATTTCATCAACAATGCCATCGACGCCATCGACGACAAGCCCGGGTGCATCTCCCTGACGGCCCGCCGGAGCGAGGGCCACGTCCACCTTGCCATCGAGGACACGGGCCCGGGGATCCCCGAGGAGATCATGACGAAGATCTTCGACCCGTTCTTCACCACCAAGGCCAGGGACAAGGGCACGGGCCTGGGGCTGAGCATCTGCTACGGCATCATCTCCGACCACAAGGGCGAGATCTCCCTGGAAAACACCGGAAACGGGGCCGTGGCGCGCATCAAGATCCCTGCCATGGCGGCCGATAAGCACGATGAAGGAACGGTCGCGGCGGAAGTCGGTGAGCCCGGCCGGGAAGGGATCATGGAACAGGGCAGGCGCTCCACGATCATGGTGGTGGAAGACGAGGAGGACCTCCTCGAGCTCATGGTGGACACCCTGAGCCCCTTCTACGAGGTCAGTCCCTTCAGCAACGGGCAGCTCGCGTTCGACCATCTGGACGAGGGGAGGTGGGAGCTCATCATCTCCGACCTGAGGATGCCCGTCATGGACGGCATGGACCTTTACCGCACCGCGGTTGAGGCTCATCCACGGCTGAAGAAGAAGTTCATGTTCATCACCGGGGACACGTACGACTTCCAGGTCAAGGAGTTCCTCGAGACCACCGGGGCGGCCTACCTGCGCAAGCCCTTCAGGATCAAGGACCTCAGGGACATCGTTCAGAAGCAGCTCTGCGAGGGATAGGGCGCAAAAGACCATGGACAAGAAGAAGATACTCGTTGTGGACGACGAAGAAATCGTGCGGTATTCCCTGGTGGACATCGTGCGGCGCCACGGCTACGACGTGGACGATGCCCACTCGGCGGAAGAGGCCCTCGAGCTCTTCAGCCAGAAGAAATACCACCTCGTGCTCACCGACCTGGTCCTCGAGGGCATGGGGGGGCTGGAGCTCCTGGAAAACATCAAGGTCATCTCGCCGAAAACCCTGGTCATCGTGATCACCGGCTACGGGTCCATCAAGACCGCGGTGACGGCGCTGAGGCTCGGCGTGTACGACTACCTGCTCAAGCCCTGCGACGAGGACGAGCTCATCATCCGCATCAGGCGGGCCCTCGAAATGCAGAGCTACGGGCAGGAGCAGAAGCGCATCCAGGAGGTGAGCGCCATCACCAAGACCACCGTGACGCTGTCCGACCGGATCAACACGCCCCTGAACATCATCCTGGGGAACATCGAGATGCTCCAGATATCCCCCGAGCTCGATGGCAACAAAAAGATCCACGAGACCTTGACGGTCATGGAGGACCAGATATTTAGAATAAAAGAGGTCATGGACAAGCTTGCCCACATGACCACGGCTGAGACGAAGAAATACACGACCTTGAGAGACTACGAGATCATCGATCTCACGGCGTCGAAACGCGATGGATAACACCAAGAGAATACTCATTGTCGATGATTCCGACGAGCTGACGCAGGTCATCGCCGAGTTCCTGGGCATGTGCGGGTACAGCGTGTTCACGGCCAGGGACGGCATCGATGCCCTGAGATTCATGGAAAAAGAGACCATGGACGTGGTGGTCAGCGACATCCACATGCCCCGGATGGACGGGTACACCCTGATGACGGAGATCAAGTCCAGGCATCCCCGCACGCCCATCATCCTCATCACCGGCTTCTCGGTGAGCGAAGCGCAGAAGATGGCCTTCGAGAAAGGGGCGGATGCCTTCGTGGCCAAGCCCTTCCATCTCAAGGATCTCAAGGGCGTGATAGAATCGGTCATGCCGCATTGAGATCGTCCTGTTTTTATTGTAAGATGACCGCATCACCATGAGGGGGAACCATATGAACAAGAACATGCTCAAGAAGCCCAAGTCCGTTCTGTGCTACACCGACCTGTCCAAAAACAGCTCATACCTCGTGAGGTACGCCTACGAAATATCGAAGATGCTCGAAGCGGAGCTCTTCGTTCTCCACAACGTCACCGACATCAAGGGCGCAGCCGGCTTTTACGTGCCCCACATCAACATGGACAAGCTCGAGGAAGAGGTGATCCAGGCGGCCCGGGACAAGATCTACGCCATCTGCCACCAGGCCGTGGGCGACAGCATCGACAAGGTCCACCGCATCGTTATCCGCGGCGGCCTCATCGAAGCCCTCGAGCAGGTCATCAGGGAACGGAAGATCGGGCTCGTCATCATGCCGCACGACGGCGACAAGGGCATCCTGTCCTGGTTCCGGGGGGATTACGCGGAGAGGTTCCTGCGCGACGCGTCCATCCCGTTTCTGGTCCTGCCCATGGATGCCAGATAAGCCGGTGATACGGTCATGCGGGGCACGGGGGTTCTGACCCCCGTCCCGCAGCCCGCGCTCAGAACCACCCGGGGTGGATGGGTTTGTTCGAGATCGCCGTCTGCCCGGTCTGCCGCTCCCGGGGGCTCACGGGTTCGATCTTTTCCGGGTGGCCCGGGATCGTCTCACCGGGCGGTTGCGGTTCCGCCTCCTCATCCTCCGCTCTCCCGGGGCCCTTGCTCTTGAGGGTGTACTGCCCGAGGAGCTTGAACAGGGACGGGAGTACGAAGAAGAGCACCAGGAGGATGATGAGGCTGGTGAACGAATTGTCCTTCATACGGGAATAATAGCACGAAGCACCGGGGCGAACCAGGGGGTATTTCACCCGGCGGCGCCCCGGCCTGAGGTGTTCCAGCCCTCCAGGGGGCAGCCCCCGCACCGGGGGTTCTTCGGCCGGCAGTACTCTTTTCCCACGAACACCAGGTAGGCGTGGAGGTCCTTGTAGACGGCGTGGTCCTCCGGCAGGCCCCGTTCGAAAAGCTCCCTGATCTCGTCGTACTCCGCCGACGCCACCGGGTGCCCGTGGCGCGAGAGGACCCTCCGGGTGTAGGCGTCCACCACGAAGACCGTCTTGCCCCCGGCATAGCAGCAGATGCTGTCCGCGGTCTCCTTCCCGACACCGTTGACGCCCAGGAGCGTTTCCCTCAGCAGGGGCGCGTCGAGGGCGAGGAGCCCCGGGAGGTCGCCCCGGGCGGCGTCCATGATCTTCTGCACGAGGTTCTTGAGCCTCCGGGCCTTGATGTTGTAGTAGCCCGAAGGCCGGATGAGGGCCGCCAGCTCGGCCTCGCCGGCCTCGTGGAGCCTGCCGAGGTCGAGCATGCCGGCTTTTTTGAGGGAGGAAATGGCCTTCTCGACGTTTGACCAGGCGGTGTTCTGGGTGAGCACGGCGCCCACGATCACTTCCAGGGGGCTTTCCCCGGGCCACCACCCCGACGGTCCGTAGCGGGCCTGAAGGATGAAGTGGAGGGAGCGCGGGTCGAAGGCGTCAGCAGGCGTTTTTGTTCCCCGGGGAGCCCTTGATGAGAATGGCATCTTTCATCCTGTCGCGTATGTCCCCCCTGATGTTGAAGAGCATCGCGGACATTTCGAGTTCGTACTCCAGGGCGGCCTTCGCGTCGAGGCGGCTCACCACGTCGAACGTGCGCTTGAGGGCCCTCACCACCTCCGGCGGCCGGTGCACCAGGAGATCCGCCCAGGACTGGATCTCCTCCTTGAAGCGCTCGGGCGGCACGACCCGGTTCACGAGGCCGATGGCACAGGCCTC
>JAKLDU010000057.1 GCA_022703355.1 Deltaproteobacteria bacterium | reverse complement strand
GAGGTACATCTTCTCCATGGCCCCGGCGAACCCCTCGTCCTCCACGGACACGTCGAGCTCGTAGTTGCCGATCCAGCTCGACACGTTGAGGTTGGTCGACCCGATCCGCGCCCACCTGCCGTCCGCCACCGCGGTCTTGGCGTGGAGCATGGGGCCGTTCCACTCGAAGATCCTCACCCCGGCCTCCAGCAGGGGCAGGTACCCGGACCTCGAGAATGCCCGGAGGATGGGGATGTCCGTGGTGCCGGGCACGAGGAGCCTCACATCCACGCCGTCCCTGGCGGCGGCCTGGAGCGCCTGCACGTAGGGCGTGACCCCGATGAAGTAGGCGTCCGTGAGCCAGAGCGACTCCCGCGCCGCGGCCGCGATGAGCTGGTCCAGGCGGAAGAGCCCGGCGGTGTTGGGGATGCTCGCCACCACCCGGAGCATGACGTCCCCTTCCGCGTGCAGGGCGCTGCGCTCGGGCACCTCGTCCTCGGGCAGGGGCGGCCCCATGGTGGCCCAGATGTCGGCGAAGGCCCGCTCGATGTCGGCCACGGCAGGCCCCTTCACCAGGACGCCCGTGTCCCGCCACGGCGGGATGCCGCGATCGGGGTAGCCCGCCCACATCTGGCCGATGCACAGTCCCGTCACGAACCCCACCCTGCCGTCCACCGCGATCATCTTGCGGTGGTCGCGGCTGACCCAGCTCAAGGGGTGGTGGAGCTGGGGCGGGTTGAAGCAGCGCACCTCGACGCCGGCGCCCCTGAGCCTTTCCCAGAAACCCCGGGAGGTCCTCCCCAGGGCGCCGAGCCAGTCGTAGATGAGCCTGACCTTCACCCCCTGCCGGGCCTTCTGCTCCAGGACCCGGGCGAAGAGCTCCCCCGTGGCGTCGTCGTGGAGGATGTAGCTCTCGAAGTGGATGCTCTTTTCCGCCCCGGTCATGGCCTCGATCCAGGCGGGGTAGTTCTGGGAGGCATCCTTCAGGAGCTGCACGCTGTTCCCGGGGATGAGCGGCGCCCCGGCGGCCCGGGAAAAGGCCTGCTCCGCGAGGATGCGCAGCGAGGGGCTCGTCCCGGCGGACGGCTTCTGGGCAAACGGTCTCTTCATCTCGATTGGCCTTCTCCACGGGATAAGATACCTAAATATGGCGTCCGGAGCCAGATATTTATCCCGCCGGCGCAGCTGTTTCCCGGGCGGCCCCGGCCTGCCGGACCGCCAGGCCGGCCACGACGGGCCCCGGTTCCGCCGCCCTCGGAAGTCACGTACCCCAGGGAGCAGCCCTCGAGCTCTGTGCTCACGGTCAGAAAACCCCGGACCCTGTCCGTGAGCCCGGGACCGCCAGCCCCTCCGTGCCGGGGGGCGGGGCAGCAGGGCGTGCTCCCGCCTGCTGTGCCGGCGTCCCGCACGCCCCCTGCCGGAAGGCAGCATGGATGTACTCTTAATAACTTGAACAAATTCCCGTTTAGTGTCATGTTTCTCCCATCAATCCAACAACTGGGGAGGCCTCAGGGATGATTGAAGTGAGGAGAGTTTCCGGCTCGGGCATGCTGAAGGAGTTCATCCGGTTCCCCTGGACCTCGAAGATCTACGAGAACGACCCCGCCTGGGTCGCCCCGCTTCTCCTCGACCAGAAGACCCTCTTCAACCCGAAGAAGAGCTACTTCTACGAAATCGGCGAGGCCGAGCTTTTCCTTGCGTACCGGGACGGCAGGCCCGTGGGCCGAATCTCCGCGCACGTCAACCACCTCTACGAAAAGAAGTACGACACCGAAACCGGCTTCTTCGGCTTCTTCGAGTCGGTCAACGACCGGGAGGCGGCCGCCGCCCTGTTCGACGCCGCAGCACACTGGCTCAAGGGGAAGGGCAAGACGGTCATGAACGGCCCCCAGAGCTTTTCCATCTACGATTCCGTGGGCTTCGAGGTGGAAGGCGCGGAACGGATGCCCGCGGTGGGGCTCTTCCATTTCGCCCCGTACTACCGGGACCTCGCCGAGGCCTGCGGGTTCGTCAAGAGCGTGGACTGGCACTGCTTTCTCGTGAAGAAATCCGATTACGCCGTGTTCGAGCCCTACCTCCGCGAAGCGAGGAAGCGCCTCGAGGACAAGACCGACGTCCAGTTCAAGACCCTGGTGAAGCGGGACCTGGGAAAGCGGATCAAGGACGTCCAGCACATCTTCAACGAGGCCTGGGAGGGGAACTGGGGGCATCTCCCCCTCACGGACAGGCAGGCGGCCATGCTCGTGGGCGAGCTCAAGCTCATCGCCATACCCGAGCTCGCCATCTTCGCGGAGAAGGACGGCAAAACCATCGGCTTCATCATCTCGCTACCCGACGTGAACCCCGCTCTGCGGCTTTTGGGCGGCAGGCTCTACCCCTGGCGGCTGATCAGGTTCCTGCTGGAGGCGAGGAAAACGAAGAGGGTCCGCACCATCATCATGGGCGTTCTCCCGGAATACCGGGGGGGGCACATCGACGACATCTTCTACCTGAAGACCATCGAGGACGGCATCAGGCTGGGGTACACCGAGTCTGACTGCTCGCTCATCGTGGAGACCAACCACAGGATGATCGGCGCCCTCAAGCCGCTGGCGGCGGCCCCGTACAAGACCTACCGGATCTACCAGAGGCCCGTCGCCTAGGGAAGGGCGCCGGGCGGCCCGCCGTCGTCCCCCTTCGCCCCGGAGGGGCACAGGTCCTTCACCCCGTCGGACACGGCCGCCCCGGCGAGGACCGGTCCGACCCTGAAGACCAGCGCGCACAGGGCTATCCCTGCCACGAGGTCCGTCACGTAGTGATACCGCAGGTACACCGTCGAGAGGAGGAGCAGGAGCGTCCAGGCCAGGGCGACGGGGAAGAATTCCCTCGCGTACCTCCGGGCCAGCAGCACGGTGAGCACCGAGACGAGGGCGTGCCCGCTGGGCATGCAGTCGAGCATCCTTCCCTCCGCCCGGGCCAGCAGCCCCCTGATGAAATCGAACGTCCACAGGCCGGTGAGCGGGGCGTCGTAGAGGTGCTCCATGCTGAACCGCGGGCCGAGCACCGGGGTGAGGTAATACCCGAGGTAGGAGAGGTAGAACCCCAGGAGGATGGTGGACGCGGCGATGTGGAAGTTTTCCCGCCCCTCCCTGCCGAAATACAGGATGGCACAGAGGGCGACGGGGAGGAAATAGAAGGTCGCATAGGCGATCTGCAGCGCCTCCGAAAGGGCCGGGTGCTCGATGGCCTGGATGAGGAGGGTGGGGTCGCGGCCGAGGAAGAGGAACCGGTCGGCCGCGATGACCAGGCTGTCCATGACGCGGGGGTTCACGAGGGGGATGAGCGTCCCGTTTTCCAGGTAGATGACGATGAGCAGGGGGATCACGTACCAGTCCCGGAAGACCTGGAGCCAGGGGCGGGGCCAGCGGCTCTGTGCATGCGCCGTGAGGAGGACGGCTGCCGCTATGGCCAGGTTCAGGGCGAAGAGGAGCCGCACCGCCCCCGGGTTCGGGGACAGGAGGATGAGGATGTCGAGCACTGCCGCCATGGCAATGGTCAGGCATTCTTCGAGGCTCAGGCTCATCTCCAGGTTGAATCCCCTCATCGCTGCCCTCCCGGCACAGTCCGCTCCCGTGCCGCCCGATCGTTCTCCGCCGACCGTGCTCCCCCGTAAGCTTACAAGAATTTAATCTTCGTGTAAACTTTGGGCAAGGTACATCCTGTTTACTCTCCTCCGGACGGCACGACACAGGAGCCCGGAGGAGAATCACAATGTCCCGTATCCCCATATCAAGCAGTCACATGGCACTCATCCTCTTTACGTTCGTTCTCATCGGGCTGTCGGGCATCGATCACGGCATCTGGCGCCCCGACGAACCCTACGTGGCCGGAATTTGCGCCGCGGCCGCCCGCACGCATGAGTTCGTGACCCCCATGCTCAACGGACGACCTTTCCTCGAGAAGCCCCCGCTCTATTACGCCGTGGCCGGACTGTCCGGGATGGTATTCGGGCCCGCGGGCGACGTTCCCTTCAGGCTCGCCTCGCTCCTGTTTTCCGGCCTCACCCTGCTGACGGTCTTTTTCTTCACGCGCCGCAGGGAAGGGACGAAGCACGCCTTCATCGCGGCACTGGTCCTCGCGACGCTCTGGGGTTTCTTCCGCATTTCCCGGTGGATCCTCGTGGACAGCTCCCTCGTATTCGGAGTGACCCTCGCCATGTTCGCATGGATGGAGGCGGCCGAGGGGACCAGGCCGAGGGTTTCCGCTGCCGTGTTCGGCCTGGCAGCGGCGGTCGCATTCATGGCCAAGGGGCTGGTCGGGCCAGGGATCATCGGGGCCGCAGTGGTGGCCGACCTCGTCAGGAAGAAGGATCTCAGGCTGGCGTATACCTGCCGCCCGGACATCATGCTGGCCTTTGCTTTCCTCCCGGTGGCGCTGTGGGTTGCCGCCCTCTGGAGGGGTGGGGGGTGGCCCCAGGTCCGCGAGGTCCTGGTGATCAACAACCTGATGCGCTTCACCGGGGCGCAGGAGGCTGCCTCGCTCGGTCATCACCATGGATTCTTCTTTTACCTGGTGAATTTCCCCGGGGCCCTCCTGCCGTGGACGCTCGTTTTCATCCCCTCTCTCGCCCTGGCCGCCAGGAAGTACCGCCAGTCACCGGCCCTCAGCTGGCTTATCGGGCCTTTTATCCTGCTTTCCCTGGCCTCGACCAAGCGGTCGCTGTACCTGGCCCCGCTCCTTCCCGCCTGCGCTCTCATGATCGCCTCCTGGCTGGGTGAACCGGTCAGGGCCAGGTGGGAGCGGGTGGCGGTGAACCTCACCTGGGGGCTCGTCGTCGCCGGAGGAGCGGCACCCTTCGCCGGGGTCTTCCTCGGGGTGCCCCTTGTCGGCATCGCCGCGGGCGTCGTCTCCCTGGGCGCCCTGCTGCTCATCGACCGGGACCCCGGACTGAGGCGCACGAGCCTGGCCCTGGCTGTGAGCGTGGGCATCGTCATGAGCCTGTCCATGGGGGTGTTCTACAAATACCGCCAGCCCTTTGAAGATTACCTCCCTCCCGTCAGGCAGGCCGTGGCGATGGCGGGAAACAACCGGATCAGGATTCTCGAGGACAAAGAGATCTTCGAGGGCGTGCTTCCCCTGATCACGGGGAAAACGGTTGAGAACGTGCCGGACGTGGGGCGGATCGAAGCGCCGGGCTACTATCTCTGGTCCGATGACGACGAGAACAGGATCATCAGGAAATTGAGAAAGGGGCACCGCTTTTCCCTGTTCCTTGACAAACCCGTCGGGCATAACCGCACGATCAGGCTGGCTTATATCTATCCCCAGCTGGCAGGCACGGGCTTGCCGGATGGGCTGGCCATGCCTTGACATGAACCGATCCCTTTTTATTATGTTATATGCGAATGATATGATGCGGATGAGGATTTCGCTGATGATACTCCCCGGGCTTCAGGAATCCGAATGAATGCCGACACGGCTGACGCGCACGCGCCGTCTTCCACGCGTGCATCCCTCGGAAAAGGGGGGACCATCCTTCTGCTCTTGGTCCTGCTGGCGTTCAGCATGGCCTTCCAGGGCTCCCGGGGGATCTGGGAGCCCGACGAGGGGCGCTACACCAACATAGCCCTGCGGATGCTCCAGACCGGAGACTACCTTGTCCCCTCCTTCAACGACGACACCGTGCATTTCGCGAAGCCCCCGCTGACCTATTGGGCCGTGGCAGGGGGGATGGCGCTGCTCGGCCGGAACGAGTGGGGCGCCCGCCTGCCCAATGCCCTGGCGTTTGCCGCGACCGTGCTCGTCGTGCTGGCGCTCGCCGGGAGGATGATGCCCGGGCGCGCGTGGCTCCCGCCCCTCATCTACGCCACCAGCATTTTCCCCTTCGGCGCGTCCAACATCGTCACGACGGACACGCTGCTGACGCTCTGGGAGGCCCTGGCCGTGCTGGGCTTTGTCGCATGGCGGCGGGGCGGGGAAGGGCCAGGGGGATCTGTGCCCCTCATGGTCATGTGGGGCGGCTTCGGTCTTGCTTTCCTGACCAAGGGGCCTCCGGGTCTGCTGCCGCTCCTGGCCATCGCGGTGTTCGTCGCCCTGACGGAAGGCCCGAGGGGTCTCCCCCGGCTCCTCAGCCTGTCGGGCATAGTCCTGTTTTCCACCATAGGGTTCAGCTGGTACATGCTCGTCGCCTCCACCCATCCGGGGCTCATGACCTATTTCATCCACGACGAGTTTTTCAATCGCATCGCCAGCGCCGCGCATCACCGGAACCCCGAGTGGTACAAACCGTTTCTCATCTACCTGCCGGTCATGGTGTTCGGGACGCTGCCCTGGAGCTTCCCTCTCGTCAGGGCGTTGGGCGCTCTCCCCGAAACCGTGCTCTCGCGGTCGTGGTGGGGGGGCAAGCTCAAGGCCGACCCGTGGCCGATCTTTCTCGTCCTGTGGGTCGCTGTCCCCCTCCTCGTGTTTTCCCTGAGCAGATCCCGGCTGCCGCTCTACATCCTCCCCCTTTTCGTGCCCCTCTCCCTGGTCATCGGGAGGATCGCCGGGGTCTCTCTCCAAAGAGGCGCCGCTCTCTATCTCCTGGCCGCGTGGATCGTCACCCTTCCTTTCCTGAAGCTGGCCGGTTCATACTTTTCCCCCTTTGCCAGGGACAGCCGAGAAATGGCCCGGGAGATCGCGCAGACGGTCCGGCCGCTGCCCCGGGAGGCGGTCTTCGTGGACAGCGGCGCGTACTGGGGCCTGAAACTTTATCTCCACTGCGAGGTGGAGGAGGTTTCCACGGGCGCCCGGTCCGGGGGAAAGACGCCGCCGGAAGAAACCCTTGCGGAGGAGCTCTCTGAGAGGGAGCCCGGGGTATTGCTCATAGCCCGCGGGCGCGATGTCCCCAAGGTGATGGCTGACTGCCAAAGGCTCGGGGTGGACGCCCGCGTGCTCGGCGGGCACAAGTCATGGTCTTTCCTGAGCCCCGGTGGCGAATTCCACCGGACCCCGGAGACGGCGAACCGATAGCAGCCCTTCATCCCCAGCGGGCGGGTTCATGTCCCTGCCCGGGCAGGAGCCAGTCCTCGCGGGAGCCTCCATCCAACGCGGGCGAGGTCATGCCATAACGCGAGCGCTGAAGGCCTCGCCCGCCTTCCTCCACCCCCCCGCGGGCGGGTTCATGCCTGTGGCGGAAAAGTCACCGTGCCCTTCGGCCTGCTCCAGCGTTTATGGGCCCAGAACCACTGCCCGGGATGGGTGCGGACATGCTTTTCGACGGTTTGCAGGAAAGCCCGGGTATACGCCCGATAGGTGGTTTCGATGTCGTCGAGCATCTTCACTTCGATGGGGTCTTCGATGTGCAGGCGGTAGAAAGGGCCCTCCTGGAGAAGAAATATGCCGATTACCGGGGCCCCTGTTTTCAGGGCCAGCTTGACGGGGTAGTAGGGCGTAAAGGCCGGGCTGCCCATGAAGTCGACCATCATGCCGTCGACGTGCCGGAGATTCCTGTCGATGATCAGCCCCACCATCTCGCCCTGGCGGAGCCTCCTGAGGATTTTCTTCATGGAGGTGATCGAATCGTCGTAGATGGTGTCCACGTGATGGCGCGCGCGGCAGTCCGTCACGTAGTGGTTGAAGTCCTTGTGCCTGCGGGTAAGCAGGTTGATGGGGGCAATCCTGCCCATGTACGAGGCGAGCAGCTCCCAGTTGCCTATGTGGGCGCTGAAGACAAGGGCACCCCTGCCTTTGTCGAGGATGGCGCGGACCCTTTCCTCCGCCTCGGGGTCGGCGAGGATGTGCGACTCGATCTCCTCGGGGTGGAATGAGAAATAATAGAAGTCCAGCATGCACTCCAGAATGTTCTTGAAGGATTCCCGGCAGAAATACTCTTTCTGATCTCTCGGGACGCTCTTGCCGAAGACCCGGTCGAGATTGTCGAGCCCCAGGCCCCGGGAGCTCGCTATGAGATGGAACCAGGCCGATCCGAACCCCGTGCCTATGGCGTGCAGCTTATCGCGGGGAAGGGAGCGCAGTGCTTTGAGGATGAAAGGCGCCAGGATGCGGCCGATGCGCCACAAGACGCCGCGGAAGAATACCCGCAGGCGTCGCTTGAGACGCTTGAACCTTACCCGCAGCATCCCTCTGACAATATGCCGGGCAGCTTTTCCCTGATGTGCCATATGTTCACTTGGACAGATGGAATATTCATTCGGCCGCGTGCACCGGTACGATGCACTCCTCGAGACCGGGACCGGCGCTTCCTTGACGGGGGCATGCCGCCCGCCGGCAGTCGAGCCTGTCCTGGACCCTCCGATTACAACCTGATATAGCACAGGCACGCGGGGCAGGACAAATTACCTTCAGGTCATGTTTCCTTCTGGACCGGACCCCTGTTTCGAGATGTCACAGGATGGCGTTCACCTCTCCATCCGGAACATTGCGAGAATGTCATCTTCGGACCACGTGGATATAATTATCAAAGTATATCGTGCATGTATTGAATAAATAAATTTCATAATTATTCTAATATGAAGATAGGTTTATGGCCTATGGTGATGAAAGCGCTTCCTTTTGAGATGAAATGGATGGTTCTCGCGATCGTGGCTGCGTTATCCTTCATCGGGATCTTCGACCACTCCCTCTGGACGCCGGACGAGCCGCGCGAGGCTCAGATCGTCCGGGAGATGTCGCTGAACGGGGAGTATCTCATCCCGTCCCTGGGCGGGGACGAGTTCCTCGAAAAGCCGCCCCTCTACTACCTGGCGGCCGCGGGTTTCTACCGCCTCCTGGGGAGCCACTTCCCCGAGGCAGGGAGAGTCGCTTCCGCGCTCTTTGCCCTGGGCGCCCTCGCCGTGGTGTTCTTCGTCACGAGGAGGGTCTTCTCGGAAGAGGCGGCACTGCTGGCACCGCTCATCCTTGCCACGTTCCCCCTGTTCTTCCTGGCAGCGCACAAGATGCTCGTGGACATGGGGCTGGTGTTCTTCATCACTGCGGCCATGGGGGCTTTCCTCGTGGCCTGCGGGGAGCAGGGCAGGTCATGGTCATGGTATACCGCCTTCTGGCTCTTCCTGGCAGGGGCATTCCTCTGCAAGGGCATCGTGGGCCTGGCCATACCCGGGACGGCGCTGCTGGTCTTCATGATCTGGCAGCGCGACGCGGGTTTTCTCCGCCGGGCCCGGGTCGTGCCGGGGGTCCTGCTGCTCCTGGGGGTCATGGCCGCCTGGGGGGGCGTCCTGTACCTGAAGGGCGGCTGGGAATATCTCCACACCTTCTACGTCTACAACCAGTTCGGCAGGTTCATCCCCCTGGGGGGCATCTACGACGGCGGGCACGTGCGGCCGTTCTTCTATTACCTCACTCGCATCCCGGCCCTGGCCGCCCCCTTCATCCTGCTCCTCATCCCCGCAGCCGCACGGGCGCGGGGCATGAAGGCTTCCGAGAAAATCCTCTGGGCGTGGCTCCTTGGAGGCCTCCTCATCCTGAGCCTCTCGTCCACCAAGCGGGAGATATACTTTCTGCCCATGTTCCCCGCCATGGCCATGATCATCGCGCACTGGGCGGCCACGCTGAAGGAGTCAGGGCCCAGGCCCTGGGAGGTATACCTCCTGCGCGGGATTCTCGCTGTCGTCTCCCTGGCCGTGGCGGCAGTGCCCGTGGCGTATGTGAAGATGGGGGGAGGCCTGATGACCGCGGTCATGGTGAGCGCGATTCTCCTGAGCCTCCTCCTGACCCTGTGGATGAACTTCCGGGAGTCGCTGCCGCTGCTTGCCGTTCTCGGCTGGTCGCTGGTGATCCTCCTCTGGGTGCCGGCGGTTATCCCCCAGATAGACAAGGCCAAGAGCTACAAGGGGATTTTTGAAGACATGGGCAGGATCGTCCAGCACCGACAGGCCGTGGGGTACCGCATCACGGAGACCGTGGAAGCGCTCGGCCCTTTCTACGGGGGGTTTCCGGTGAAGAACATCGAGGACCGGGACCTCATGCTGAAGGCCATGACGGATCACGAGGCGGATTTCGTCCTCGTGCTGCCCAGCAGGATGGGGGAGGACCTCAAGCGGAGGCTGGCGTCCCTGGCCCAGCCGGTATACCACGGGGGCGGAGAAACGAGAAGGGAGCTGGAGCTGTGGAAGATGAATTCATCCCGATGAGCAGGCCCTGCATCGGCCAGGAGGAGATCGAGGCCGTGGCCTCGGTGCTGAGGTCCGGGTGGATCACCACCGGGCCGAGGTGCTCGGAGTTCGAGGAGCGCTTCGCCGGGCTCACCGGCGCCCGGTGGGGCGTGAGCCTGACCTCCGGGACGGCGGGCATGCACCTCCTTTTGAAGGCCCTGGGCATAGGCAGAGGCGACGAGGTGATCACCCCCTCGATGACCTTCGCCTCCACGGTCAACCAGATCCTCCTGGCGGGGGCGAAGCCCGTGTTCGCGGACGTCGATTACGACACCCTCCTCGTGGAGCCCCGGGAGATCGCCCGGCACGTCACGAAGCGCACCAGGGCCGTCATACCCGTGCACTTCGCGGGAGCGCCCGCCGACCTGGACGCCATCGGGGAGGCTGCGGGGAGCATCCCCGTCATCGAGGACGCGGCCCATGCGGTCGGCACCCGGTACAAGGGCCGACACATCGGGTCCGGCAACCCGGCGGTGTTTTCCTTCCACCCCATCAAGAACATCACCACCGGGGAAGGGGGGCTGGTCACGGGCAGCGACCCGGAGCTCATGAAGCGCCTGAAGCTGCTCAGGTTCCACGGCATCGAGCGGGACGCCTGGAAGCGCTACGGCAAGGGCTCCGACCCCAGCTACGACATCATCGAGCCCGGGTGCAAGTACAACATGACCGACATCCAGGCGGCCCTCGGACTGGCCCAGCTCGACAAGCTCGATGCGATCAACTCCCGCCGGGCGGAGATCGCGAAAAGATACCTCGAGGGCCTCTCCGGGATCCCGGGCCTCGACCTGCCCGGGAGCCCCGCCTGCGAGCACGTGCACTCGTGGCACCTGTTCGTGGTCAAGGCCCGGGGGATGGACCGCAAGCTCTTCATGGAAGGGCTGGCGGAGCGCAACATCGGGTACGGGCTCCACTTCCCGGCCTGCCACACCCTGACCTGCGTGAGAGAGGCCTGCGGAGAGGTGAGCCTGCCCGTCACCGAGGAGGTGGCAAAGATGATCCTCAGCCTGCCCCTGTACCCGGACATGGAGGAAGGCCAGGTGGGGCGGGTCATCGCTGCGGTCAAGGAGATGTTCGGGTGATTCGCACGGGGCTTCCGGGGTGCGCAGGGACGGTTTTCCATCCCATGGGAAAGCGTGGCGCGAATGCCCGCGCGGCCGGGTGAGAGCATGGAACAGGACAGGATATCGGTGGTGATCCCGGTGTACAACGAGGAGCAGGGTCTCGAGGAGCTCTTCAGGCAGCTTCTTCCGGTGATGGAGGGCATGAGCCGGAGCTACGAGATCGTGCTCGTGGACGACGGCAGCACCGACGCCTCCCTGGAGATCCTCAGGAGGCACGCGGGGGAAAAGGTCAGGGTGGTGGAGCTCACGCGCAACTATGGCCAGCACGCCGCGGTCTTCGCCGGCTTCGAGAGCAGCGACGGCGGGATCGTGGTCACCCTGGACGCCGACCTGCAGAACCCGCCCCGTGAGATTCCCCGGCTCGTGGCTGCCATGGAGGAGGGGGACTACGAGGTGGTGGGCACCATCAGGATGGGCCGGCAGGACACCCTGTTCAGGCGGATCGCGAGCCGGGCCGTCAACGCCATGGCCAGGAAGATCACGGGCGTGAAGCTCAACGACTGGGGGTGCATGCTCAGGGCCTACCGCAGGGAGGTGGTGGAGCACATGGTGAACAGCCGCGAGCGCTCCACCTTCATCCCGGCCCTCGCCACCACCTTCGCCAAGCGCATCGCCGAGATCGAGGTGGGCCACAACGAGCGCTTCGCGGGCGAGTCCAAGTACTCCCTGCTCAAGCTCGTTTCCCTCCAGTTCGACCTCCTCACCTCGTTTTCCGAGTTCCCCCTGAAGCTCATGCTCTACCTCGGCTTCTTCATGGCTTTCTTCGGGATGGGCTTCGGCGCCTTCCTCGCCGTGGCCCGGCTCTACTTCGGCGCCCACTGGGCGGCCCAGGGCGTGTTCACCCTGTTCGCCGTGCTATTCTTTTTCATGGGGGCCCAGTTCCTGGCCTTCGGGCTCATGGGTGAGTACGTGGGCAGGATCTACCGCGAGGTGAAGAGCAGGCCCTCCTACACGGTCAGGAGGATCTACTAGATGAAGGCGGTGGTGTTCGCCTACCACACCATGGGGGTGCTGGGGATAAAGAAGCTCCTGGCGCACGGCTTCGAGATACCCCTGGTCTTCACCCATGAGGACAGCCCGGATGAGAACATCTGGTTCGGCTCCGTGGCGGGCCTGTGCCGGGAGAAGGCAATCGGGCACGTCACCCCGCAAAGCCCCAACACCGGCGAGTGGACGAGCCGCGTGGCTTCGCTGAAGCCGGACATCGTCTTCAGCTTCTACTACCGGCACCTGATAAGCGGGGAGATTCTCCGCATCCCGCCCCTGGGGGCCTACAACCTCCACGGGTCGCTGCTGCCCGCCTACCGGGGAAGGGCCCCGGTGAACTGGGTGCTTGTCAGGGGCGAGCAGACCACGGGGGTCACCCTGCACGAGATGGTGGAAAAGCCCGACGCAGGGGCCATCGTGGCCCAGGAGGAGGTGGCCATCGGTCCGGACGACACGGCGGTCGTGCTCTTCGGCAGGCTCGAGGAGGCGGCCTCGCGCATGCTCGATGCCATTCTTCCCCGCATCCGCAGGGGCGACATCCCCAAAACCCCCCAGGACCTTCAGAGGGGATCGTACTTCGGCGGCAGGAAGCCCGAGGACGGCCACATCTCCTGGGACAGAAGCGCCCGCGAGGTCTTCAACCTCATCCGCGGGGTGACGCGCCCCTATCCGGGGGCCTTCGGTTTCCTGGGCGGCAGGAAGGTCCTGATCTGGTGGGCC
>JAKLDU010000056.1 GCA_022703355.1 Deltaproteobacteria bacterium | reverse complement strand
CGGGAAAGCCCCGCTCGGACGCGGCACCACCCGTTCCTGGAAAAGATCCTGTCTGTTTCTTAAGCCTGTTGGCTCCGCCCGGCCCGCCGGGAAGCAGCCCATTGACAAACAGCGCCACTTCGAATACGACACCAGAGAAGGAACGTGAATGAAGGACATCCGTAATTTCAGCATCATTGCACACATCGACCACGGAAAATCCACCCTGGCCGACCGCCTCATCATGAAGACCGGCGGCTGCGACACGCGCAACTACAAGGACCAGATGCTCGACAACATGGACATCGAGCGCGAGCGCGGCATCACCATCAAGAGCCAGGCCATCACGCTGCCCTACAAGGCGAAGGACGGGAAGACCTACTCCCTGAACCTCATCGACACGCCCGGGCACGTGGACTTCTCCTACGAGGTCTCCCGGTCGCTGGCCTCCTGCGAAGGCGTGCTCCTGCTCATCGACGCCGCCCAGGGCGTCCAGGCCCAGACCCTCGCGAACCTCTACCTCGCCATGGAGCACAACCTCGAGGTCATTCCCGTCATCAACAAGATCGACCTGCCCTCCGCCGACATCGAGCGGGTCATCGAGCAGATCGACTCCGAGCTGGGCCTCGACCCCGACACCCACCTGAGGTGCTCCGCCAAGGAGGGCACGGGCATCGAGGACATCCTCGAGGCCGTGGTGGAGCGCATCCCGCCCCCCACGGGCGACCCGGACGCCCGGCTCGCCGCTCTCATCTTCGACGCCCACTACGACGCCTACCGCGGCACGGTCATCAACTGCCGCGTCTTCGACGGCACCGTCAAGGCCGGCGACAGCATCCGGTTCATGTTCAACGGTTCCGTGTACCGCGTGGAGGAGGTGGGCCACTTCGGCCTATCCCGGCAGAAGCGCGACGAGCTCTCCGCGGGCGAGGTGGGCTACGTCATCGCGGGGGTGAAGACCGTCTCTTCCGTGAGCATCGGCGACACCATCACCAACAACGACAGGCCCGTGGACAATCCCCTGCCGGGCTTCAAGGAGGCCAAGCCCGTGGTCTTCGCGTCGATCTACCCCATCGCCTCGGACGACTATGAAGACCTCGCCGAGGCCATGGAGAAGTACAAGCTCAACGACGCGGCTTTCATCTACGAGAAGGACTCCAGCGTGGCCCTGGGCCAGGGCTTCCGGTGCGGCTTCCTGGGCCTGCTGCACCTCGACATCGTCCAGGAGCGCCTCGAGCGCGAGTACGACCTGAACATCATCCTCTCCGTGCCCAGCGTGCGCTACCGGTTCACCCTCAAGGGCGGCGAGGTCATCTACGTGGACAACCCCGCCCACTACCCCGGCCCCATGGCCATCGACAAGGGGGAAGAGCCGTATATCCGGGCCTCCATGATGATGCCCGACCGGTACCTGGGCGCGGTCATGACCCTGTGCATCGAGAAGCGCGGCGTGAACTCGAACATGCACTACCCCGGCCCCGGCCGGGTGGAGCTCACCTACGAGATGCCCCTTTCCGAGGTCATCTTCGACTTTTACGACCGGTTCAAGTCCGTGACCCAGGGCTACGGCTCCTTCGACTACGAGCTCATCGACTACCGCGAGAGCAACCTCGTGCTCCTCGACATCCTGGTGAACGGCGAGAAGGTGGACGCCCTGTCGCAGATCGTGCACCGCGACCGGGCGCGGGCCCGGGGCGTCCAGGCCTGCGACCGCCTCAGGGAAGAGATCCCGAGGCAGATGTACAAGATCGCCATCCAGGGAGCCATCGGCGGGGAGATCATCTCCCGCTCCACCATCTCGCCCTTCCGCAAGGACGTCACGGCGAAGTGCTACGGCGGCGACATCACCCGCAAGCGCAAGCTCCTCGAAAAGCAGAAAGAGGGCAAGAAGCGCATGAAGATGGTGGGCTCGGTGTCCATCCCCCAGAGCGCCTTCCTGGCGGTTCTGAAGTCCGACACAAATTCATGACCGGGAAACCCCCGGCTTCGCCCGGGCTCTACATCCATATCCCGTTCTGCCTGACCAGGTGCGGCTACTGCGACTTCTTTTCCTGCACGGACACCGGGAGCATGGGCGATTTCCTCCAGGCGCTCTTTCAGGAGATGGCCCTGTGGCACGATGAGTTTCCCCCTTTCGACACGGTGTACATCGGCGGGGGGACGCCTTCGCTCCTGTGTCCCGGGGACATGGGGAGGCTGCTCGACCGCGCGCGGGAGGTCTTCGGCATCCTGCCCGGGGCGGAAATCACCGTCGAGGCCAATCCCGCCGACTGGGGACGGAACGAGCTGCGGGAGCTCAGAAGCCTCGGGGTAACCCGGATCAACCTGGGGGTCCAGTCCTTCGACGACCGCGAGCTTGAGTTCCTGGGGCGCAGGCACGACAGCGCACAGGCCCTAGCCGCACTTTCATCGGCAAGGTCCGCGGGCTTCGACAGCGTGGGCCTCGACCTGATCTACGGCCTCCCCGGGCAGGGCTTCGCCTCCTGGCGGGCCTCTCTTGAACAGGCCCTCGCGTTCGGGCCGGAGCACCTGTCCTGCTACGAGCTGGAGCTCAAGGGGGACACGCCGCTGGGCCTGAAGTTCGGGAAGGGCGAGATCGAAGGCCGATCGGAGGAAGACCTGCGGGAGTTCTTCCTGAAGACCTCCGAACTGGCCGAGGGGGCCGGCTACCTCCACTACGAGGTGTCAAACTATGCGAGGGAACCCGGCACAACCTCCCGCCACAACCGGAAGTACTGGGACCACACCCCCTATCTCGGGCTCGGCCCCTCGGCCCACTCCTTCAGGGGGGCGAGACGCTGGTGGAACCACGGCAGCATCGAGGGGTACCTGGGCTCCCTCAGGGCCGGGGAGAAGCCCGTCAGGGGCTCCGAGGACCTCTCCGCCGCCCAGCTCGCCTTCGAGGCCCTGTTCCTGGGCCTGCGGATGAAAGAGGGCATCGACCTGGAGGAATACAGGCTCAGGTACGGCGTGGACCTCCTGTGGGAAAAAGGGCCGCAGATCCGCGACCGGGAAGAGGCGGGCCTCGTCCGGGTGATTTCCGGGAGGCTTTGCCCCACGCGGGAGGGCATGGCCGTGGCCGACGCCCTGGCCGTGCTGTAGGGGCTTCTCACCATCCCTCCGGCGGTGGAACGCCGTCGCTTCCCCTCCTCCCGGGTCAGGGGGCAACGCTGCGGTCCGGCCCGACGATTCCTTCCCGCCGCGAGTACGGCGGCCTCCTGCGCCATTCCAGGTGGCAGCGCTGCGGTCCGTCCTGATTATTCCCCCGGCTCCCCCCGTCTCCCGGATCCGTGGAGGCAAGCCCGATGCCACCCTCGCGCCGGTTCCTCTATGTCCGGTGCTTGACCTGGTCCGGCCCGAAGGGGGGCACGGGCGGGTGTTTGAGGAGGAGGAAGACGGCGGCCAGGAGGGCGTAGCCCAGTGCTATGGTGCAGGGCGCGCTCGAAGGGGCGTGCCAGGGGAGGTAGACCTCGCCCGAGGGGAGCACGGAGTGGATGATGCCGAAGAGGGTCAGGGCCGCGCACACGAGGGCGTAGAGGCCCGCCAGGCGGGGCCTGCGGTCGATGACGAAGGCCATCATGCCTCCCCACAAAAGGGCGGTCATGATGAAACCGTTGCTCAGGACGGTGAGGGCCTGGAGCATGGCCGCGAGCCTCGCCGGGAGCTTGTCCGGCGTGATCCCCGCCGCTCCCAGGAACTGGGCCAGGATGATCATGACCAGGCTGGCGACGACGGGCAGGAAGCTGAAGCTCACTGCCGGGGAGTGCTCGGGAGGAGACTCGCGGTAGGCCTGGCGCACGATCTCGAAACCGATGAACATGAAGACGGGCGCCAGCACGGCCCGGGGGATGAGGCTCACGACCAGCGAGAGCACCCCGAAAAGGGCGCTCGCCCCCACCAGCAGACCGGTGAGGAGGGTGTACCAGTAGGTGGCCCCCATCTTCTTGTACGCCGGGTGCCCGATGTAGGGCGTGGTCTGGTCGATGCCGCCGAAGAAGGACGCCACGAGGGACGTGAGCGCCTCGGTGAGCAGGATGTCCCGGGTCCGGTAGTCGTCACCCGCCAGCCGGGCGCTCTCGGTGTTGTTGATCCCGCCCACGATGGTGAGGATCCCGAAGGGGATGGCGATGGGCAGGTACTGCAGCGCCCGGGGCAGGTCCCGCAGAAAGTCCGCCGACAGGGCGGGTATGCTCAGGGAGACCTGGATCACCGGGGCCTTGAACTCGGGAATCCACCCCGCCCAGCCCAGGAAGAAGTGGATCGCGGTGCCCAGGAGCACGGCCAGGAGCACCCCCGGCATCCGGCCCGGGAGCTCGAGCCTCCCCAGGAGCACGGCGAAGATCAGACCCAGCGCGACCATGCCCGCCACGATCTCGCTGAAGATCTCCACCAGGGGCAGGAAGCCCAGCAGCAGGAGGCCTACCCCGGCAATGGAGCCCAGGAGCCCGGCCGTGGGGATGACCCGCTGGATCCAGCCGCCCAGGAACGAGGTGACCACCTTGACCACGCCGATCATGAACAGGGTGCACATCCCGATGTGCCAGGTGAGCACCGCGTCCTTGGTGGCGATGTAGGCGTGTCCGATGACGGCGTAGGCCATGCCGAAGGTGGAGGGCGTGTCGAGGCCCAGCGGCATGGCGGTGACGTCGGTGCGGCCGGTCTTCTTCCTCAGCCGTATCGCGAGCCACGTGTACACGAGGTCGCCGAAGAGCACGCCCATGGCCGTGCCGGGCACCATGCGCCCGAAGATGATGTCCGCGGGAAAGTTGAAGGTGAACATGAGGATCGAGCTCATGAACACGAGCACGCCCAGGTTGTCGAGGAACAGGGCCAGAAAGGCCGTGGCTTCGCCCATGAGCCTGGATCCGTCGCGCATACACCCCCCTTGAAGGGGCGGGAGCAGCACTTTCCCCGCCCGTGTCTCCCCGGGCTGTGCACCTGCCGGGGATGCCTTCCATTTTACACGGAAAAAGCCTCTTGTCCAGAGGCCGGGCGGAGGAATGACCGTCCGGGGGGATCGTTCGGGTGCTCAGCAGTCAGGCACTTATGTCGCCGGGCAATGAATGCCTTCACCCGCGGGGGGAACCATGCGGGCGCTCGGCCGGCCGGCCCCGGCTCATTCTTCTGCTGCCGGAACTTTTGGCTCGGGCTTCTTCGGGGTGCTCCTGACGTCCTTGAGGCTGAACAGGTCGGCGGGGACGCCCGCGTCGAACCGGTAGCCCGCAAGCCGGATGTCGCTCTGGTTGCCCGTGGCGTCCTTGAGGAGGATGCGCCGGATGCCGTGGTCCTTGTCCGTCCACACGGTGATGTGGCCCGAGCCGCCCTTGGGGTAGAGGAACAGCGCCTCGTCGCTCTCCCTGATCTCGTAGCCCTCGCCGATGGTGTCCAGGCCGGAGAAGAAGCCGAGCACGTTCTGGGTGGCCATCTCCGGGGGCAGCTCCTGGGTCTGGGTCGTGCCCTGGTCGGGCAGGTTCACGAGCACGGTGGTGCCCTTGAGGATGATGATCTGCCGCTCGGGCTTGATCACGTCCATCCGCACGCCCGTGTCGCGCTTGTAGGAGACCTTGCCGGTGAAGTGCACGGTCTTGTTCACGAGCACCTGGTAGGTGTCCTGGGTGAAGTTCACGGTGAAGTCCTGGTGCTTCATGTAGTGGCGCTGGATGTTCTTCAGGTTCTCCGCCCGCACCGGCCCGCAGAACGCCAGGAGAAGAATTGCCAGGGCGAGGGTGAGCTCATTCTTCCAGTTCAGAGGCATAGGGTGTCACCAGTACCTTTCTTGGTTTTCCGGCCGTGTCCGAGGGGCCGAGGATGCCTTCGCGCTCCATCTGCTCGATGATCCGGGCGGCCCGGTTGTAGCCGATGCGGAACCTGCGCTGGATGAGCGAGATGGAGGCCGTGCCCTTGTTCGTCACGAACTCGAGGGCTTCGTCGTACACCGCGTCGTACTCGCCCTCGGGGACCCCGCCGTTGCCGTTCCCGTTTCCCCCCTCGTCCTCCCGGGCGAGCTGGGCGATCTGGTCGGTGAGCCCCTCGATGTACTCCGGCCCTCCCTGGGCGCGGATGAAGTCCACCACCGCGTCGAGCTCGTCTTCGGAGACGAAGGCGCAATGGATGCGGACGAGCCCGGAGTTGCCCGGGGTGAGGAAGAGCATGTCGCCCATGCCCAGGAGCTGGTCCGCCCCCGAGGAGTCGAGGATGGTCCGCGAGTCGATCTTCGAGGACACCCGGAACGAGATCCTCGAGGGAAAGTTCGACTTGATGAGGCCGGTGATGACATCCACCGAGGGGCGCTGGGTGGCCACCACCATGTGAATGCCCGCGGCGCGCGCCATCTGGGCGAGCCGGGCGATGAAGGTCTCCACCTCCTTGTTCACCATCATGAGGTCGGCCATCTCGTCGATGACGATGACGAGCTTCGGCAGCAGGCCCGTCTTCTCGTTCTCGTCCTTGAGGGTGGCGAGCGTGGTGGGCGGGTTCTTCTCCGTCTTCTTCACCTTCTTGTTGTACGAGTCGATGCCCTTGACGCCCAGGTCCCGGAACCACTCGTAGCGCACGTCCATCTCGGCCACGGCCCACCGGAGCACCGGGATGGCCTCCTTGGCGTTGGTCACCACGGGGTAGAGCAGGTGGGGGATGCCCTCGTAGTGGGAGAGCTCGATGCGCTTGGGGTCGATCATGATGAACTTGAGCTCGGAGGGGTCGTAGCGGTAGAGCAGGGACAGGATCATCGTGTTGAGCCCCACGCTCTTGCCCGTGCCCGTGGCTCCCGCGATGAGCAGGTGGGGCATCTTGGCCAGGCTCGTGACCGTGGGCAGCCCCTCGATGTTGGACCCGAGCGCGAGCGTCAGGGGCTCGCTGGACATGACGAACTCCCTGCTGGCGAGGACCGACTTCAGGTACACCATCTCCCGGCTCCGGTTGGGTATCTCGATGCCCACCGCGTCCTTGCCGGGGATGGGAGCCACCACGCGCACCGGGGAGGCTTTCAGCGCCATGGCCAGGTCGTCGGCGAGCGACACGATCTTGTTGATCTTGATGCCCGGCGCCGGGGTGAACTCGTACATGGTGATGACGGGGCCGGGCTTGATCTCGAGGATCTCCCCGTCCACCCCGAAGTCCTTGAGCTTGGAGATGATGAGCGCCGCGTTCGCCCTGAGCTCCTTCTCGGTGATGGTCCGGTTCCTCGCCGGGGGCTTGGTCAGGAGGGACAGGGGCGGGATGTGGTAGTTGTGCACGAAGTCCAGGGTGGCCTGCTTGGGGATCTCCGCGATAACCTTGTCGTCCCCCCCGGCGCCGGCGCCGGCGATGGTGATCTGGGGTTCTTTCTTCTCGGCCTGGCCTTCCCGCGCGGGCTTTTCCCCGTCGGCCCCGCGGCTCTCCTTCCTCCTCCCTCCCCGGGCGGCCCTGGCCTGCTTTTCGAGCTCTTTGCGCTGGCCCCGCACCTCCCAGTTTTCCCGGAGGCTGTCCTTGAGGTCGAGGAGCGCGTGGTAGGGGGTGGCGATGTCGTAGCCGATGACCGCCCCGGCGCACAGGAGCATGAGGAGCAGGATCAGCGAGCCCCAGGCGCTCAGGTAGGCGTACAGGGCGCTGCCGATGATGCCGCCGATGACGCCCCCGGACGGCATCTTGGTGGAGAAGAGGCTGATCTCCGGGAGGAAGATCCCCAGCAGCGCCAGGGTCACGAAGAAGATGATGAACGTGCTCAGAACCTTGGTCCAGGAGGGCATGCCCAGCCGCCTGAGCGAGCGGACCCCGTACTCGGTGAGGAAGTAGGGGATGAAGAAGGCCGTGATGCCGAAGATGATGTACAGGCCGTCGGCAATCCAGGAGCCGATGAACCCCATCCAGTTGTGAATCGGGACGCCTTCGCCCACCCGGTGATTCCAGCTGGGGTCGGCCGGGTCGTAGGAGACGAGGGCCAGGAAGAGAAAGACCGCGACGAAGATCATGGACAACCCCGCGACGGGGAAGGGAACTTTTGCTTCCTTGCTCTTTTTCGCCATCTGGGAACCTCTCCGTGACGCTGCCATCTACCTGCGCATCCCCGCGGCGCTCATCGCCCCGAACGGGGGGGCGACCACGAGCCGCTTCCCTGTCCATACCAAAAATATCAGAGAAATCAAGCCCGCGATGGGTGCGTCCGCCAAACCCGTCTCCTAAATTTCCATGATGATGGGGATAACCATGGGTTTCTTCCCGAGCCTCGCTTTGAGCCGGGAGCCCAGTCCCTCCCTGATCCTGTTCTGGAGCGACTGGACGTTGAGCTCCTTGTCGAGGCACGACTCGAGGACCTCCCGCGCGTGGGAGCGGATGTCGTCGATGAGCTCCTGCTCCATGCTCGCCGGGACCACGCCCTTGCACATGATGTCCGGGCCAAGCACGATGTCGGGCCGGCCCGTGTCGACGGCCATGAACGCCACCACCAGGCCGCCCTCGGAGATGTGCCTGCGGTCCCGGAGCACCACGTCCCGGATGTCGCCGGTGAGCTCCCCGTCCACGAAGCACCTGCCGTGGGCCGTCTCCCCGGTGAGCGCGACCCCTTCGGCGGTCAGGGTCCAGACCTGGCCGGGCCTGGCCAGGATGATCCCGGGCCTCGTGCCCGGCAGCGCCTCCACCATCTCGGCGAGGGCCTTCATGTGCCTGAGCTCGCCGTGAACGGGCATGAGGTGCTCGGGCCCCAGCAGGGAGACGGCTTTCAGGAGCTCTTCGTGGGATGCGTGGCCCGTGGCGTGGACCTGGGCCACGTCGGGGTAGTAGACCCTGCCCCCGGAGTCGATGAGCCGGTCGATGCACCGGGTGATGGCCAGCTCGTTGCCCGGGATGATCCGCGCGGAGATGACCACGGAGTCGCCTTCCTTCACCTTGAACTTGTGCCAGCCCCGGGCGATGAGGGAGAGCACGGAGTACATCTCGCCCTGGGTGCCCGTGCAGATGATCATGACCTTGCTCCGGTCGAGGCAGACGATCTCTTCGGCCTTGAGGAGATCGCGGGAGTCGAGCTCGAGGGCGCCCAGGTCGCTTGCGATGTCCACCACCTGGTTGATGCTCCTGCCGATGATGGCGATCTTGCGCCCGTTCTCCACGGCCAGGTCGTAAAGCATCCGGATTCGGCGCACGTGGCTGGAGAAGGTCGACACCACCACCGCTCCGGGCGTTTTCTTCACGATGGCGTCGATGGTCTGCCTGACCGCACTCTCGTCACAGGAGCGCGGGTCCACCTCGGCGTTGGTGCTTTCGCACAGGAACAGCCTGACCCCGGGGCCGATGCCGCCGTACGGGGCAGGCGCCTCCTTGAAGTCGCCGGAGTGGACGATGGAGCCCTGGGGCGTCTGGATGTGCAGGGAGTAGCAGCCCAGCGTGGAGTGGGCCACCTCGATGAAGGAGACCTCCATGCCGGCCAGCGTGATCCTGTCCCCGGGGAGCACGCCGATGAGCTTCACCGGCCCGGGCACTTCGAACTCCTTGAGCTTCTTCTTCACCATCTCCAGGGTGAAGGGGTGGCTGTACACCGGGATGGGGGCGTCCCTGAGGAGGTAGGGCAGGGCGCCGATGTGGTCCTCGTGGCCGTGGGTGAGGATGATGCCCTCGAAGGACTCCTGGTTTTCCTTCACATAGGTGAAGTCGGGGATGATCTGGTCGATGCCCGTGAGGTTGAACTTGGGGAACATGAGGCCCGCGTCCACGAGGACGGAGCCCGAGCCCGTCTCGATCACCGTGGAGTTGAGCCCGAACTCCCGGACCCCTCCCAGTGGGATCACGCGCACGAAGCTCAACAGGCGTCCCCCAGCAGGGCCGAGATGCTCTCCCGCACTTTTTCCCGCGCCTGGAACACGTGGTCCTTCGTCTGCCGCGGTCCCGGGACGTGGTCGAGCAGGAAGGGCTCGCCGATGCGTATCCTCACCGGGGACTTTTCGAGGGACGACTCCCACCGGGGCATGAGCTCGTAGGCCCCCGAGATCCCCACGGGGATGATCGGCCTGCCCAGCGCGAGCGCCAGGCGCATGGCGCCGAAGCGCAGGGGCAGAAGCGAGTTGTCCCAGCACCGCTCGCCCTCGGGATAGATCCCCAGGATGTGACCCTGCTGCACGATCCGTATGGCGTTGCGCATCGCGGCCACGTCGACGGTGTAGCGCCTCACCGGGAAGGACCGCGCCCGGATCAGGGCCCAGGTCATGAGGGGGTTGCGGTACTCGGAGTTCTTGGCCATGAACCAGATGTGGCGCCTGGGGAACGTGCCCAGGATGATGGAGTCCATGAAGGACGTGTGGTTCGACATGAGCAGGGCCGAGCCGGTCTCGGGTATGTTTTCGAGTCCCCGGATTTCCACGGAGTAGAGCCTCTCAATGACCGGCCGGGCAAGCGCCCTCACCACGGTGAAGAGCAGGCTCGTGTTCGAGGGGTACCACATCTTCACCGGCATGGCCAATGCCTGATGCCCGGGGGCCTTTGCCGGGGACGGCCTGAAGCTGTCCTCGAAGCGCAGCCGGGGATAGAACTCGACGATCCTGCGCGGCGCGTGGAACCGTTCCAGGGCGTGACGGAACAGGTCCTCCCACTTCTTGCCCGACTCAGCGAGGAAGTCGAAAAACAGCACCCCCAGAAGGCGGCTGATGACGATGATGGTGTCCGATTCGATGGTGAGGGCGACGACATCCCCCAGGGGGACGGTGAGGGATTCCTTCCCGCCCGAAAAGACCAGCTCCCCCTCCTTCAGCGTGAGCCCGCCCCGGTCGAAGGGCAGCCTCGTGTAGCGCCGGGCCGTCACCCCCGAAAAGCCCTTGAAGGTGCCCCGGTGGGCCTCCCGGGAAAGCGCTACGCGGCCGCTCGAGAGGATGACGCCCTCCCGGTTCGCGGGGAGGTCGAAGGAAAGTATCCTGCGGTACCAGTGGGAGATGGGCTTCCTGTCGCCGCCGATCTCGACGATCGACCGGGAAACGAGGCGGAAGCCCACGCCGCAGTGCCTGCACAGGTTTCCTTCGAGCCAGTCGAATCTTCCGCAGCTCGGGCACCGGTAGAGGATGTCAGTGATCATAGGAATGTGAGCATAGCCCAATTCTGACGAGTTGTACACCTCTTCCCTGCGCGGGAGGGGGTTGGAAGGCGGGCCGGAGGGGGTTGTCCGGCGAAGGCGGCTATGTTCCGGGGGAGAGGGTCTCCATGAGGTCGGCCATCATGTCCTCGCGAGTCCTGATGGCCGCGAGGGCCGACTCGAAGCCACGCTGTGCCAGGATCATGTCTGCGAACTCCCGGGGAAGATCCACGGTGGAAGCCTGGTGGCCGTCTTCCGTGGGCGCCCCCTGCTCGACCGATCGCGTAATGACCGTCTCGACTCCCCCGGTGGCCCCTTCGGTGATGGTTGTCCTCAAGGGCTTGTAATCCCGGCTGTTCATGTTCGCCACGTTGGAGGAGGCGTTGGCGAGCAGCGTGCTGTTGGCCCGCAGGGCCGATATGAGCGTGTCGGTCATAATCTCTCCATGTACTTTTATCGGGCCCCGGGCTATAATCCTTGAGCATGAAGAAGCCCGGCTTGCTCGAGAAGCTCATCGTGGCCTATGCGGTGTTCGTCATCGTGCTCCTCGGGCTCGCGGTTTTTCTCGTGTACGTCTCCTCGAGGCTTGCCAACGTCACGGCGGACATCTACTACCTGGACCAGCACAAGAAGGAGATGGCGGACAATCTCATCAACGACCTCATCTCCCTGGAGGAGACCTCGAAGCAGTACCTGCTCCTGCAGAAGGAGTCGTACAAGACCGTCATCGACCAGCGCGAGGAGGCCATCACCCGGGCCTGGGAATACCTCTGCCTGGAGGGGGTCTGCACCGATCCCGAGGAGATCCGGGCGGTGAAATCGGGCATGCAGGTGTGGGGCCGGTATCTCGAGCGCTTCCACCCCTACCTCGCCCAGCCCCCCACCGACCCCAAGGGGCTGGAGAAAATCTTCAAGGAAAACAGCAGGTCCATGGACAGCATGGTCAAGTCGGCCAGGCTCGTCAACCGGGTCGTGCTCGACTCCCTCGACGACAAGATCGTCCTGCTCAAGAGCCTCGGGGAGCAGATCAAGCTCTCCACCTGGTGGGCCCTGGGGATAGCGGCCACCATCGGCCTCATGATCCCGCTGATCATCTACAAGAGCATCACCAACGACCTCGTCTCCATCCGCACCGGGATCAGGCACATCGCCCAGGGCGACTTCTCCTACCGGATCCCCCTGTACTCCAAGGACGAGCTGGGCATGCTCGCAGAGTCCTTCAACACCATGTCGCTCCGGCTCAAGGAGCTCGACAACATGAAGTCGGAGTTCATCTCCATCGTCTCCCACGAGCTCAGGACGCCGCTCACGTCCATGAAGGAGGCGGCCAACCTGCTCATGGAGGGGTTGACCGGCGACCTCAACGAGCGCCAGAAGAGGCTCATCACCATCATGCAGCAGGGCATGGAGAGGCTGCTCCAGATGATCTCCGAGCTCCTGGAGATCTCGAAGCTCGAGGGCGGCATGGTGGAGCTCCAGATCGAGCCCCACGGCATCAACCAGGTGGTCCATCAGTTCCTTTCCGAAATCCAGCCTTATGCGGGGAAGAGGGGGATCGGCCTCAAGGTGAGCTATCTGCCCGAAGGCCTGAGCGTCCCGCTGGACCGGAACAAGATCTTGCGGGTGTTGACAAATCTGACGCAGAATGCCATCAAATACTCTGGCGAGGGGTCCGACGTAGAACTGAGGCTCGGCAGGCAGGACGACGACGTCATCATAGAGATCGAGGACCACGGGATCGGCATTCCCGACGAAGACATACCACTGATCTTCGAGAAGTTTTACCAATCGAAGGCAACGAGAGGCCACAGCGGGATAGGTCTTGGTCTGGCCATCTCCAGGAGTATCGTCGATGCTCACGGAGGGAAAATATATGCGAAGAGCACTATCGGCAAGGGGAGCGTGTTTGCTTTTACTCTCCCTGTCCATCCTCGTGTCCCAGCTGTCGGGGTGCACGTCGATCATGCGCGACAGCAAGCTCAGCCTGGCTGAAGAGGACCTTTCCTCGGGAAA
>JAKLDU010000055.1 GCA_022703355.1 Deltaproteobacteria bacterium | reverse complement strand
CGCCCTCCACCGAGGACACCATCTCCATCCTCAGGGGCTTGAGGGAGCGCTTCGAGGTCTACCACGGGGTGAAGATCCAGGACGCCGCGCTCGTGGCCGCGGCCGTGCTGTCGAACCGCTACATCACGGACCGCTTCCTGCCGGACAAGGCCATCGACCTCGTGGACGAGGCGTGCGCCATGATCCGCACCGAGATCGACTCCATGCCGGCAGAGCTCGACACGCTGACCCGGAAGGTCATGCAGCTGGAGATCGAGGAGGCCGCCCTGAAAAAGGAAAAGGACGCGGCGAGCAAGGCCCGCCTGACCGAGCTCAGGGCGGAGCTCTCCGAGCTGAAGTCCCAGGCAGACGTCATGAGGGCACGGTGGGAGGAGGACAAGCAGGCCATCCACAAGGTCGTGGCCCTGAGGGAGGAGATCGAGGGGGCCAGGCACCAGATCGAAAAGGCCGAGCGCGAGTACGACCTCAACAGGGCCGCCGAGCTCAGGCACGGCAAGCTCCCGCAGCTGGAGAAAAGGCTTCTGGAAGCGGAGCAGGCGTCCCGCAGGGAGAAGGCCATGGTGCGCGAGAGCGTCACCGAGGACGTCATCGCGGAGATCATCTCCCGCTGGACGGGCATCCCCGTGACCAGGCTGGTGGAGGGCGAGAAGGAGAAGCTCCTGAGGCTCGACGACATCCTGCACGGGCGGGTGGTGGGCCAGGACGAGGCGGTCCAGGCGGTGGCGGACGCGGTGCTCCGGGCGCGCTCGGGCATCAAGGACCCCAGGCGGCCCATCGGCTCGTTCATCTTTCTGGGCCCCACAGGCGTGGGCAAGACCGAGCTCGCGAAGACCCTGGCGGAGGCGCTCTTCGACTCCGAGGACAACATGATCCGCATCGACATGAGCGAGTACATGGAAAAGCACACGGTGTCGAGGCTCATCGGGTCGCCCCCGGGCTACGTGGGGTACGAGGAGGGCGGCCAGCTCACCGAGGCCGTGAGGCGCAAGCCCTACTCCGTGGTGCTCTTCGACGAGATAGAGAAGGCCCACCACGACGTGTTCAACGTGCTCCTCCAGATCCTGGACGACGGTCGGGCCACCGACGCCCACGGCAGGACCGTGAACTTCAAGAACACGGTCATCATCATGACCTCGAACATCGGCTCCCAGGAGCTCATCGAGGGCATCTCGGCCAAGGGCGAGATCAGCGAGCGGGCCAGGGAACAGGTCATGGCGGAGCTGGGCAGGCACTTCAGGCCCGAGTTTCTCAACCGCGTGGACGACGTGGTGCTCTTCAAGGCCCTCACGCTGCCCGAGATCGAGAAGATCGTGGACCTCCTGGTAAAGGATCTCCAGAAGAGGCTCGAAGAGCGGGGCATCACCCTGAGCCTGAGCGGGGAGGCCAAGGAGTTCATCGCCAGGGAAGGCTTCGACCCGGTCTACGGGGCGCGCCCCCTGAAGCGGTTCCTCCAGCGCGAGCTCGAAACGGGGCTTGGCAGGGCCATCGTGGCGGGAAACATCAGGGACGGCGCCCGGGTGAAGGTGGCACGCGAAGGGACGAAGCTCGGCTTCGTGGTGGAGAACCAGGGGGAAGCGGGGAACCGCACGGCAGAGGCCTGACGGCCGGTTGGCCAACCCCGGAAACACAGGCGGGGGGCACATCCCCCCGCACAATGAAAACCTCCTCTTCGAGCCAGCCCACCCGAACTTTCTCTCACCCTAGCATGTTTCTATACAGAGAAAAATACGATTCGTAAAGCTTTCATTTCCTGAACAGGTGAACGACGCAGACGCCGCCCGCGCCAACCATGTGGGCCAGGGCCCAATTGACGGGCCTGGGAATCTGCCGGGCGCCGCACTGCCCGCGCATCTGCCAGAGGATCTCGGCCACCTGGCCCACCCCCGTGGGCCCCACGGGATGCCCCATGGAAATCAGGCCGCCGCTCGTATTGACGGGGTGCTTCCCGGTGATGGCCGTCACGCCATCCTGGACCAGCTTCCCTCCCTGGCCCGTTTCACACAAGCCAAGGGATTCAAGGTAGATGATCTCTTCGATGGTGAAGGCGTCGTGCAGCTCGACCAGGTCCAGGTCTTCCGGGCCGATGCCGGCCTTGTCGTAAGCTTCCCGGGCGGCCAGCCTGGTCAGGGTGTTGAAGAAATCGCCATCCGGCGGGGTGCTTCTGTTCACCGACGCCGCGACCGTCGGGCACGGCTTGTCGGTATATCTTCCCGCCTTTTCCTTTGCGCACACGATCACTGCCGCCGCCCCGTCATCCCACGGGCAGCAGTGCAGCACCGTCAGGGGGTCTGCCACCATGCGGGCGCTGTTGGCCTGCTCCAGTGTGCAGGGCTTCTGAAAGTGCGCGTGGGGATTCAGGCTGGCGTTGTGATGGCTCTTGACCGAAACCAGCCCCAGCTGCTCCCGCGTGACGCCGTACTCCTTCATGTGATGGTGAGCGAGATCCGCAAAGAACTGGACGGGAGACACCTTTTTGAACTTCGACTCCACCCGTTCGCCCTTGCCGGGTTCGCCCTCGTTGAGGGATGGTTTCGACCCGGGTGCCGCCGGGTTTTCCGGCCCGGACGGTCCGGGTTCGGGCCGCTTCAGCTGGAGCTGGGCGCTGATGCTGTCGACGCCGAAGGCCAGCACGACATCGTTTTCCCCGGAGGCGACGGACAGGTAAGCCTCCCGGAATGCGGATGATCCGCTGGCCGACGCATTTTCCACATTGGTGATGCCCAGGCTCGTGAACCCCAGCCTGTTGCAGATGGCATGCCCCCCGGAAACGCCGGGCTGCAAGGTGCCGCAGTAAGCGGCCTCGATGTCTGCCCATGCCATGCCGGCATCCTGCAGCGCCCGGGAAATCGCCTCCGTGCCGAGATCGACGCTGGTTTTCTCAGGGAAAAACCCGTAGCGATGAAGCCCCGCACCGATGACCACAACCTCTCTCATGAGCACCCCCTTCACGCAGCGACGATGGGTACGCTGCACAATCGGCCTGAAGAAAAAAGAACCGCCCCCTTTTTCCCCCGGGTCCGGGGGGCATGCTCAATCCCACCGGGGACAAATTATCTTTGTTGCTTTTCTCCCCCGGGTCTGGGGGGCACGCCCGGACAGGGGAGGGGAATCACCAAAAAAGAAGCGGGGTGAAACCGGTTTTCCTCAATCGACCTGTTTGAACATCTTCCCTTTCGCGCCGCACACGGGACAGGTCTCCGGGGCTTCCTTCTCCGCCGTGAATCCGCACACCGGGCACACGTAGTAGCTGTAAGACTCCTTTGCGCCTGCCAGGTTCTCGAGGGCCTGCCGATACAGCCCGGCATGGATCTTTTCCACTTCGTTGGCAAAGCGGAAAGACCGCTCCGCCTCTTTGTTGCCTTCGGCCCTGGCCGTCTCGATCATTTCCGGATACATGCTCGTGAACTCGTGAGTTTCTCCGGATATCGCCTCCTCGAGGTTCTCCCTGGTGGAGCGAATGCCCTTCAATGCCCGCAGGTGGGCATGGGCGTGCACGGTTTCCGCTTCCGCGGCCGCCCTGAACAGCTTCGCCGCCTGCGGAAAGCCTTCCTGATCCGCCTTGGCCGCGAACGCCAGGTATTTCCGGTTTGCCTGCGATTCCCCGGCAAAAGCTTCCTTCAACGCATCTTCCGATCCTGACATACGGTGCTCCTCCCATAGTTAATCAGTGATCCTGCTGGAATATCATTACCACACGCGGTTGCCGCCCGTGAAGGGAAAGTTCAGCCGGTGCGGTTTGCCGTCGGGCGAGCTCCGTACCGGCCCTGGCGGCCTGATCGGCTGCGGGCCCGCCCGCTTGAGGGCACAGGACCGGCAGGCCTTGCGGGGTCCGGTGCTTTTCCGACAGGCCCGAGGCCTTCCCGGGGCGCCTCGAACAAGGCGGGCCCCATTTTCCCCGGGAGAGGAGCCCCTACGAGTTCTCCTCGATGAACGAGACGATTTTCTGCATGTATTCCCGGGCGTGCCGTGACGCGAAGGCGTCGATGTGCCCCACGCCATCCAGGAGCATGAGCTCCTTGGGTTCGGCGGCGCGGTCGTGCATGGCCACCGAGTGGGCATAGGGGACCACCGCATCGCCCGTTCCATGGATGAAGAGCTTGGGGACCGGGCTCAACGGGAGGGTCTCGAGGGCCGAGTAGCCCTCGTCGGGCACCTCGCAGGAAATCTGCGGGTAGGCCTCCCGGAAGAGGTCGTGGAAGGAGTGGAGCCCCGCTTCGAGGATCGCGCCCTTGAGCCGGGGGACGTCCGGGAGGATCCGGGCCAGGGTGTAGGCGCCCATGGACTGGCCGAACCCGAAGACCCTGTCCCCGAACTTCTCCGGATTGCCGAAGATGAAGGAGAACACCGCCCGGGCGTCGTCCTGGATGGCCTTCAGGGTGGGAATGCCTTTGGACCTGCCGTAGCCGCTGTAGTCGAAGGCGAACACCGCGTGGCCGAGCTCCGGCAGGAACAGGGCGCCGGTGATGTGGGAGGTCATGTTCTCGGCGTTGCCGTGGAGGTGCACGACGCAGGCAGTGTGCCCCGTGCGCTTCCTGGGTTGGATGAACCAGCAGTGGAGCCTCTCGTCGACAAGGAGGTCCTCTTTCTGGAACCCGTACTCCGCGGGGTCGGAATAGGTGAAGTGGTCGGGGTAGAAGCAGTTCTCTTCTCTGATCACCATGAGGGGAGTATACGTGACGGGGCGAGGGGAGGCAAGGGCCGTCTCGGGATGGACGCTCTTCGTGGCCCGCAGGGCGGGAGAGGCAGGGGCGGGCGGCCTCGCCCTGGCCTTCATGCCCACCGGGAAGCCGGTGGTCCTGCGGGAGTGTGCGAATGAGGGACGCCCTGGCCTTCATGCCCCCCGGGAATCCGGGCCGCCACCGCGAATGCACGGGAGAGCCCGCTGCCGCGGGGCACAGGGGGATGGCGGTTTTCCCCGGGGACGACCCTCAGTGGGAGGAGGCCCGGGGGCCGAATATCCGGGTGCCGATGCGGACCATGGTGGCGCCTTCCTCGATGGCGACGAGGTAGGAGTCGCTCATGCCCATGGAGAGGTGCTTCATCTCCACCCCGGGGACGCCCGTTTTCACGAGCTCGTCGAAGAGCGCCCGCGTGTTCCTGAAGTAGGGACGCAGGCCCTCCGGGTCTTCGAGAAAGGGGCCCATGGTCATGAGCCCCTGCACGCGGACATTCCCGAGGGCGCCCACCTTCTCCAGCAGGGCGTGCACCTCGCCCGGCATCACCCCGGACTTCTGGGGCTCCTCGCCGCTGTTGACCTCGATGAGCACGGGCATGATCTTGCCGAGCCTGCCCGCGTGCCCGTCGATCATCTCCGCCAGGGGCAGGGAGTCAACGGTCTGGATGAGGTCGAAGAGGGGGACGATGAGCTTGACCTTGTTTTTCTGGACGTGACCGGTGAAATGCCACCGGGCGGAACCCCCGAGCTCGGTGATGACGAGGCGGGCCTCCTGGAGATAATTCTCGCCGATGCACCTGATCCCCGCGTCGATGGCTTCACGGATCTCCCCCGGGGGATGGCCTTTCCCGATGGCGACCACATCGACGTGCCCGGGTATCTGCGCGAGGACTTCGCGCACATTGTCGGAAATCGTTCCCATGCCGGGGGTATTGTCACCGGTTGCATGCCTGGTTGTCAATACGCAAAAAAGCTGGTTTTCCGCGTCGCCCGGGGTGCTCCCCCACCGGGGCGTCTTCCGGGGGCGCCGGGGCCGGCCGTTCGTCCGCCCGGGGCAGCATCAGCGGGAAGCCGCCCGTAGCGACGTCTCCCGGCGGGTCTCCATCATCGTGCACGTCCGCCCGGGGAAGCGTCAGCGGGAAGCCGCAGAAGGGCGTTCCCCGAGTCCTTTCAGCCGCCTGATCCTCTGGACCAGGGGGGGGTGGGAATAGGAGAACCAGGCGTAGACCGGGTCGGGGTGGAGGTTGCTCAGGTTCTGGGTGGCGAGCCCCTTCAGCGCGCTCACCAGGGCGTCCGCGCTCCCCGTGAGGGCGTACGCGTAATCGTCGGCCTGCCTTTCGAAGCGCCGCGAGAGCATGGCGCCCAGGGGGCTCAGCAGGAAGCCGGCGGGCCTGGCGAAGACGGTCAGGAGAAAGAGGCCGGCGTAGAGGGACACTTCCGGAAAGCCGAAGGCCGTGTAGAGGGCCTTGTGCGTCACCGCGAGAAAGGCCCCGTAGAACAGGGCCAGGGAGAGGGTCGCCGAGAGTACGAGCTGCTTCCTCACGTGGCCGAGCTTCCAGTGGCCGAGTTCGTGGGCCAGCACGGCGAGGATCTCGCCATGGGTGTGCCTGTCGAGCAGGGTGTCGAAGAGCACGATGCGCTTCGTCTTGCCGATGCCCGTGAAATAGGCGTTCGAGTGCCTGCTCCTCGTGCCCGCGTCCATCGTGAAGATCCCCTTGACGCGGATGCCCGTGCGCTCCGCCAGGGAGGTGATCCCGCCCAGGAGCTCGGGGTCGGCGAGGGGTTCGAACCTGTTGAACAGCGGCGCGATGACCACCGGGTAGAGCCAGGACACCAGGAGCTGGAACGCCACGAAGAAGAGCCAGGCCAGGAGCCACCACCCCTTCGGGGACGCTGCGACGAGGCTGAAGAACACGGCGAGGAAAGCCCCCAGGACCACCCCGGAGACGAGCAGGGTCTTCACCAGGTCGAGGACCCAGGTGCGCAGGGTGATGGTGCTGAAGCCGAAGCGCTTCTCCACCACGAAGGTGCCGTAGAGCTCGAAGGGGAGCTCGAACAGCCCCAGGAGGAGGGAGAGGGCGAAGAAGAAGATCACCCCCGAGGGGACGAAGCCCGCTCCCAGGGACGAGACGCCTTCGTTCAGCCAGGGGAGGAAGCCCCCCAGGACCAGCGCGACGAGGATCAGGTCGGACGCGGTGTGCTCGACGATGCCCAGTCTGCCCGTGGCGAGGGTGTAGTCCCTCATCTTCCCCAGCGTCTCCTCGTCCACGATCCCCCGGAACTCGCCGGGCACCGTGGCGCCGGATGAGCGCAGGGACCTCACGTTGAGGGCGTGGAGTGCCAGCCTGACGGCCATCGCCAGGGCGTACAGGGCAAGGAACAGGACCTGCAGACCGCTCAAACGGGCGCCTCTACCCTCCGTCCGTCTGGGCGAAGGCCGTGTTGGAATAGAGGTACTCGACCCTTTCCTTGTGCCTGAGCTCTTCGCTCGCGATCTTTCTGAAGGTGTCCTGGAGCGTGCCCGCCGGGTGGAGATCGGCCAGTCCCATGTAGAAGTTGTAGGAGTTGAGCTCCCGGTGTGCCGCGATGAGGTAGACGTCCTTGCTGGCGATGTCCCCGGAGATGTCGGGCTTGTCCATGTGCTCGGCGACCTTGTAGTCGATGGGCTTGTTCAGCCTCAGCCCGTCCGCCGGATACCCGCCGTCCCGGTACTTCACCAGGAACTCCTCGTGCTTCTTTTCCTCCGATGCAAGGAGCTTCAGAGCATCTTTCGCCTGCTGGTCGGCAACCTTGCCCATGAGGCCGAGGTAGAATTCCTGTGCCTCGATTTCCCGCTGGATAGCGATGTCGATGTAGTCACCCAGCTTCCTTTCTTCCATGTGGTACCTCCTGTTCGTGTGCCTTTTATAAAAGATAGCGCTATGTGAATGAAAATCAAACGGCTTTTTCAAACGCCCCCTACATCATCGTGAGCTTCCACAGCAGCCCCATGCCGGGGAGAATCGCCCAGAGCCCCTGCACGTAGATGGTGAACATGCGGTTGTCGAAGATCACCTGCTCGTTGTAAAAGTCGATGCCCTTGGCCAGGAAGAACAGGGGGGGGAGCAGGCCATAGGCCAGGGCGGGCGCGATCTTCAGCGGAAAGCTCAGGAAGAGCGCCAGGGCGAGGCCCATGATGGCGTACTCCATGACCAGGATGGCGTTTTCCTCGTGCACGTACCGGGCGAGGCTCATGCGGCCGATGATGGCGTCGCGCTCCATGTTCTTGAGGCCGATGAGGATCTCCACGCCCAGGAAGTGGACGCAGGCATAGGCCGCGAGCAGGAGGAGCCCCGGGTTTATGGGCGCCGCCGCGATGCTTAAGGGGGTGATCATGGAGATGAGAACGAAGATGGCCAGGCTGTAGAGGCTCCTGACGTAGTCGCTCACCCCGCCCACGTCGAGGATGGGGCGGAGCATGGCGATGCCCACCACGAGCAGGCCCGGGATGAGGCCCGAGCTCAGCAGGCACAGCGAGGTGGCGATGCCCGTGCACACGGCCCACAGGGGCCACTGGCTGGCCTTGCGGTGCGGGCCGGTGCAGGCGAAGGCGAGGAAGAACACCGTGAGCAGGACCTCCCAGGAGAAGCCCAGCCCGCAGAACACCAGGGCGGCCATGGCGATCCCCATGCCCCCCAGCGAGGGCAGCAGGGGGGTCTCGGCCAGGAAGCCCAGCACCGCGTTCTCGATGCCCATGTGGGTGTGGGCGGTCTTGAGGGCGTTGATGCACTCCTCGATGACCCAGTGGGGCGTCGACGCGCCGGCGATGACCGCCACCCTGGCGTCCCGGGGGATGTTGAAGTCCCCGAGCTGCTCGGGGGTCTCCACCTTGATGACCTGGCGCTTTTCCTTTGCCGCGATCTCCGCGAGCCGCTTGGTGTTCGCCGATTCCCTGCCGCCTATGACGATGAAGGTGTCGTGGTCCCTGGCGAGGTCCCTCACCTCGTTCTGGCGGTCCACGGTGGAGCGGCAGATGGTGTCGGAGACGTCCAAGACGTCGGCCTTGTCGCGCAGGACCCCGATGATGTCCTTGTAGATGGCCACGTCGAAGGTGGTCTGGGCCACCACGGCGAGCCTCCCCACCCGGGAAATCTTTTCCGCGCCTTCGACGTCCTCCACCAGGATGCCCTTGTCCCCTGCCGCGCCCAGGTGCGCGTCCATCTCGGGGTGATTTTTGTCCCCCACGATGACCACGAGGTCCGCGTTTTTGGTGGCCTTCTTGATGATGGCCTGGACCTTGAGGACCATGGGGCAGGCGGCGTCGATGACCTCCACCCCCTTGTCCTGGAGGGTCTTTTTCTTTTCCGGGGAGATGCCGTGGGCCCGGACGATGGCGATGTCCCCCTCTTTGAGGCGCGTGTCGTCTATCTCGTGGACGATCCCGATGCCCCGGTGCCTGAGGGCGTCGATGACCTGGGGATTGTGGATGATCTGGCCGAGCGTGTAAATCTTCTTGTTGGGATTTTTCTGCCGCACCTTGAACGTGATGTCTATGGCTCTTCTGACCCCGAAGCAGAAGCCCGCATAGCGTGCGATGGTGATCTTCATTCCTCTCCTTTGCGCACGGCATGCACGAGGTATTCCTGGTTGCCCTTCGCCCCCTTGACGGGCGAGGGCATGCTTCCCGAAACCCCGCAACCCCATGCCATGAGAAACTCCTCCATATCATGTAATATATCCTGGGCGATCTGTAAATCCTTCATGAGCCCGCCCTTTTTGACGTGCTCCCTGCCCGCCTCGAACTGGGGCTTCACCAGGGCGACGAGCTGGGCGGCGGGCTTGAGGACCGTAAGCACCGGCGGGATGACGAGCTTCAGCGAGATGAAGGAGACGTCGAAGGTGGCAAGGTCGCAGGGCTCAGGGATGAGCGCGGGGTCGAGGGTCCGGGCGTTCACCCCCTCGAGGTTCACCACCCGGGGGTCGTTCCTCAGTTTCCAGTGAAGCTGGCCGTGCCCCACGTCCACGGCGTAGACCCGGGACGCGCCGCGCTTGAGCATCTCGTCCACGAAGCCGCCGGTGGAGGCGCCGATGTCGACGACGACCATGCCCTTCAGGTCCACCCCGAAGGCGTCGAGGGCCGCCTCCAGCTTGCCGCCGGCCCGGCTCACGTGCCGGGGGCCTTCCTTCACGCGGATCTCCGCTTCCTCGTCGACGGCCGTGCCCGCCTTGGTGACCGGCGCGCCCTTCACGAGCACCTGGCCCGCCATGATCAGGGCGGCGGCCCTGGACCTCGTTTCCGCCAGGCCCTTCTCCACCAGCAGGCTGTCGAGGCGCTTCCTCATAGGAGCCGGTCGATGGCCCTGCGGATGCCCCCGGGGTCGAGCCCCAGCGATTTCCTGAGCTCGCCCAGGGAGCCGTGCTCCACGAAGGCGTCGGGGATGCCCAGGAGCTCGAACTTCAAGGGCCACTTCAGGTCACGCAGGGTTTCCACCACGGCCGACCCGACCCCGCCCTGGATGCAGCCGTCCTCCACCACGAGGAACCGCCCCTGGCAGGTGTCCACCAGGTCCCGGACGGTCTTCCGGTCGATGGGCTTGGCGTACACGAGGTCCACCACGGCCACCCCGTCGACCCCTTCGGCCGCCTGGAGCGCCTCGTAGCACAGGGGCCCCGCGCAGAACACCACCAGGCGGTCGCCGCCCCTGAGCACCTCGGCGCCGCCGTCCCTGATGCTGCCGGCCCTGGCGGGGGAGGCGACGATCCGGTCCCTGGGGTACCGTATGGCCACGGGGCCCTGGACCCGGAAGGCCTGCACGAGCATCTTTTCCAGCATGAGCTGGTCCCGGGGCACCATGATGGTGAAGGAGGGAACGCTCCTGAAGTACGCGAGGTCGAAGACGCCGTGGTGCGTGGGGCCGTCCGCGCCCACGAGCCCCGCCCGGTCGACGGCGAAGATCACCGGGGCGTTCTGCAGGGCCACGTCGTGGATGATCTCGTCGTAGCTCCTCTGGAGGAAGGTCGAGTAGATGGCCACCACGGGCTTGAGCCCGTAGAGGGCCATGCCCGCGGCCATGGTGACCGCGTGCCCCTCGGCGATGCCCACGTCGAAGGTCCTGTCCGGGTACTTGTGGGCGAAGGCCGTCAGGCCGGTGCCCGTGATCATGGCCGCGCTCACGGCCACCACCCGGGGGTCCCTGCGGGCGATCTTCGTGAGGGCCTTGCCGAAGACGTCCGAGTAGGTGACCGTGCCCGCGTCGGTCTTCACCTCGCCGCTGTCCGGGTCGAACTTTCCGATGCCGTGGAAGTGCTCGGGGTCGCGCATGGCGGGCACGAAGCCGTAGCCCTTCCGGGTGACCACGTGGAGGATGATGGGCTCGTCCATGGCGGAGACGTTCTGGAAGGCCTGGATGAGGTGGTCGAGCTTGTGGCCGTCGATGGGGCCCACGTACCGGAAGCCCAGCTCCTCGAAGAGCAGCCCCTCGGCCACCACCCCCTTGATGTTGCCCTCGATGTACTTGGCCGCCCGGTAGATCCGGTTGCCCACGAGGGGCAGGCCCTGGAGGAGGCCCTTGATCCCCTCCTTGACCTCCCGGACCTTGCGCGAGGTCATGATCCTGCTCAGGTAGTCGGCGATGGCGCCCACCCGGTGGGAGATGAACATCTTGTTGTCGTTGAGCACCACGATGAGGCGCTGCTTTTTCATGCCCGCGAAGTTCAGGCCTTCGAAGGTGAGCCCGTTCGAAAGCGAGCCGTCGCCGATAACCGCGATGACGTGCTTTTTGCAGCCAGCCCGGGCCATGGTCTCGCAGATGCCGCTGGCGGCGGGGATGGCGTTGCCCGAGTGGCCGGAGACGAAGGCGTCGTATGGGCTCTCCCGGGGGTTGATGAAGGCGCTCATTCCCCCGGTCTGCCGCAGGGTCGGAAACGTTGCCTTCCTGCCGGTGATGATCTTGTGGGCGTAGGCCTGGTGGCCCACGTCCCAGAGGATCTTGTCCTGGGGGGCGTTGAAGACGTAGTGCATGGCCAGGGTGAGCTCCACGGTCCCCAGGCTCGAGGCGAGGTGGCCGCCGCAGCGGCTCACGTTCTCGATGATGTACTCGCGGACCTCGCCGGCGAGGTCCTCCAGCTGGGCCAGGCTCAGGCCCTTGAGGTCTTTCGGCGAGGAGATGGTGTCGAGGAGGGACGCCATGGCTACCTCACCCGCTCAAGCATCGCGGAAGCGATTTCCCTGAGCGCCCCCGCGGCGGCGTTGTCCATCCCGGCGATGCTCGAGACGGCCCTGTCCGTCATCTCCCCGGCCCAGGACCGCGCCCGGGCGAGCCCGAGGGACTTCACCACGGTGGCCTTGCCCTGCGCCGCGTCCTTGCCGGTGGTCTTGCCCAGGTCTTGCGCGTTCGAGGTCAGGTCCAGGATGTCGTCCACCGCCTGGAAGGCAAGGCCGAGGGAGATCCCGTAGTCCACGAGCGCGCCGATGACCCGGGCGTCCGGGGTGGCGATGCGGGCCCCTGCGTACAGGGAGAGCTCGAAGAGCCGGGAGGTCTTCTTCCTGTCGATCTCCTCCACCTCCGGGAAGGAAAGGGGCCTGCCCTCGGCCATGATGTCCTCGTACTCGCCCTGAATGAGGCCGTTGACCCCGCAGCAGTCCGACAGGCGGGCGAGAATGTCCAGCTTCACCGCCTTTGGCCAGGGGGCGTTCAGGATCACGGACAGGGCCTCGAAAACGAGGGCGTCGCCGGCGAGGATGGCCGTGGCCTCCCCGAACGCGGCGTGGCAGGTGGGGATCCCCCGGCGGTACTGGTCGTTGTCGATGGCGGGCAGGTCGTCATGGATGAGGCTGAAGGTGTGGACCATCTCGATGGCCAGGCCCGCGGGCAGGGCATCGGTCCCCGTGCCGCCGGCGCATTCGCACGCGAGCATGGCGAGGCTCGGCCGGATGCGCTTCCCACCGGCCCTGAGGCTGTAGGAGAACGCCTCGAAGACCCCCGACGGGAGGGCGGCCTTCGCAAGGTACTCATGGAGGAAGCGGTCGAAGGTTTCCTTGCCCGTTGTCAGCGCTCGTGTCTCCACTCGGATTCTCCCTGATTGGGAATAGCATGAGGCAGGGGAATCTTCAAGGCCATATCCGGGGGGCGGCCAGGGTCGGGGGGCACGGTAAAAAGGTGTGATATTTAAGAGTTATTCATCCGGAAGCTTGACTTGCCCACAGGAGCGTCATAAAAGCAGGCGTATGAAGAGGCTGCTCATCGCGAACCGGGGAGAGGTGGTCCTCAGGGTGCTGAGGACGGCTAAAGAGATGGGCCTTCAGACCATCGTGGTGTATTCCGAGGCCGACCGCGACATGGAGTACATCTCCTGTGCCGACGAGGCCATCCAGATCGGCCCGGCGCAGCCCGCCAAGAGCTACCTGAACATCGAGGCCATCATCAGCGCCGCCCTGGGGTGGAAGGCCAACGCCATTCACCCGGGCTACGGCTTCCTCTCGGAGAACCCCAACTTCGCCGCCATGTGCGAGCAGAACGGGATCGCGTTCATCGGCCCTTCGAGCGCGACGCTTCGGACCATCGGCAACAAGTCCAGGACGAAGGAAGTGGCAAGGTCGCTGGGCATCCCCACCATCCCCGGCTCGTA